>NZ_JBUPWE010000018.1:0-177471 GCF_055502615.1 Pseudoduganella sp. jia 9 | reverse complement strand
GGTTCATCGCACTTTGCCGGGGAACGCATTCTTGATTTTCAAGAAGAAGTAGGATGCGTCCCGGAATCCGTAAGCCATGCGTTTGATCACTTTGATGCGATTGTTGACGCCTTCCAGGATGGATGAGTTCATCGGATAGATGGCCGAAGCCAAGATACCGCGCCGGTATTTGGCCAAGCGTTTAGCGAACTGGATCAGCGGTGCGATCTGGCTTTCCAGGGCGAGCTTGAGCCAGGTTTTCCATCGACGAGCACCTTCCCAGGCCGATGGCGCATACCAGATCTCTTTCAGTTCGGTCTTGAGCAGGTAGACCGTTGCCAAGGGCTGGTTGGCGGCGAGCAGTTCGTCAAGTTTGATCGCCTGGTCGGTTTTGAGATTGTCGCGATTACGCAGCAAAAGCCATCGGCTGCGCTTGATGACCTGACGGGCTTTTGGCTCTGCACGTAGTGCATTGGCTTGATCGACCCGTACCCGGTCAACGACTTCGCGGCCAAAACGGGCCACGACATGAAATAGGTCGTAGACCACCTCGGCATTGGGGCATTGCTGGCGCACTTCGAGATCCATAGCCGTGTTCATGTCCATCGCCACGGCTTCAATCCGCTGGCAGCCTTCCGGTCCCAGCATCTCGAAAAATGGCCGGATCGCTTCCCGGCTATTGCCTTCTCCAACCCACAATACGCGCATCCGTTCAGCATCGAGCGCGACAGTGGCATAGCGGTGTCCCTTGTGCAGGGCGAATTCGTCCATCACCAGGCGCCGTACACCCTCTGCTGAGAAGTCAGCATGCAAGTGCTTCAAGCGCCGATGATCGATCTCTTTGACGGTATGCCAGTGTAGGCCGGTCAGCCGGGCCACATGTGCTATCGGAAGCAGTTGCGCCAGCGCCTCGACCCACAGGCGCACACGATGCGTAATGCGTGAACGCCGGTCAAGCCAGACAATGTGCTCGGCAACCCGTGCATTACAGTGATGGCAGTCCAGTCGCCGCACTGGCACATCAAGCCAGACGCGTTTGTCCAGAATATCGCGGTCGCGCACCTTGCGTCTTCGGCGCTCATGCACCAAGGCGCAAGGCTGGCGGCACGACCCACACAAAGCATCACTTGTCGGACAGGGTTCGAGAACGATCAGCAGGGAACCGTCTTTCTGTTCTTGGACGGAGTCGAGAATATGGCCTTCCCAAAACGGGAGAGACGACATAGCATTGAGCATGGCGGTGGTTTGAAAGATTGACTTGTTTGGCGACTATCAATCTACCAACTTCAGACCCCCGCCACCACTTCCTGCTCAGATCGTCAATCCCGTCTTCCCCCATTCCCCGCGAAGAACCTTTTTTTACGGGTACTGCGGGAACGATTACTTCGCGTTCATCAGCGCGACGGTGGTGTCGAGCATGCGGTTCGAGAAGCCCCACTCGTTGTCGTACCACGACGAGACCTTCACCAGGCGGCCGGAGACTTTCGTCAGCGTGCTGTCGAAGTTCGACGAGGCCGGGTTGTGGTTGAAGTCCACCGACACCAGCGGTTCGGTCTGGTAGGTCAGCACGCCTGCCAGCGCGCCTTCGGCAGCCGCCTTCATGATCTGGTTGACTTCATCGACGGTGGTGTCGCGCTTGGCGATGAACGACAGGTCGACCAGCGACACGTTGATGGTCGGCACGCGGATCGCGAAGCCGTCCAGCTTGCCGTTCAGTTCCGGCAGCACCAGGCCGACCGCGGCGGCGGCGCCGGTCTTGGTCGGGATCATCGACTGGGTGGCCGAACGGGCGCGGCGCAGGTCTTCGTGCATCACGTCGGTCAGCACCTGGTCGTTGGTGTACGAGTGCACGGTGGTCATCAGGCCGGTTTCCACGCCGATCGCGTCGTTCAGCGGCTTGACCAGCGGGGCCAGGCAGTTGGTGGTGCACGAAGCATTCGAGATCACGGTGTCCGACGCTTTCAGCACGCCTTCGTTGACGCCGAACACGATCGTCGCGTCGACATCCTTGCCGCCCGGTGCCGAGATGATGACTTTCTTGGCGCCGCCCTTCAGGTGGGCCGAGGCCTTTTCCTTGGTGGTGAAAAAGCCGGTGCACTCCAGCACGACGTCCACGCCCAGCTCGCCCCATGGAATTTCAGCAGGATTGCGCTGCGCGAACACGCGGATCTTGTCGCCGTTGACGATCATGAAATCGCCGTCGACTTCCACGGTGCCGTTGAACTTGCCATGGGCCGTGTCGTAACGGGTCAGGTGCGCGTTCGATTGCGCGTTGCCCAGATCGTTGATGGCCACGATCTGGATGTCCTGCTTCTTGCCGCCTTCGTAGAAAGCGCGCAGCACGTTGCGGCCGATGCGGCCATAACCGTTGATAGCTACCTTGATCGTCATTACATGTACTCCTGATAAAAGAAAAACAATTCTTATTGTAAAACGCCCCGCTACACGAGCGGGGCGTCCTGGGTCTCTTTATGCAGCAATAACAGCTTTGGCTTTCGCCACTACGTTCTCGACCGTGAAGCCGAAGTGCTTGAACAGCACGCTGGCCGGGGCGGATTCGCCGAACGTGTCGATACCGACCACGGCGCCTTCCAGGCCCACGTACTTGTACCAGAAATCGGTCACGCCGGCTTCCACCGCCACGCGCGGGATGCCCTTGCCCAGCACGCTGGCCTTGTAGGCCGCGTCCTGGCGGTCGAACACGTCGGTCGACGGCATCGACACCACGCGGGCGGCAATGCCTTCGCTCTTCAGCGCGGCGGCGGCGTTCACCGCCAGTTCCACCTCGGAGCCGGTGGCGATCAGCACGACTTTCGCGTCCGCTTCGTCGGACAGGATGTAGCCGCCCTTGGCGATGTCGGCGATGGCCTGCTCGGTGCGCTCATGGTACGGCAGGTTCTGGCGCGAGAAGATCAGCGTGCTCGGGCCGTTCTTGCGCTTGACCGCTTCGCCCCAGGCCACCATCGATTCGACGGTGTCGGCCGGACGCCAGTTGTCCAGGTTCGGGATCAGGCGCAGCGACGACACGTGCTCGACCGACTGGTGGGTCGGGCCGTCTTCGCCCAGGCCGATCGAATCGTGCGTGAACACGAAGATCGAGCGCTGCTTCATCAGCGCGGCCATGCGCAGCGCGTTGCGGCTGTAGTCGGAGAAGGTCAGGAACGTGGCGCCGAACGGGATGTAGCCGCCATGCAGGGCCACGCCGTTCATGATCGCGCTCATGCCGAATTCGCGCACGCCGTAGTTGACGTGGTTGCCCGGCTTGCCGGAACGGATGTTGGTCGACTCTTTCCAGTTCGTCAGGTTCGAGCTGGTCAGGTCGGCCGAGCCGCCCAGGAATTCCGGCAGGATGGCCGACAGGGCCTGGATCGCGTTCTGCGATGCCTTGCGGGTGGCGATGGTTTCCTTCTTTTCGACGCAGGAAGCGATGGCGGCCTTCAGCGTCTCGTCGAAATTGGCCGGCAGGTCGCCGTTCATGCGGCGCTTCAGTTCGGCGGCTTCGGCCGGGAAAGCGGCAGCGTACGCGTCGAACTTCGTGTTCCATTCGGTTTCGAACGAAGCACCCTTGTCCTTGAAGTTCCAGGCGGTGTTGACTTCTTCCGGCACGATGAACGGCTCGTGGCCCCAACTGATGTATTCGCGGACGGCGGCGATTTCCTTGTCGCCCAGCGCGGCGCCGTGCACCTTGTCGCCACCCTGCAGGTTCGGCGAACCCTTGCCGATGATGGTCTTGCAGCACACCAGCGTCGGCTTGTCGGACTTCTTGGCCTGCTCGATGGCGGCATCGACGGCGCTGACATCATGGCCGTCGACGTCGCGGATCACGTTCCAGCCGTAGGCTTCGAAGCGCTTCGGCGTATCGTCGGTGAACCAGCCTTCGACCTTGCCGTCGATCGAGATACCGTTGTCGTCGTACAGCGCGATCAGCTTCTTCAGGCCCAGCGTGCCGGCCAGCGAGCACACTTCGTGCGAGATGCCTTCCATCAGGCAGCCGTCGCCGACGAACGCGTACGTGTAGTGATCGACGACGTCATGGCCCGGCTTGTTGAATTCGTTCGCCAGCAGCCACTCGGCCAGCGCCATGCCGACGGCATTGGCCAGGCCCTGGCCCAGCGGGCCGGTGGTGGTTTCCACGCCCGGCGTGATGTCGACTTCCGGGTGGCCCGGCGTCTTCGAATGCAGCTGGCGGAAGCCGCGGATGTCGTCCATCGACACGTCGTAGCCGGACAGGTGCAGCAGCGCATAGTGCAGCATCGAGCCGTGGCCGTTGGAGAGCAGGAAGCGGTCGCGGTTGACCCAGTCCGGATTGGCCGGGTTGTGGCGGTGGTGGCCGCTCCACAGCGCTACGGCGATCTCGGCCATGCCCATCGGCATGCCTGGGTGACCGGAGTTGGCTTTCTGGACGGCGTCCATCGCCAGCGCGCGGATCGCGTTGGCCATCTGGGTGTGGGGGAGCTTAGCGTTCATAATCAGTTGGTGCGGGAGGTTTGGAATTCCGGGGGCTACAAGCCGTTTCGAGCTGGTTAGTGGACTGCCGAACTGCCACCATGCTGAAACCGCCTTGGCTGCGTAGCCCGCTATTTTACCAGAGGCCGGCGCCGGCGCTTAAAATCAGTGCATTCCGGACTTATCTTTATAACGATGCCACGCTTTTACATCGACGCTCCCCTCGCCGCCGGCGCCCTGCTGGACCTGCCGGCCGAGGTTGCCCACCATATCCATGTCGTGCGCCTGGGGCCAGGCGACACCCTGACCCTGTTCAACGGCACGGGCGGCCAGTACGAAGCCGTCCTGACCGACGTGGGCAAGAAACGGGCAACGGCCGAGGTGCGCGCCTTCGCTGCGCGCGATGTCGAACTGCCCTACCCCGTCACCCTGGCCCAGGGCCTGCCGGAAGGCACGAAGATGGACTGGATCGTTGAAAAGGCGGTCGAACTGGGCGTGGCCGCCGTGCAGCCGCTGGCGGCGCGGCGCTGCGTGGTGCGCCTTTCCGCCGAGCGGGCGCAGAAGAAACTGGAACACTGGCGCGGAGTCGTCGTGGCCGCCGCCGAGCAGAGCGGCCGCAACCGGCTGGCAAGCGTGGCCGAACCGGCCGAGTTCCGCGACTGGATCGGCACGCCGGCCGCCGGGCCGCGCCTGCTGCTGTCGCCGCGCGCCACGTCCTCGCTGGTGGAGTGGGCACGCGACGCCGGTGCGCAGCCGGTAACGCTGCTGGTGGGGCCCGAGGGCGGCTTCACGGACGAGGAAGAAGATGCCGCGGTGCGCGCCGGCGCGACGATGGTATCGATGGGGCCGCGCGTGCTGCGCACGGAAACGGCGGCGCTGGCGGCATTGTCGATGCTGGCCGCCGTGTGGGGCGGGATGTGACCGCGCAGCCGTAAAAAAAGCGGCCGAAGCCGCTTTTTCGGGAGGGCGGCCCGAAGGCCGCCCGGTCAGGCAGGTCAGAACGCGTAGCTGGCGCCCACGCTGAAGTAGCGGCCCACGGCGCCCGACTGGTGCAGCGAACCGTTGTACGACGCCTGCGTGTTCGCGTTCGAGTACGTGCCCACGTCGATCGGCGGCTCGCGGTCGAACAGGTTCAGGATCGCACCGCGCAGCGTCCAGTTGTTGCTCAGCTTGTACGTCACGTTCAGGTCGGCCGTCGTGAACGAACGGATGGTGCAGTAGTGCGCCGGGGTATCGCCGCCAAAGAAGTAATTGCGGCCCGAGATGTTCGCCGCGCTGGCGCAGTCGTTCGAACCCACCGATGGGTCCAGCGCGGAGAACTTGTCGACCCAGTTCACCGTGGTGGTGACGCCCACCGGGCCGCGCTCCCAGCCCAGCGTCAGCTGGGCGCGGTTCTTCGGATTGCCGGTATTGCCCGACACGGTGGACGGGCCGTGCGTGCCGGCCAGCTGGTACGTGACGCCGGCCGCCTCGAGCTCGTAGCTGATCATGTGGTTGAACGTCAGCTCGCCGCGCACGTTGCCGTATTCGCCGAGCCGCTGGCGCGCCGACAGGTTCAGTTCCACGCCCGAGGTCTTGGTGCCGCCGGCGTTCACGTAGTCCGTGGTGGCGTAGGCGATGGTGCCGACGCTGGGCAGCCCGCTGGTGGTGGTGCCGTCGCCGTTGGAGATTTCCACCGGCGCGATCGGGTTGCGCACGAAGCTCGGCACGAAGCCGGGCAGCGTGGCGGCGCTGGTGATCTGGTTCTTCACATCGATGCTGTACCAGTCCAGCGTGGCGCTGACATTGCGGATCGGCTCGACGATCAGGCCCACCGTGAACGACTTCGATTTTTCCGGCTGCAGGTCGGGATTGGTGATCTGCACGAAGGCCGGCGTCAGGTTGCACGCGGTCGGCACGTTGCCGGCCGTTTGCGGATTGCCGTTCGCGCACAGGATCGGGTCGTCGGCCGTATAGGACGAGAAGATCGACGAGGCGGTGCCCACTTCGGCAGCGTTCGGCGCGCGGAAGCCCCGCGCGAACGTACCGCGCAGCGACACCGTCGGCGTGATGTTCCACTTGAACTTGGCGCTCGGCGTGAACGAATTGCCGTAGGTATCGTAGTGGTCGTAGCGTGCCGCCAGGTTGACCAGCACATCCTTGATGACATCGCCTTCCAGCTCGGCAAACACCGCCGAGTTGGTTTCCTCGCCGAACACGTAGGCGCCGCCGTTCCCCACGATCCCGCGCGCCAGCAGGTCGGCCGACGGTGCGTCCAGGTCTTTCTTCTTCCAGTTCACGCCCACCGCCATGTTCAGCGGACCGCCCGGCAGCTGGCCGATCTCGCGCTGCGCATTGGCTTCGAAGAACTTCAGCACCGACGTGGATTCATTGCTGAAGCGGGGCGACACCAGGGCCATCACGTCCGGCGCGTTGCCGCCCAGCGGATTGAAGGTGCCGTTGTTCAGC
Organism: Pseudoduganella sp. jia 9; assembly: GCF_055502615.1. NCBI lineage: Bacteria > Pseudomonadati > Pseudomonadota > Betaproteobacteria > Burkholderiales > Oxalobacteraceae > Pseudoduganella > Pseudoduganella sp. jia 9. The sequence goes on along the minus strand of NZ_JBUPWE010000018.1, from coordinate 170,598 downwards.
AGCCGGTACAGCTCGAGGCGGTTGACGTAGCCGGAGTAATCGGATTCCGTCTTCACCCGCGTGTAGCCCGCAGCGGCATTGATGTCCCAGCCATACGCACTGCCGTTCAGGTCCGCCACGAAGCGGGTCGACGTAGAGGTATTCTCGTTGGTGGACGCGGCATTCAGGCCCGGGACATGCCCGTACAGGCGCGCGGGAGCGCCCAGCTGGTTGCCCTGCACGCCCGGTGCGAACAGCGTGGAGGGAATGCCCTGGGAAAGGCGCGGCACCTCGCCCGGCACCAAAGCTGTGAAGCCGCCAAAGCTGGTCTGGCTGAACGTGAGCGGCCAGCCGCGGTTGTTTTCGCTCTCGCGCCGGAACATCGATGCTTTCAGCGCCAGCGTCCAGTCCTCGTTCAGCTTCTTCGTGAAGCCGCCCAGCACGTTGACATTGCGCGATTCGGGCTGGATGAACGAGTAGGTGTCGGGCACGAGACAGCCGCCGGCGCGGTATTTCGCGTAATTGCAGTCCGGATCGAGGAACTGGAAATTGGCCGGGTTGTTGGCGCCGCCCGTGCCCGCCGGGTTGTAGAAGTACGGGCTGCTGGCATGGGCCAGGAAGTTGTTGGCCGTGGTCGGCACGCCGCGGTTGGTGTCGATACCGCCGCGTGCGCGCCAGTCGCCGCTGGCCCAGTCGTAGCCGGAGCGCTGCGACAGCCTGATCGGGTCCGCTTCGCGGTATTCCGCCGAAATGAAGGCGTTGTAGCCGTCATCCTGCAGGTCGCCGATGCCGGTGGTCAGCGATACCTTCTTGGTGTTGCCGCCGCCATGCTGCGATTTGCCCGCATCGGCTTTCAGGCTCAGGCCATTGAACGATTTCTTCAGGATCACGTTGACCACGCCCGCCACGGCGTCCGAGCCGTACGTCGCCGAGGCGCCATCCTTCAGCACCTCGATGCGCTCGACGGCATCGAACGGGATCGCCGACACGTCGACAAACTGGCGCTGGCCGTCGTCGGACAGCGGATACGGTGCCATGCGGTGGCCGTCGATCAGCACCAGGGTCAGGCCCACGGTGAGGCCGCGCAGCGACACGCCGGAGCCGCCGTTGGCGAATGCGCCGGCAAAGCCGCTGCCCAGCGTGCCCTGCCCGTTGGAGGCCAGGTTGGTCAGCACTTCGGCGATGGAGGTGTAGCCGGTCTTGGCGATGTCATCGGCCGTCAGCACCTGCACGGGGCTGGGCGCTTCCTTGTCGGCGCGGCTGATCAGGGAGCCCGTCACCGTAACGCGCTGTATCGGCTGCTGCGCGGCGTCGGCCGCCTGCGCGGGCTGGGCCGAGACAGTGTTTTGTGCCAGCGCGGGAAGCGCGGCCGCTGCGCCAAATGCCAGCGCAAGCGACCGCACGAGAACCTTTTTATTCAACATTGTGTAATTCCTCAGTGAGAAAGCCTGTTTCGGTAGAAAACCTGGACGTAACCGTTCAACAGCCCGTTTCATCCGGCATGGCTTTGTTTATATTGTCCCTGCTATTCCAGTGAATTAACGCTGGAGGACGACTCTCACGGAAAGCCAGTGGCTGTTTTAATATGGATTTCCGAACCCGAATATGACCATAGGGCGAAATGAGGTGTCAAATTACAAACTTCCGTGCGCGGCATCCTTACAACACATATGCCGATCAGCTGGAACTCGACTCTCTTCAGGGGGAGAGCGCCGCTGCCCGTGCGACCGGGCCGGCCCTGCCGAGGCAACGGCACGGGCGCCCGCAGGGCTGGCGCGAGGGTGCCGGGGGTGGCACATATTGACGGGCGAAAATGATTCATGCCGGCGACTCAAATCTTTTCGCTTGCGAAAGTTTATTTACCTGGCGCAATAGCTCACTGAATATCCTGCCGCGCCATTCATCGATGGCACGGCCGCGGTATTAATATCGGCCACGCCGGCAATCCACCCACCCTCCACCTTGGGAGGGTTCGGTTTTATTCAGGCCGGGTTGATGGTGAATAGCGGAATTAAAAGGCCCGGGCGCGGGCGGAATGCGCTGCATTACAAAAGCGGGCACGCATGAAAAAAGCCCGCGGAATCGCTTCCGCGGGCTTTTTTTACTGCCGGCTAACCGGCAGCGCAGGGTGCTCAACCAGGGATCAGTTGAAGCGGATGTTGTACTCGGCCGAGAAGCGTGCCGAACGGGGAGCCGAACGGTAGATCTGTGCTTCGTACAGGGCGTAACGCGCCTGGTTGGTGTTGTAGCGCTCGTAGACCTTCTGCACGTTCTGGTCGTTCAGCACGTTGAACACGTCGACCTTCAGAGCCAGGCCCTTGAAGAACGTCGGACGATAGACCACGTTCAGGTCCACCGTTTTTTCCCATGGCAGGCGGCCAACGGTGCCACGCGGCGACGGCACGTTCTGGCTGCCGGTCGCGCCGAAGCAGTAGTGCGAAGCGGACTGGTAGTTGTAGTCGGTACCCACGGTGTTCGGGTTGGTACCCGAGCACGAACGCGGACGGCCCGAAGCGAACACGGCAGCACCACCAACGGTGATTTCCGGGGTCACGTCGTAGTAGCCGATTGCCTTGACCTGGTGCTTGCGGTCGTTCGGCAGCAGGCCGTACGCGTAGTCCATCAGCTCCTTGTAGTCCCAGGTCTGGGTGGCGGCAACGTCGCCCTGGCCGGTCGAGGTATCGGACAGCGTCTGGCCTTCGGTATTACCCTTGCTGCGCGACAGCGTGTAGTTCACCTTGGCGTACCAGCCGTTGCGGTACGGGTGCTCCAGGAAGAAGTCCAGCGCGGCATACGTACGCTTGGCTTCCTCGAAGCCCAGGGCTTCCTTGGTCAGGTGCACTTTCGTGTAGTTGCCGTTCATGCCGTAGTCGACCATGAAGTCGTTGGCTTCGCCCGGATTGAAAGATGCGCAGGCGAAGTGCCAGTCGTCGGACACGGCGATGTTGTTCGCTGCGGCATACGCTTCGAACGGACGGCCGTCGCACAGGTCGTCGATGGTCGACTTCAGCTTGCGGTAGGTTGCTTTCGCACCGAAGTTGTATTCCGGCGTGATCATCTTTTCCAGGCCCAGCGTCAGTTCATCCTGGAACGACGGCTTCATGTCCATCGCGGCAACCGTGACCGGATCCTTGGCCTGGCCGAACTCGCTGTTGGCCGACAGGACGCCGGTCAGCGGGGTCAGGCCGGTCGGGGCGCCGTTGGCGTCCGTGCCGGTGTACGCGAAGTACTCGTCGGCGTTCAGCGAACCGTTGGCGCCGCGCAGTGCGATCATCGTCGGCATCTGCACGGTGTAGCGGCCGGCGCTACCGAAGACCTTGAACGATGCGTCGCCGTTCACGTCCCACACTGCCGAAGCGCGCGGAGCGATCTGGTTCTTCATCTCGATGTACTTCGTGCCATCCTGGTTGGCGTTGTAGAAGCCCTCGCGACGCACGCCGACGGTGACGGCGACGTCCTTGGTGACTTGCCAGCGGTCTTCCAGGTATTGCGCGTCCTGGCCTGCAAAGGCGTTCGACACGGTCGAGGTACGGTTGCGGCTCACGTAGTAGCCCTGGGCAGCGTAGCCGCCGAGGGAAGCCAGCGCCGGAACGGTGCCGCCTGCCACTGCGAACGGCTGCGACGGGGTCGGCGTACGGCCGTAGGTCCACAGCACGCCACCGGCACGCTGGTCGCCCGCGTTCATCGACTTCATCTTGTTGTTGTCGATACCGGCCTTCAGCGTGTGGTTGCCGAGGCGGTATTCGATGTCCAGACGCTTGGAGATGACTTCGTCGCGCGCGCCGGTGAACGGCTGGTCGTCGGAGAACGGCTGGCCGCCCGAGTAGTTCAGGCCCGGAACCTGGGTATCCGGCAGTGCCGACACCTGTGCCAGGGTCGGATCATAGCCTTCCGGGGTGTAGATGTGCTCGGCTTCGGACTTGCCGAACAGCGCGGTCACGGTCAGGTCGTCGGTCAGGTTGCCCACGTAGCGCAGGATCTTGGCTTCGCCGCCGTTCGGGTTGAACGGGCCGTATTCCTCGTGCGTGGCCGAGTTGACGGTGTTACCGACGGCGCGGGTCGCGTAGTTGTACGAGCGGTACTGGGTATCGGTTTCCGGCAGGTCGCCCAGCGTCGTGAACTCGAGGCGGTGATTGTCGGTGATGTTGTAGTCGAGCTTGAAGAAGTAGCGGTTCGTCTTCGTCTCGTAGTCGCGCCAGCCGTTGTCGTCCAGCGTCAGGGCGGTACGCGCCAGGTAGACGCCATTGCTTTCCAGGCTGGTCTGTTCCAGGGCGGCGAACATGAACAGCTTGTCCTGGATGATCGGGCCGCCGACGTAGGCCGAGTACTGCGTCTGCTTGACCTGGTTGTCTTCGCGGCGCAGGCGCAGCGTGTTGTCGGTACCGTTCGGCGTGGTGGCCGTGACCGGGAATGCACCGGTGTTACCGTAGTAGTAATCCTGGTACTTGGCGCGGGTGGACGCCGGCGTGATGGATGCGTAGCCGCCTGCTTCCCACGTGTTGGTACCGGACTTGGTGGTGATGTTCATCACGCCACCGACCGAACGGCCGAATTCCACGCCGAAGCCGCCCGTCAGCACGGTGGCCTGGGCAATGGCGCCGAACGGCAGCTCCATTGCGCCCAGCTGGGTCAGCGGGTTGGTGGCAGGGAAGCCGTTGATGTAATAGGCATTTTCCGAAGCACCGCCGCCGCCGAAGCTGGCACCGGCCGCGTAGGTCGGGTCGCCGCGGGTGGTGTTCGGCGCCAGTTGCACGATCGCCTCGACGTTACGGGCGATTGGCAGCTTTTCCAGTTCGCGCGCGCTGAACGTGGCGCCGTTGGTGGAGTTGGAGATGTCGATGCGGCTGCGGCGGCCGGTCACCTGGACCGACGTCATGCCTGCGGTCGCGAAGACGGCTTCGACACCCTGGCCGGCGATAACGTCCAGCGTCGTGGTGCTGACTACGCTGCCGCCTTTTTGCAGGGTTGCGCTGTAATTGCCGAGCGGCAAGTTGGTGACGCGGAAAGTGCCGTTGGGCTCGATGGAGCTCGTGCGGGTCTGGTTCGTGTCGTTGCTTTTCAGAATGATGGTATCGCCCGAACCAGCGGTGATTTTACCGTAGACCGAACCTGCCGCGTTCGACTGTGCCATGACGGTCGGCGCGACCGCCATCGACAACGCGCCTGCCGTGAACGCAACTTGCAGCGCACGGGCCAGAACAGTTTTTCTCAACATTGTTTGTATTTCCTTATTTAATAAGCTTGTTCGGTAGAAAAGCTTAGGCGGACCCGTTTTGGCGGATCCGCCAGCACCGGCACAGCTCTGTTTATATGTCCCAACAATTCCTGCCGAATCACCTTTTGGACGATTCCACCGGACGTCCGTTGATCTAACTCAAAAGTGGTCCGATGACAAATCTGACCACATGGCCAATTGGGGTGTCAATTGAGAAAGATTGGTTTGCGGCTCAGATACAACAGTTACCTGAAAATCGCTACAGAAACGTTAGGAAGTGGTGCGTTTTTCGTCCATATCGGCGCACGCACCAAGATGGTGCAACAGGGAAATGCGGCTCTTTGCCCTGGCTTCCGGTACAATGGAGGGTTTCCTTGCGCCGCCCTCCTCGACCCGGGCCGTGCCGACCTCTTGAAGATTTGACATGCTCCGCTTAAATGAAATCAAACTGCCTTTAAATCACGATGAATCAGCGTTAAAGGAGGCGATCCTCGAAAGACTGGGAATCACCGCCGAAGCCTTGCTGCAATTCACGGTGCACAAGCGCAGCTACGACGCGCGCAAGAAAGCGCATATCGTCCTGATTTATTCGGTGGACCTGGAAACGACGGACGAAGCCGGCGTGCTGGCCCGCAATGCGCGCGACGTGCACCTGATGCCATCGCCCGACATGGCGTACAAATACGTCGCGCATGGCGTCAACCGGGATGCGCGGCAGCCGCGCCCGGTCGTCATCGGCATGGGCCCATGCGGCCTGTTTGCCGCGCTGATCCTCGCGCAGATGGGCCTGAATCCGATCGTGCTGGAGCGCGGCAAGACGGTTCGCGAGCGCACCAAGGACACGTTCGGCTTCTGGCGCAAGCGGGCGCTGAACCCGGAATCGAACGTGCAGTTCGGCGAAGGCGGCGCCGGTACGTTTTCCGATGGCAAGCTGTACAGCCAGATCAAGGACCCGCGCCACCTGGGCCGCAAGGTGCTGACCGAGTTCGTCAAGGCCGGCGCGCCGGAAGAGATCATGTACGTCAGCAAGCCGCACATCGGCACGTTCCGCCTGGTCAAGATGGTCGAAGCGATGCGCGAGGAAATCGTCGCGCTGGGCGGCGAGATCCGCTTCGAGCAGCGCGTGACCGACTTCGATATCGAGGAACGCAACGGCGTGCGCCAGGTGCGCGGCCTGCTGCTGGCCTCCGGCGAGCGCATCGCCACGAACCACGTGGTGCTGGCGATCGGCCACAGTTCGCGCGACACGTTCCAGACGCTGTACGAGCGCGGCGTGTACGTGGAAGCGAAACCGTTCTCGATCGGCTTCCGCGTCGAGCACCCGCAATCGCTGATCGACACCTGCCGCTTCGGCCCGAATGCCGGCCACCCGATCCTGGGCGCGGCCGACTACAAGCTGGTGCACCACGCGAAGAACGGCCGGGCCGTGTACAGCTTCTGCATGTGCCCGGGCGGCACCGTGGTGGCGGCGGCTTCCGAACCGGGCCGCGTGGTCACCAACGGCATGAGCCAGTACTCGCGCGCCGAACGCAATGCCAACAGCGCCATCGTGGTGTCGATCAGCCCGGAAGACTACCCGGGCGGGCCGCTGGCCGGCATCGAGTTCCAGCGCAGGCTGGAGGAAGCGGCGTTCCGCCTGGGCGGCGAAGACTACAACGCGCCGGGCCAGCTGATGGGCGATTTCGTCGCCGGCCGCCCTTCCACCGAATTCGGCACCGTGATTCCGTCGTACAAGCCGGGCGTGCACCTGACGGACCTGGCAACGATCCTGCCGGATTACGCCACCGAGGCGCTGCGCGAGGCGTTCCCGGCATTCGACCGGCAGGTGCGCGGCTACTTCAAGCACGACGCGGTGCTGACGGGCCTGGAGACGCGCACCTCGTCGCCGATCCGCATCAAGCGCCGCGACGACGACCTGCAGAGCCTGAACACGCGCGGCCTGTTCCCGGCCGGCGAAGGCGCCGGATATGCCGGCGGCATCCTGTCGGCCGGCGTGGATGGCATCAAGGTGGCGGAAGCGGTCGCGCTGTCGATGGCCGCCGCCGACAACGCCTGAGCGCAAAACTGGGGACGTACCCCTGTTTCCAGGAAAGTTTAGAACTGCAAACTGGGGACGTACCCCTGTTTTCCGGAAATTTTCAAAGCATGCAGGGCCATAAGCAGGGGCCGCATATTTCCTCTAAACAGGGGTCCGTCCCCAGTTTTTCATATTTCCTCTAAACAGGGGTCCGTCCCCAGTTTTGCCAGTTTTGCTTCTTGATAATCGACTATAGCCAGCGCGCCTTGCGGAAGCGGCGGTACAGGTAGATACACACCGAAAACATCGCCGCCAGCGCCAGCGGGTAGCCGTAGCGTGATTTCAGTTCGGGCATGAACTCGAAGTTCATGCCCCAGATGCCGGCAAATGCCGTCATGACGGCGAAGATCGCGGCCCATGCGGCGAGGCGCTTGTTGACCTCCCCTTCCTCCAGCGCGATCATCGACAGGTTCACCTGGATCGCCGTGGCGATCGTGTCGCGGATCGCATCGAGGATGCCGTTGATGCGGGCCAGGTGGTCGTGCACGTCGCGGAAATATTCCTGGCTGTTTGCGCACACCGCCGGCACCCGGCCGCCATGCAGCTTGCCGATCGCATCGAGCAGCGGTGCCACGGCATGGCGCAGGATCATCACCTTGCGCTTCAGGTCATACAGCCGTTCGATATTGTCGCGCTGCGAGGTGCCGGTGAAGATGCGGTCCTCGATCTGCTCGAGCTCGGATTCGAAGGCGTCCACCAGCGGGAAATAGCGGTCGACCACGGCATCCATCAGCGCATACAGCACGAAGCCGGCGCCGTGCCGCAGCAGGTCCGGCTCGCGCTCGGCGCGGGCGCGCACGCCCATCAGGTCGTGGCTGCTGTTCTGGCGCGACGACAGCACGTAGTTGCGGCCGACAAAGATGTCGATCTCGCCGAGCAGGAGCTCATCGCCCTGCTGCTCGACGGTCTTGACCACCACGAACAGCGAGTCGCCGTATTCCTCGATCTTGGGCCGCTGGTGGCCGCGCTGCGCATCTTCGACTGCCAGCTCGTGCAGGCCGAATTCTTCCTGCATTTCCGCCAGCTCGGCCGGCGTCGCATCGCGCATCGCCACCCAGACAAAGGTATCGTCGCGCGCCAGGTAATGGCTGATGTCGGCTACCGGCAGGTCGGCCAGCTTGCGGCCGTCCTGGTAAGCAACGCAATTGATCAGCATGAGGATTCGAGGACGATACGTTGCAAGAAAAAAGCTCCCGGTGGCGACACCGGGAGCTTACCTGAAATCCTGTCATTGCCGGGTTCGCAGTACCCTTAATCCTCCTTGGCCCCGTCGATCCCCAGTTCGGCGATCTTGCGCGTGATCGTGTTGCGCCCGATGCCCAGCCGTACGGCGGCGTCGTTCTTGCGCCCATGCGTGTACTTCAGCGCGGTGCGGATCAGCGCGGATTCGAACTGCCGGCCCAGAACGTCCATCACGTCCTGCTGGCCGTCGGACAGCATGGTGGCCGCCTGCAGTTCCAGCAGCGACAGCCAGCCGTCCGGGCCTGGCGCGGCGGGCGCCATCGCGGCGGCGATCGGCGTACCGTGCGGGGTGCCATGCGGCATGCTGTGCGCCATCGGCACCGGCAGTTCGGGTGCGGCCTGCATCGCGCTCTGCCCTTCGGACAGTTCCAGCGGCAAGTCCTTCACCTCCACCGTCTGGCCGGGTGCCATCACGGTGATCCAGTTGCACAGGTTTTCCAGCTGGCGCACGTTGCCGGGCAAGTCCAGGCTTTGCAGGAAGGCCAGCGCGGCATCGCTCATGCGCTTGGTTTCCACGCCGAGCTGGCGGGCGCTCTGCACCAGGAAGTGGCGCACCAGGATGGGGATGTCCTCGCGGCGCTCCCGCAAACTGGGCAGCCGCAGCCGGATCACGTTCAGGCGGTGGAACAAGTCTTCGCGGAACAGGCCGTCGCGCACCCGCTGCTCCAGGTTCTGGTGCGTGGCCGTGATCACGCGCACGTTCGCCTTCAGCGGCTGGTGGCCGCCGACGCGGTAGAAGTGCCCGTCGGACAGCACACGCAGCAGGCGCGTCTGCAGGTCGAACGGCATGTCGCCGATTTCATCGAGGAACAGCGTGCCGTTCTCGGCCTGCTCGAAGCGACCGCGCCGGGTGGCCTGGGCGCCGGTGAACGCGCCCCGCTCGTGGCCGAACAGTTCCGACTCCAGCAGATCCTTCGGGATCGCGGCGGTGTTCAGCGCGATGAATGGCTGCTGTGCGCGCGGGCTGTGCTTGTGCAGCGCGCGCGCCACCAGTTCCTTGCCGGAACCCGATTCGCCGGTGATCAGCACCGTCACGTTCGATTGCGACAGGCGGCCGATGGCGCGGAACACCTCCTGCATCGCCGGTGCCTGGCCGAGGATCTCGGGGGTATCGGCCGGGCCGGATTCCACGCTGGCCTCGCGCAGGCTCTCGTCCAGCGCCCGGCGGATCAGTTCGACGGCCTTGTCGATGTCGAACGGCTTGGCCAGGTATTCGAAGGCGCCGCCCTGGAAGGCCGCCACGGCCGAGTCCAGGTCGGAAAACGCGGTGATGATGATGACGGGCAGGCCCGGCAGCCGCGATTTCACCAGCGACAGCAGGTCGAGACCGGAGTCGCCCGGCATGCGGATGTCGGACACCAGCACCTGCGGCGTCTCGTACTCGAGCGCGGCGATGGCGTCGCGCGCGTTGGCAAAACTCTTGGTGGCGAGGTTTTCCCGCGCCAGCGCTTTTTCCAGTACCCAGCGGATCGATTCGTCGTCGTCGACAATCCAGATTGGCTTCATATGTAATGTGCTTCCCGCAATTTGGATTCATCAGGGACTCGGGCAGCCTGCCCCGCGGCTTATGGCAAGGGCAGCAGGATGCGGAAGTCCGTATAGCCGGGCCTGCTCTCGCATTCGATGACGCCCATGTGCTGGTGCACGAAGGTTTGCGCCAACGTCAAACCCAGGCCGCTGCCGCCATCGCGCCCCGATACCAGCGGGTAGAAGATGCGGTCGCGGATCTGGGGCGGAATGCCCGGTCCGTTATCGATGATATGCAAATCTAATGCCAGGTTATAACGGACCTTGGCCAGCGTGACCTGGCGCGCCACCCGCGTCTTCAGCGTGATCTGCGCATCGCCCGTTTCGACGCGCTCGGCCAGCGCCTGGGCCGCATTGTGCGCGATGTTCAGTACGGTCTGGATCAGCTGCTCCTTGTCGCCGCGGAACTCGGGCAGGGAGGCGTCGTAATCGCGCACGATGGTCAGGCCGGCCGGAAACTCGGCCAGGATCAGGCTGCGCACGCGCTCCAGCACTTCATGGATGTTGACATCGCCCACGATGTGCGGACGGCGGTGCGGTGCCAGCAGGCGGTCGACCAGCGTCTGCAGCCGGTCCGCTTCCTTGATGATCACCTGCGTATATTCGCGCAACTGCTGCAGGTGCAGCGGCGGCAGCTCCATCTCGAGCAGCTGGGCCGCGCCGCGGATGCCGCCCAGCGGGTTCTTGATCTCGTGGGCCAGGTTGCGGATCAGCTCCTTGTTGACCTGGCTCTGGTCCAGCAGGCGCTCTTCGCGGTCCAGCTTCATCTGCTGCACGGTCTCGCGCAGTTCCAGCAGTACATTGCCGTCCGGTTCGTCCATTGCGCTGGCGATCGCATGCACGTGCAGCGGCTCGCGCGCGGGGCGCTCCAGCGTCAGTTCCTGCCGCAGGTCGGAAAACTTGTGGGCGCGCGCCTGCACGATCACATGTTCCAGCTCCGCGGGATGGGAAAACAGGTCGCACAGCCGCTGGCGCGACAGGGCCTTCAGCGAACTCTCCAGCATGTTCTCGGCGGCCGCGTTGGCGAAGGCGATGCGGCCTTCGGCATCCACGATCACCACCGCCGAGGCCAGCAGGTCGAGCCCCGCGAACGTGTGGGAACGCGGGATGGCGCCCGCCGCCGCAGCCGCGGCACGGGCGATATTGGTCACAATTTTCATCGTATGTTGGCGATCTCGCGCTGTAGTGCTGCCACGTTCTGTTCCGAGCGGGCGATGGCGTCGCGCAGGCTGGCCACCCGCTCCTGGTACTTGGCGTAGTTGCGCTCGTCGCCGCGCCGTTCCGGCTCGCCGTTGTTGAATTCGCGGCGCAACTCGCCCAGCTTCTGCATTTCGGCGTTCAGTTCGTCGGTCAGGATCTGGCGGCGGTCGGCATCGCGGGCGCGCTGCTCGGACGTGTCCACGCGCGGAAACCCGCTGCGTGGTGCCGTGCTGCCGGACGGGCTTGCGGACGGGCTCGCAGAGGGATTCGCACCCAGTGGCCGGGGCCGCGGTGCGCTTTCCCTTGGCGGCGGCGCCGGAATGGCCGCGTTCGGCAAATCCAGCAGCACGCATTGCCTGCCGCGGATCTGGCGATCCGTGTATTCCTTGCGCCCTTCGGCATCCGTGCAGCGGTAGATCTGCGCCGAAACACCAGCGGTGGCCATCAGTAGAACCAGTAACAACGAGCAGCGTGCGATCATGCCCCGACTATACAACAACCGAAAAAAAACGCGGGGATGGCTCATGCCCTCCCCGCGTCGAGTTGGCTACCGGTGTTTCACTTCCGGCAGCGTCGCCATTACAGCGAGTAGTACATGTCGAATTCGACCGGGTGCGTGGTCATGCGCATGCGCGTGACTTCCGTCATCTTCAGTTCGATGTAGGCATCGATCATCGAATCGGTGAACACGCCGCCGCGGGTCAGGAACTCGCGGTCCTTGTTCAGGTGATCCAGCGCTTCTTCCAGCGATGCGCAGACGGTCGGGATCAGCGCGTCTTCTTCCGGCGGCAGGTGGTACAGGTCTTTCGACGCTGCTTCGCCCGGGTGGATCTTGTTCTGCACACCGTCCAGGCCGGCCATCATCAGCGCGGCGAAGCACAGGTACGGGTTGGCCAGCGGGTCCGGGAAGCGCGTTTCGATGCGGCGGCCTTTCGGGTTCGCCACGTGCGGGATGCGGATCGATGCGGAACGGTTGCGTGCCGAGTAAGCCAGCTTCACCGGTGCTTCGTAGCCAGGCACCAGGCGCTTGTACGAGTTGGTGCCCGGGTTGGTGATCGCGTTCAGGGCCTTGGCGTGCTTGATGATGCCGCCGATGTAGTACAGCGCGAAGTCGGACAGGCCGGCATAGCCGTCGCCGGCGAACAGGTTCTTGCCGTCTTTCCAGATCGACTGGTGCACGTGCATGCCCGAGCCGTTGTCGCCCACGACCGGCTTCGGCATGAAGGTGGCGGTCTTGCCGTAGCTGTGCGCCACGTTCCAGATCACGTACTTCATGTTCTGCGTCCAGTCGGCGCGCTCGACCAGGGTCGAGAACTTGGTGCCGATTTCATTCTGGCCGGCGCCGGCCACTTCGTGGTGGTGCACTTCGACCGGAATGCCCATCGATTCGAGGATCAGGCACATTTCCGAGCGCATGTCCTGGAACGAATCGACCGGAGGCACCGGGAAGTAGCCGCCCTTGACGGTCGGACGGTGGCCGCTGTTGCCGCCTTCGATGTCCTTGTCGGTCGACCACGACGCTTCGTCGGAATCGATCTTGACCATCGCGCCGGACATGTCGATCTTCCACTTCACGGAGTCGAAGATGAAGAATTCTGGTTCCGGGCCGAAGTAGGCGGTGTCGCCCAGGCCGGACGACTTCAGGTAGGCTTCGGCGCGCTTGGCGATCGAACGCGGGTCGCGGTCGTAGCCCTTGCCATCCGACGGCTCGATCACGTCGCACTGCATGAACAGCGTGGTCTCTTCGAAGAACGGATCGATGTTGGCGGTGGTCGGGTCCGGCATCAGGATCATGTCGGATGCTTCGATGCCTTTCCAGCCTGCAATGGAAGAACCGTCGAAAGCATGGCCGCTTTCGAACTTGTCGATATCGAAGTGGGAGACGGGCACGGTGACGTGCTGCTCTTTACCACGGGTATCGGCGAAACGGAAGTCGATGAACTTGACTTCGTTGTCTTTGACCAATTGCAGGACTTCTTCGGCGGTGCGTGCCATTACGTATCTCCTAAGTGAAAAGGGCTGCCGGCACATGGTGCGGCGGAAACTCGTACATCCTAATGCATGAAGCGTGCCAGCAGGAAGCAACTATCGATATGCAGCGAGTTACATTGATCTTGCTCCCTACGGAAACTAAAATCGTCCGTACAGAAACCCACGGCGAATTGCACCAAGATTGCACATTGCGTGACTCGCCCAATTTTGGTGCGGCTGGTTCATTTTGCACCAAGTTTGCGCAATGCGCCCCAAAATGTGGCATGAATGTCCAGGCGGAATTTTTGCCTGCATTCATGCCTCCGACGATAGAGACAGATCCCAAGGATTTAACGCCAAATGAGCACTAACGACATTCTCGAGCGCGCCCGCGAGCGCGGCAATGGCCTGCCCTATGCTGGCGCAGTCACGCCCCAGGAAGCGCACGAGCTGATCCAGGGCAACCCAGCCGTCCGCCTGGTCGATGTGCGCACCAACGCCGAACGCGACTGGGTGGGACGCGTGGCGATCGACGACGCGCAGCATGGTGCCGTGCAGTGGAGCACGTATCCGGGCGGCGTGCCGAATCCGGACTTCCTCGCCCAGCTTGCCGCCGTGGCCGGCAAGGACGACGTGCTGCTGTTCCTGTGCCGTTCCGGCGTACGCTCCCGCCATGCCGCGAAACTGGCCACCGAGAACGGCTATGCCAACAGCTTCGACATCCTGGAAGGGTTCGAGGGAGACAAGGATGCCGAGGGGCACCGCAAGACGGTGGGCGGATGGTGCAAGGCCGGATTGCCCTGGGTGGGCGCCTGAGCCGCGTTTCCTCAAAAACAGGGACGGACCCTGTTTTTGAGGAAACTTGATGATCGCTACAGCGCGTAGGTCAGGCGCGCGTAGACGTAGCGGCCCGAGCGGCCGAAGGGCGAGTAGTTCGTAAACGGGGCGTTGCCGGTGGTGTTCAGCGCCGCGGGATAGGCGTCCGGGTACTGGTCGAACAGGTTTTCCGCGCCCAGTGCCACCGACAGTGCTTCATTGATCTTCCAGCGCCCTTCCAGGTCCACCAGCGTCTTCGCCGACATCGTGTGGTCCAGCGCCGGCGTCGTGCCCGGCGTCAGCACCTTGCCGTAGCGTGTCGCGCGCAGCGTGGCGCCCCAGGGTCCCAGGTTCCAGGTGCCGCTGGCGGTGAACTTGGTTTTCGGCGTGCCCTGTTCGAATGTCAGGACGTTGACGCGGTCGAACAGCGCCGGGGCCGGCGACAACGCGGCCAGCTCGGCCGTCTGCGGTACCTTCGTGACGTCGGTATCCGTGTAATTGCCGGCGACGGTCAGGTCGAAGCGGCCAGCGCTGCCCAGGTTCCACGGGTAGTTCAGTACTACATCGACGCCCTTGGTCGTGGTGTCGACACCATTGATGAAGAAGCGCCCGCCGCCAACGCCGGGGAAGCCGTTCGCGGTGAGGAAATCACGCACGTTCACCTGCGTAAGGTTTTCGGATAGCACGATCCGATTGCGGATATCGATGTGGAACGCGTCCACCGTCAGGCTGCCGCGGCCCAGCTTCGCCACGGTGCCCAGCGAGAAGTTGGTGGACTTCTCGGCGTCCAGCGGCTTCGCGCCGAGCGCCACGGCGGCCGCATCGGTCGGCTTGAACGTGGTGATGTCGAACGGAATGCCGTTGATGAAATTGGTCGACGTGGACGTGAAGAACTGCTGCTGCATCGACGGCGCGCGGAAACCGTTCTGCACGGAGCCGCGCAGCGCGAAGTTCGGCGTGAAATCATAGCGGCCGGCCAGCTTGCCGGACCAGTTGCTGCCGAAGTCCGAATAATGCTCGCCGCGCACGGCGAACGATGCCAGCAGCGCCGGCAGCAGGTTCGCTTCGACATCGGCAAACACGCTGTACGCGGTGCGGTGGCTGTCCGACTCGTCGCTGGGGCGGAAGCCCGGGAAGACCTGGGCACCCGATGCGGTGGGCAGGCCAGAGGCCAGCAGCGCGCCGCCATTGCGATACGAATCGGGCTCGCCCGCCTCCAGCTTGTAGCCTTCCCTGCGGGCCTCGGCGCCGAGCGCCACGTTCAGGGGCGAGGCCAGGCCCACCTCGAACTGCCGCACGCCAGAGAGGTTCCAGGTCAGCTGGTCATACGAAAAGCCGCCTGCGTCGAACTCGGTCTTGCTGGACGCGCCGAGCGAGCGGTTCAGCGTGTTCCGGATCGTGAAGTCCATCTTGTTCTTGCCGTAGCTGAACGACGAATCCATGTCCCAGCCGCCTGTGGTCCACGTGAAGCCGGCCGCCGCGGAAAAATCGTCGACATCCGGCGCGATGATGGGCAGGAAGCCGTTCGGGTAGATCGCGATGGTGTTGTTGTCCTGCAGCGCGCGGCGGAAAAAGCCGCCCGATTCCGCTTCGCGCTTCTGGTGGCTCGCCCATCCATACCACTTCAGCGTCTCGCTGACCTGGCCACCCGCATTGGCGAACACGGTCGACTGCTTCAGTTCCGGTTCGCCGTACCATGCATTGAAGCGGTTGATGGTTGCTTCGCGCGGATCGAAACCGCCGTTGGCGAGCGGATACTGCTGCCGCGTGTCGTAGCCGCTGCGTTCCGTATGTTCCTGGTCCTTGTACTCGGCCGCGACGGTGAGGTATCCGGTCTCGCCCAGCGCAAAGCCTTTCCACAGGCTGACGGTGGCGACGCCGCCATCGCGGCGTTCGCGTTCATCCTGCGTGCCCCAGTTGGCACCGGCCGGCGGCGGCGCCGCGGCGAATGCATAGTCGGTGATGCGCTTGCCGTAGCTGACGGTGGCTTCGCCGCCGCTCTTGTCGTTACGCAGCCGGATGTTGACCACGCCGGCGATCGCATCGGAACCGTATTGCGCGGAAGCGCCGTCGCGCAGCACTTCGATGGTCTTCACGATGCCGGTGGGGATCGTGTTCATGTCGACGGCGGCGGAGCCGCGGCCGATCGTGCCGTTCAGGTTGACCAGGGACGAGGTGTGGCGCCGCTTGGAGTTCACCAGCACCAGCGTCTGGTCCGGGGCGAGGCCGCGCAGCGTGGCGGGGCGGATGGTGTCGGTGCCGTCCGCCAGGCCCGGGCGCGGGAAGTTCAGCGACGGCAGCGCCACCGACAGCGCCTGCGTGATCTCCGGCACGCCGGTGTTCTTGATCGTATCGGCCGAGATGACGTCCACCGGCGACGACGTGTCGAGCACGGTGCGGTTCGATACGCGCGTACCGGTGACGACGACCGTCGCCTGGTTTTCGTCGATGGCGATAGCGCCCTGTGCGGGCGCCTGCTGGAGGTTTTCCTGGGAAGCCGCGGGGCCGGCGAACAGCGCAGCGATGGCGGTGGCGAGCAATGCCCTGGCGGGTAACGTATTCCGATGCATCGTGGTCCCTTGTCTGAGTGATGTGCCGTGCAATGAGAATGACGGACTCATCATCGGGGCCGGTGCGGCACGGTGTCAAAGGTGCAACGCTGTGAAACCGCGAAAACGTCGCAATATTGACACGGTAATACTACGTAATCGCGCCGAACAAAGTGCTTACGGCAGCGGCTCCAGGGCGCCGTCCCGCCCATCGCCGCCCATCAGCGCGACGATGCGCTGCCGTACGAAATGCACATGGCTGCGCAGGCCGTACAGGTCGTCGGCAAACGACAGCGGGATCGACAGGTGGTTGACGCGGTCCTCGATCTCCACCAGCCGTTCCAGTTGCGCGGCGTAGATCGCGCCCCGCTCTTCCGGCGGCACCTCCACGGCATCCTCGATCGCCCCCTCCACCGTGCGCAGCTGGCCGTACCAGCGGTAGATCCGCGAACGCACGCGCCACACGTACAGCGGCGGCACGATCTTCGACAGCGGCAGGATCAGCGCGGACAGTGCCAGCAGCAGCACCCACATGCGGTCGAGGAAATTGGCCAGCCAGAAGCTCATGTAGCGCTGCAGGAACGGCGCGCCATCCTTGTAGAACTTGGCGGCCTCGTCGGCCACCGGGATTTCCGTGTACTTCGCCGACGGGAACTGGCCCTGCTGCTGGAACCAGCCGGCGCCGCCATGGATCCTGGCCGCGGCCTGCACGAACAGTTCGATCAGGGCCGGGTGCAGGTCGTCGCGCGCGACCAGCGTGGCGGTCGGCGCGATCAGGTGGTAGTCGCGCGCCGGCAGGTCGCGGCCCAGGTCGACGATGCCGCGCGGCAGGGTCACATGCGTGAGGAACGGCAGGCGGCGCGTATAGGCTTCCGCCTGGGCGAAGTCGAACAGGTAGATGCCGGGTGTCTGCAGCAGCATCTGGATCAGCGGATCGTCCGGCGCGGCGGCGAACACCAGGCCGTCGATGCGGCCTTCCAGCAATTCCACCGTGGCGGGCGTGTTGTCGAGCTGGGAGGTTTTCAGCTCTTCGCGTTCGACGCCGTTCACGCCGAGGATCTGCCGCACCAGCCGCGGCGTGCCGCTGCCACGCGCGCCGATGTTGATCTTCAGGCCGCGCAACTGCGTGAGCTGGTTCAGCGGCGGCGCGCCGTCCTTTGCGCGCAGGAACAGCCAGACCGGTTCCGTGAACAGGCTGCCCAGCGACACCAGGCCGCGGCGCTCGACCTCCGCTTCGTCGGTGGAACCGCTCTGCACGAAGGCGATGTCGACCTTGCCTTCGGCCAGCAGCTTCAGGTTGTCGCGCGAGCCGTGCGAGCCTTGCAGCGCGACGGCGATGCCCTCTTTTTTCAGCAGCTCCTGGTATTTTTTGCCGAACACGTCGTAGGCGCTGTTGTCCTGGCCGGTGCCCAGCGTGACCTTGCGCGGCGGCGCCGGATCGACGATCAGATAGGCCGCGAAGCAGACAGCGGCAATGGCGAGAATGGTGGGGCCGGCCGAAGCGAGCAGGTCGCGCAGCGAAAAGCTGGTGAACTTCTTCAGGCGGTTCATCGTGGAGCGAAGGACGGGTTTCATCATGGCTGGCACGATGCCAATAAATGATGAAACCTGCAAGGAAAATGGTGTGACTGGAAGTACGGATAGCGGCTGCGTCACAGGGGTCTGTCCCCGCCAGTCGTTGACACTGCCCTCGGTTGCAGCCTTCTATCAAGGGGACTGACCCCGGTTTTTGCTGGCGCGTCGATACGCTGGCAAACACCGGGGTCCGTCCCCTGACGAAGCTGACAGCAAGCGCTGGCGCCAACACTTACCGGGGACAGACCCCTGCACTCACACGCCGCAGGCGTTTACTCACCCGCCGCAGGCTTTCACCGGCGCGCCCAGCGCGGCGGCCGCGGCGGCGACGGAGGAATCGGCCGGCAGCGCGGCTGCCTGGTTCGGCTCGATCAGCGGCATCAGGCTCGGCGCCAGCACCGTCAGCAATTGCACCGGCAGCGCGCTGGTGAAGTCATAGTTCTTCGATTCGGGGCCGCGCACATACGCGGTCATGCTGCCGAAGAAGCGCTCGCCGATGTTGAACACGAACGTGGCCGAACGGTTCACGTAGCGCGATTCGATCAGCCGGCCGCCGGCGGCATACACGTCGAAGCGCTGGTCGCCGGTACCGGTCTTGCCGCCGACGGGAATATTGGTGCCGTCCGCCGCCACGAAGGCGGTTTTCGCGCGCTTCGCGGTACCGTCGGAGACCACGCCGCGGATTTCATCGGCCGCCACGCGCGCCACTTCCGGAGACAGCACCCGTTCCGCGGCGACCTTCTCGGCGCGCGCCACTTTCGTGTCGTAGGGCGTGCCGGCCGCGAAGTGCAGCGACTCGATGCGCTGGGTCGGCTTGCGCACGCCGCCGTTGACGATGATGCCCATCATCTCGGCCAGCGCGGCCGGGCGGTCGGCCGAGGCGCCCAGCGTGGTCGCATACGATGGCACCAGCGAACCGAACGGATAGCCCATCTTCTTCCACTGGTTGTGGATGCCAATGAACGCTTCCATCTCCAGCAGGCCGGCGATGCGGCGGTCCTGCGCATGCTTGCGGTGCGTCTTGAACAGCCACTGGTAGACTTCCTGGCGCTCCTTCTCGGACGCGGCCACGATCTGCGACAGCGTCGCTCCCTC
Source organism: Pseudoduganella sp. jia 9 (assembly GCF_055502615.1). Lineage (NCBI taxonomy): Bacteria > Pseudomonadati > Pseudomonadota > Betaproteobacteria > Burkholderiales > Oxalobacteraceae > Pseudoduganella > Pseudoduganella sp. jia 9. The sequence continues at coordinate 151,352 of NZ_JBUPWE010000018.1, read as the reverse complement.
GTGCTGGCGCAGGTAGGCCACCAGCCACAGCTCCAGCGGGTGCACGTTGGCCAGGTAGCCGCGGTCGGCCAGGCTCCACTTGTCCATCGCGTACTGGTCGTACATCTTCTCGAGCCGTTCCTGCGGCACCTCGTTCTGCTCGGTCAGGTTACCGTTGACGAACATGGCGAACTCGCCGATCGAAGCGGTCGGGAACAGCGTGCGGTGGATGTTGGCCAGGCGCAGCGGCGTGGGGCGGACGCCGTCGACCAGGATCTTGTCGAGCTCCGCCTTCGGCTTGCCCTTGTACTTGGCGTAGAAGCGGTACAGGAATTCCTTGCCTTCCTTGTCGGCGAAGCGGGCCAGGTATTCAGCGCGGCGCGGATCGTCGGCATCGGCCAGCAGGCTGGCCGATGAGCCGGGCATCTGGAACATGTAGTACTTGACCACGTCGCGCATCAGCCGCACGAACAGCAGGTTGGTGGAGCGGCGCAGGCCTTCGCGCACCGTCAGGATGCGGCCATTGTCTTCCTTCGAAAAATTGCCGAAGTAATGCAGGCCGCCGCCGGTGAAGAAGCCCTCGCCCGGATTGCCGGAATAGGTGCGCTCCATCGCCGCGTTCAGCATCGCCGTCAGGTCGCGCTTGTCCATCGGCGTGATCGACAGCCACTCGATGCCCCACGCGGTGAGCCGGTCCTTCGGATCGAACTGCACCTTGCCCAGTTCGTCCGCGCTCATGCCGCCGAACTTCTTGTGCAGCTGGTCGACGATGTCGAGGTAGGTGACCAGCGTGCGCAGCTTCGCGGTGGAGCCCAGGTCCAGCTTGGCGCCTTCATTGATGTCCAGAGGCTGGTCGTAGTTATCGGTCTGCACCCGCAGGTAGTTGACCTTGTCGCCGCGCTCGAGCAGCGTGAAGCTGTAGACGACGTTGGCCGGGTCGCCGTTGCCCAGCATGCCCTTGCCGGTCAGGCCGGCGCTTTCGGCCACGGTGGCATCCTTCAGGTCGCGCAGCATGCCGGCCACGGCGCGCTGAGCTTCCGCGTCCAGCGTGCTGACCACCGACAGGTCGAGCCGGTCCAGGTTGTACATGCGGTTGTCGCCCAGCAGGTTCGCCAGGTGCACACGCACCGTGTTGGCAGCCTTTTTCGTCACGTAGCTGACCGGCGGCGCGGCCTGCAGGCCGTTGCCCTTGGCGGGACGCAGTTTTTCCTTCAGCGCGGCGTCGCGCAGCGCCGGGGTGATGATGCCGGCCTGCGCCAGCAGGCGCAGGTGGCTGTTGGCCAGTATTTCCAGGTCCTCGTCGCCATCGCCCAGGTAATAGGTGGGCCGGCGCTGCGCGATCAGCAGCGACAGCGCTTCCTTGAACACGAGGGCACTGCCCGGCTGGTCCATCCGGCCGGACAGCAGCCGGGTCACTTCGTTGAAGTCGCGGCCATACCAGACCCACATGCCGTCGCCGATGCCGTTCACTTCGCCGTAGCCGGGCTTGGCCGACAGCGGCACGGTGTTCAGGTAGTCGACCACGATCTGGCGGCGCACCGCCGTCGTGTCCTCGCCCTGCTGGTAGGCGCGCAGCGTGGCCGACACCATCTGCTGCAGCTTGTCCTTCATCGAACCGGTGCGGCCCTCCGGCGAATGGCGGTATTTCTCGATCTGCGTGGCCAGCGTGCTGCCGCCGGCGGCACGGCTGCTGGCCAGGCCCACGGCGCTGGCGGATTTTTCCAGGATCGCTTTCGACAGGCGGTCCCATTCCACGGCCGGATTGCGCTTCGGATAGGTGTTGTCCAGCAGCTCGCGGTTCTCGATGAACAGCAGGCTGTGCACCAGTGCGGCGGGGGCCTGCGCGAAGCCCGGGTAGATGCGTTCCGGATAGCTGGCGGAGAACAGCGGCTGCGCGCGGCAATCGTAGATCGTCAGGCCGGTGCGGGTCTTCTCGCGGAAGGTGGTGAATACCCCCATGTCCGCCAGTTCGACCATCCTGGGCGAGAAGCGCGACTGCGACAGCACGTGGTAGTCGCGCTGCTTGAGGCGTTCCAGGTAATCGGGAATGTTGGCATAGCCCAGCCGCTCGTCATACGGACTGTCGTGCGGGAAGCGGATCGCATTGCTGGGGCCGGGTTCAACCTTGTAGTTGAGCTGCTTGACGACGCCGGTGAAGTATTTCGCCTGCAGCGTCGACGTGCGCGATTCGTGGACCATCCACCAGATGGCCAGCGACAGCAGTACCAGCATCAACAGGATGAAAGCGTGACGGGAGCGACGGCTTTTGGGCTCGGACGGCGGCGGCGTGGCCGTCTGCTCGTCGTCCACGCCCTGCCTTTCTTGATCGTATTGGGAAGACATAGGTTCTGCTACTGAGGTTCTGCTACTGAGGTTCTGCTAAGGAGGTTCTGCAACGGGGTTCTGCGTTAATGAGTGCTGCGTAATTCGGTCGATGCGTCATTCGGTCGGTGCGTCATTCGGTCTGTGCGCCATGCCGCGCGCACTGCGCACAGCTTATTGCCATTGCACCACATCGCATCGGTGTGCACGGGTCAACAGGGCGAATATTTCAGGCGGCACCGACATTTTCGCAAAAAAACAACGACCCTGATCTGCAAGCAACAGCACGGGACCGGCGCGAGCCCGTGCGTGTTATCGCACTGTCATCGCCCTGTCATCGCGCAGTCATCGTCCTGTCATTGCGCCGTCACGCCGCCGTCATGCCGCTATCATGAGATGCGCTGGTAGTCGGCGCGGTGCGCATCGAGCCCTTCGCACAGCCGCGCGAACGCGGCCGCCACCTGTGCCGGATCGCCCTTCACGCCCAGCTCGATGTGCCGCCGCGTCTGCGCATCGCCCACGCTGGGCAGGCTGAACACTTTCACGCCCGGCCACGTGGCTTCGATGTTTTCCATCAGCGGCGTCAGCTCCGCCTCGGCGCCGTCGTACACCAGCACAGCCTGCTCCGCGCGCGGCTGCCGGTTGAACAGGTGCGCATGGTGCGTGTCGAGCACCCACTCGATCATCGGCCACGCCATCACGGGAAAGCCCGGCACGAAGTAATGGCTGCCAAGCGCGAAGCCGGCCACGTTGTTGTACGGATTCGGGATCAGTTCGGCGCCCGCGGCGAATTCCGCCATTTTCAGGCGCTGCAGGTTTTCCGGCGCTTCCAGGTCGACCTCCCTGCCTTCGTCGCGCGCCACCTGCAGCACGCGCTGGCGGATGTTCTCGGCACCCTGCGGATGCAGTACCAGCGGCCGCTTCAGCGCGGCGGCGGCGGCCTGGCGCGTATGGTCGTCCGGCGTGGCGCCGATGCCGCCGGTGGAGAACACGATGTCGTCCGTGGCGAAGCTGCGCTCCAGCGTGGCCTGGATGCGCGCAGGGTCGTCGCCGATATATTCGGCCCAGCCCAGTTGCAGGCCGCGCGTGGCCAGCAGCTGAACCACCTTCGGCAGGTGCGCATCGGTGCGCTTGCCGGACAGGATTTCATCGCCGATGACGATCAGTCCGATCGTGTTTGCCTTGTCGTTCATGTTCCTTCCTGCTCCATGGTGGATTCGCTGCGGGCGCGCAGCTGCGCAAGCGCTTCGAGACAATAATACTGAAACCACAATCCGGTGAAGATGAAGATGAGGACATACAGCCACACGGCTGCCGCCAGCAGGAACGGGAACAGCACGACGGCGATCGCCGCGCCGCCGACCCAGACGATCGCCGGCAGCGAACCGGCCACGCCGGATGCCACCCCGATCGCCAGCAGCGGCCATTTCTTTTCGCGCTGGATGATGCCGATTTCCTCCTCGCTGGCATGTTCGGACAGCGCGTCGTAACTCATCACGCGCGACGTCAGCCAGCCCCACAGCAGCGCCGAAGACAGGATCGCCAGCGGCGGAATGGCGTACAGCGGCAGCAGGCACAGCCAGATTACGATGAACACGAGGAACAGCGAAACGGCCTTGCCGATGCCCTTCACCAGGCTGCCGCCCTGCTTCTTTTCCAGGTGCGGGAAGTGGCGTCCGCCCACGTGTTTCACGATGGCCGGCACGGCGGCCACGCCGATGAAGATCAGTGCCGTCAGTATCATCAGCGGCAACAGCAGCAGCATCGCGAACAGCGGCACCACCACCGTCTTCAGCATCGCCAGGCCGATATTTTCAAGCCACTGGCTGGAATACTGGTACAGCTCGAAATCGAAGAAATGGCCCGTCAGCCAGTCCAGCAGCGGCTGCAGCGTGAAGTACAGCACCACGCCCCACACCCCCACCGACAGCAGGAACGGCACCACCGACAGCAGCAGCATGCGGCCGTGCAGCTGCGACAGCACCGCGCGGCCATAGGCATTCAGCACGCCGCGCATCAGTGCGCCCTCCGCGCGACGGCATGGGCGAAAGCGGCCTGCGCGGCCGGCATGCCGGCCTGGCGGGAAGACAACGTGCCGGCAATGAGCGGAACATGGCGGTAACTGCGGAACATGGCAACTCGCGACTGGGTGGCAAAGCCCTATTTTACGGCCAATGCCGGGCTTCGCCGCCGGCGGGGAGCCAGGGCACGCATTGCACCGACTAGCCGGCCCGCGCCGCCTTGCACTACAATCGTCAACCCGAACATTGAAAGGAACGCCCATGTCCACCACCACCACCCCATCCGGCCTGCAGTACGACGACGTCAAGGTCGGCGACGGCGCCGAGGCGAAAGCCGGCCAGAACGTCACCGTGCACTACACCGGCTGGCTGCAGAACGCCGACGGCAGCAAGGGCGCCAAATTCGATTCCAGCAAGGACCGCAACGATCCGTTCGAGTTCGCGCTGGGCGCCGGCATGGTCATCCGCGGCTGGGACGAAGGCGTGCAGGGCATGAAAGTCGGCGGCACCCGCCAGCTGATCATCCCGGCCGACCTGGGCTACGGCGCACGCGGCGCCGGCGGCGTGATCCCGCCGAACGCCACGCTGATCTTCGACGTCGAACTGCTGGGCGTGTAATGCGCTTGCCGGCACTGACACGTTTGCCACTGCTGGCGGCAGCCCTGCTGGCAGCGGCCGCGTTGTCCGGCTGCACCGTGGTCGCCGTCGGCGCGGCCGTCGTGGGTGCCGGGGTCACCGTCGCATCGACCGCGGTCGACGTGGGTGTCGCTGCCGGCAAGGGCGTCGTCTACGTGGGCAAGGCCGCCCTGTCGGACGACGACGACGAAGAGGAAGACGAAAAGAAGAAGTAATGCACTGAACGTAGACACTGAACGTAAAAAAAAGGCGCCTTGCGGCGCCTTTTTCTTATTAGCGCTGCCAGCCGCGCTGCATGGCCTCCTGCTCCGCCTTCGCGTCGAGCGGGTCGCCGGAAATGCGCTGCTCGATGGCCGCCCTGACCGGCGGTGCAATGTCGGCGGCGCCGGCGGCGGCCGCGGTACCGCTCGACTGCGGTGGCCGCGGATTCTGCATCACCAGCGCCAGTCGCCATTCCTGCCCTGTCTTGCAGGCCAGCCCGGCGATCTCGGAAGTGCCGCTGCCGCTGGCGAAGCTGCGGCAGTAGCTGCCGTCCGCCGATACGAACGACATGCCGATGCGCACCGCGCCGGCGGCCCGCGCCGCCGCATTGGTGGCCACGCCCGCGGCGCCCGGCGGTGCCGCCAGTTGCTGCTCGAGCGCCGTGACGAGGCGGCCCTCGGCCATCAGCGTGCCGTCGTGGCTGGCGACCAGGTCGACAGGGGTGTCGTCTGCCTGGAAGTACGACAGGCCGAACGTGCCGGCCAGTACGCCGACGACAAGTACCCCGCCCAGTGCCGTCCATTCCGGCCACGACCAGCGCCGCTCGCGCGTGGCCTTGCGGGCCGCCAGCTGGGTGGCTTCGCGCCGCGCCCGCACCGCCTGCAGGCTGACGACCGTCGCCTGGCGCGGCGGGCGCACGCGCTGCCCGTCGTCAGCTGGCGCGAAGCCGGCGAAGACATTGCTGCGCCGCGTCTTGTAGTAGGCGACGCGCCGGGCCAGCGCCAGGTCGCTGGAGCAGGCCTGCTCCACCGCGCGGCGCGTGGCCATGTCCAGTTCGCCATCGGCATATGCCATCAGGGTTTCGTCGGAAAAGCTCATGATGTTGGCCCGCCTGTGTTCAAGGGACGATACTTCATATTAGCACCGGGCCGCGCCGGTTACGCGTCCGGCTCGCATCCGGACGGCGCACCGCGCTCCCGCCTGGCATGCCGCACCGCAGCAGCCCAGCAGCCATAAGGGTTTCTATTGTTTCAAAGGATTACTTTCCGCAAATATTATGCTAATCTGCGGCCTCTATTAACCACGGAGGTAGTAATGAAAAAAGGCGAACTGATTGCAGAATTTGCGAAGCGTACCGAAATGTCCGGTGCCGCCGCCAACGACGCAGTGAATACCCTGATTGCCATCGTTACCGAGCGCCTGAAAAAAGGCGATACGGTCGGCATCACCGGCTTCGGCACCTTCTCGGTTGCCAAGCGCGCTGCTCGCAAAGGCCGCAATCCTGCAACCGGCGAAGCAATCAAGATCGCCGCGTCGAAAACGCCGAAGTTCTCGGCTGGCGCGACGCTGAAGGCGGCTGTGAACCCGACCAAGAAAAAGTAATAGCGGATTCAGGCCGAAACGGCGGTCAGGCCCCGGTCGCCTCGGGTCCTGGCCGCCGTTCCGCATTGGGCCAGGCATTGCCGCATATTGGAGGGGTTGCTCTACAGTTTCAGGATCCCGGAAGCGCGCCGGTTTTGTATGATGCGCCGATCTCAACCTGCACCCCCAAGAGGACACCATGAGCCTGCAACAACAGTTCGACCAGGCGGTCGCCGATTCGAAGAACCTGCCGGAGCGGCCGGACAACATGACGCTGCTGAAGATCTATGCGCTGTACAAGCAGGGATCGAGCGGCGACGCCACCGGCGAGCGCCCCGGCATGACCGATTTCGTCAACCGTGCCAAGTACGACGCGTGGGCCGCGCTGCAGGGCACGTCGCAGGACGACGCACAGCAGCAATACATCGACCTGATCGCCGACCTGAAAGGCTGATCGGGACCGGATCGCCCGGCCGGCGCCCGCCGGCCGGTGCCCATGCTTCACCGTTCCATCATTCCGGCGCAAACACCTTGCGCATCTTTTCGGCGACCTTGCTCTGGATCGCCGGCGCGAAGGCGCCATACAGGAATCCCAGCTTGATCTGCATTTGCGCCTGCTGTTCCAGCAGCGTGAGGGTGCCTTCGACGCCGCTTTTCTCGAAGCGCAGCACGTCGCCCTGCCATTGGCAGGAAAGGTCCAGTTCGCGCGCCAGCTTGTCGGCCACCTGCTGGGCGGCGGCACGCGCCGCTTCGGGAGGCAGGTTGTGGGGTTGAATGATGTTGATCATGCGTAAGATGGGGCAAAAAGGCGCCATCATGCCACAACGTCAGGCACTCGACACTACAGCAGGCGGAAGGCGGCGATCGCCACGGCCGTCGGTGCCAGCGCGGCCAGCAGCAGGTTCAGCGCCGATACCGTCTGCAGCGCGAAATGCTCCTTCAGGATCGACATGCCGGCCGGATTCGGCGCATTGGCAATCACGGTAAGGCCGCCGCCGGCCACCGCGCCCGTGACCAGCGCATACTTGAACTCGTCGCTAAGGCCTTCCACCAGCGAGCCCAGGTAAGTGAGCGCGGCGTTGTCGGTGATCGCCGTCAGCGCGGTCGCGCCATAGAACACGGCATCGCTGCTCATGCTCATCAACACCGGCTGCAGCCACCATTGCTGCTGCCCGCCCAGCACGACGAGGCCGGCCAGGAAAAACGCCACCAGCAGGCCTTCGCGCAGGATCAGCCGGTCCTGGAAGCGCTCGTAGGCATGGGCGACGCCCAGGAAGAACAGGAACAGGCCCATGAACACGGCTGGATGGTGCGCGAACAGCACCACGCCGGCCAGGAACGCCAGGTGCGCCAGCACCAGCACGAAAGGCACCGCCGAGTCCCGGCCGTCGGTCGCGGCGGGCCGCAGCGCAGCCAGTTCGCGGGCGAACAGCGCGGTCACGCCGGCCGCGTTGACCAGCACCGCGATTGCCGCCTTCCAGCCGATGTGCGACAGCATGAACGACAGGTCCCAGCCCCACTTGCCCGCCACCATCAGCACCGGCGGCGCGGCATACGGTGTCAGCGTGCCGCCGATCGACACGTTGACGAACAGTACACCCAGGGTGGCGTACTTCAGCCGTTCCGAAATGCCGCTGGCGAAGATGCGTTCGGACAGGATCAGCGCGGCCAGCGTCATCGCGGCCGGTTCCGTGATGAACGAGCCCAGCAGCGGTACGCCGGCCAGCACGAGGAAGTAGGTCACCACGCCATCGGGCAGCGGTATGGCGCGGGCCATCAGGGCCACGGCGGATTTCGTCGTCTGCAGGATCGGCCGCGTGGCGGCGATTACCATGATCACGAACACGAACATCGGCTCGGTGAAATTGCGGCTGTCCACATAGGCCGCCGCGTCGCCCGTGCCGGCCGTGACGGCGATGAATGCCACCAGCACCATGGCCCAGAAGCCGAACACCACTTCGACCTCGCCCAGCAGGTGCCAGATGCCGGCATGGGCGGGATAGCGCTCCGCCAGGCGCTCGAACGCCTGGGCGGAAAAGGTATGCAGGATGGCGACGGCAAACAGTACCGCGCCGGCAATCTCGATGAGGCTGGGCGTCATGCGTTACTCCGGGCTGTGAAGACAGGGATTGTAAGCCAGCAATAGCGATAGGACACGTACCAGTGCATGCAGCTTGCCGGCCGGATGGGGCAGCATTTCACGCGCTGGCGCGGCGCGCCGGCAACGGCGCGCGCCGCATTTGCTTATATGTATTGTGTCTAAGCCTGAATTGTGAGAAAGGGGAAATTGCCCTAAAATACAGTGCTTTGCTGAAGTTGGGATTGTGTTATCGACCGCTTCACACCAACATTGATAGGACTGCTATGACCCACGTTGTCACCGAATCTTGCATCGCCTGCCGGTATACGGACTGCGTCGATGTTTGCCCGGTAGATTGTTTCCGCGAAGGCCCGAATTTCCTGGCAATTGATCCCGACGAATGCATCGACTGCGCCGTGTGCGTGGCCGAATGCCCGGTCAACGCCATTTTCGCGGAAGAAGATGTGCCGTCCGACCAGCAGGATTACATCAAGCTCAATGCGGACCTGTCCCGCAACTGGCCTTCGATCACGAAGACCAAGCCAGCCCTGCCGGAAGCCGAGCAGTTCAAGGACGTCAAGGACAAACTCAATTTGCTGGTGCGCTAACGGCAGCCCCCCGGTATCCGCGCCACGTGCCTGCCCTGGCACGCCCCAGCGCGCGGCCTGCCGCATTTGAATACACAGGATAGAAATCGTCATGAATATCGTCAGCACCCCTCCAGGTGGCTTCCATGAAACGGATGCCGTCATCATCGGCGCCGGCCCCGTCGGCCTGTTCCAGGTCTTCGAACTGGGCCTGCTGGAAATCAAGGCCCACGTGATCGATTCGCTGGCCGCCGTCGGTGGCCAGTGCGTGGAACTGTATCCGGACAAGCCGATCTACGATATTCCCGCGATTCCTTCGTGCACAGGCCAGGAACTGACCGACGGCCTGCTCAAGCAGATCGAGCCGTTCGGCGCCACCTTCCACCTGGGCCAGGAAGTCACCCTCGTGCAGAAGCGCGATGATGGCCGCTTCGACGTCGAAACCAGCCTGGGCACCAAGTTCATCACGAAAACCATCTTCATCGCCGCCGGCGTCGGTTCGTTCCAGCCGCGCACGATGAAGACCGAAGGCCTCGAGGCGTTCGAAGGTTCGCAGGTGTTCTATCGCGTCAAGGATCCTTCGCAGTTCGAAGGCAAGAACATCGTCGTCTGCGGCGGCGGCGACTCCGCGCTGGACTGGGCGCTGAACTTCGTCGGCAAGGCCGAGTCCGTGGTGCTGCTGCACCGCCGCGAAGACTTCCGCGCCGCGCCTGCTTCCGTGGCGAAGATGAAACAGCTGTGCGAAGACTATGAAATGCAGCTGATCATCGGCCAGGTTTCCGGTATCGAACAGAAGGAGGGCAAGCTGTCCGAACTGCGCGTGACCGGCGCCGACGGCGTGACCCGCCGCGTGCCGCTGGACATGCTGCTGGTGTTCTACGGCCTGTCGCCGAAACTGGGCCCGATCGCCGAGTGGGGCCTGGACATCGAGCGCAAGCAGCTGAAAGTGGTGTCCACCGAGAAATTCGAGACGAATGTGCCGGGCATCTTCGCCGTGGGCGACATCAATACGTACCCGGGCAAGAAAAAGCTGATCCTGTCGGGCTTCCACGAAGCCGCGCTGGCCGCTTTCGGCGCCGCGCCGTACATCTTCCCCGACAAGAAGATCCACATGCAGTACACGACGACGTCGCCAAAACTCCACAAGGTGCTGGGCGTCGAATCGCCGGTCTTCGACTGATGCCAGTCGTCTGACCAAGGGTTCAGACCTGTCCTACAAAAAAGCAGCGGAAACGCTGCTTTTTTTGTTTCATCGGCACTATTATCGTAGGAACTACAGGCTTTCCCCTTCATCTTGTTGCTTTTTATCCCCTTTCTTGCGGCATCTGGAAAATGCTTTACGTTAATAATAAACGGCCTATAATGGGCTTATGATTTCCGCGCTGCACTAATTTTTGGCAGCGCATTATGACCCGGGAACACCTATGCTTTACCAACTTCACGAGATGCAACGGACCTTCCTGAACCCGCTGATGCAGTGGGCCGAAGCGTCCTCGAAACTGTTCAGCAACCCGGTGTCGCCGCTGGCGCACACGCCGTTCGCGCAGCGGATCGCCGCCGGCTACGAACTGCTGTACCGCCTGGGCAAGGATTACGAAAAACCGCCATTCGGCATCGACACCACCACCGTCGATGGCAAGCCGGTGTCGATCATCGAACACGCCGCCGTTACCAAGCCCTTCTGCCGCCTGATCCACTTCCGCAAGGATACCCGTGATGAACTGAAGCAGCCGACCGTGCTGCTGGTGGCGCCGCTGTCCGGCCACCACTCCACGCTGCTGCGCGATACGGTGCGCGGCCTGCTGCCGGAACACGACGTGTACATCACCGACTGGACCGACGCACGCATGGTGCCGCTGAGCGAAGGCGCGTTCCACCTCGACGATTACATCTTCTACGTGCAGGACTTCATCCGCCACCTGGGGCCGGACGTGCACGTGATTTCCGTCTGCCAGCCGACGGTGCCGGTGCTGGCCGCGATCTCGCTGATGGCGTCCAACAACGACCCGAAGCTGCCGAAGACGATGACGATGATGGGCGGCCCGATCGATTCGCGCAAGTCGCCGACGGCGGTCAACAACCTGGCGACCGAGAAGCCGTTCTCGTGGTTCGAGAACACCGTGATCTATCCGGTGCCGCCGAACTACCCGGGCTTTGGCCGCAAGGTCTACCCGGGCTTCCTGCAGCATGCCGGCTTCGTCGCGATGAACCCAAGCCGCCACGCCCAGTCGCACCGCGAGTTCTACATGCAACTGGTGCGCGGCGACGATGACTCGGCGGAAAGCCACCGCAAGTTCTACGACGAATACAATGCCGTGCTCGACATGCCGGCCGAGTATTACCTGGACACCATCAAGACCGTGTTCCAGGAACACCGCCTGCCGAACGGCACGTGGGAAGTGGGCGGCCAGCTGGTGCGCCCGCAGGACATCAAGAATGTAGCGCTGCTGACCGTCGAAGGCGAGCTGGACGATATCTCCGGCGCCGGCCAGACACAGGCCGCGCACGAGCTGTGCAGCGGCATCCCGGCCGACATGCAGGAAGACTTCGTGGTACCGCAGGCCGGCCACTACGGCATCTTCTCCGGCCGCCGCTGGCGCGAGCTGGTGTGCCCGAAAATCACCTCGTTCATCAAGCAGCACGCCTGATCAGGCTCCTCGAAGACTGGCCGCCCCACGGGGCGGCTTTTTTTATGCTCCGCGGGAAGGCTATCCACTGCCTGCCCGTCAATCCCCCGCCACGCCCACCTCGCCGATCCGCCGCCAGTACGCCTTCTCCACCTGGCCGAAATCGACGTTCTTCGCCGCATCGTTAAACGCCCGCTGCTGCACCAGCCCGACCTGCGTGCGCTTGAAGCACACATGCACGGAACGTTCGCGGAACAGCCGTTCGTTGGTGGCGATACGGTCGCGGTCCACGCCGGCAAAGCGCGTGGTGAGCAGGTGGCGCAGTACGCGCCGCTCGATCAGGATCGCCGGATAGCGCCGCGCCAGCAGCTTGCGCAGATTGGTTTCATCGTTGACGCCGATCTCCACGCCGAGCTGGCCCTGGCGCACCAGCGCATCGAACTCCTCGCCGTTGGCAAAACCGTCCACGGTGCCGATGCGCATGCCGCGCAGGTCGGCCAGCTGGCCGGCGCGCACCGGCTTGTCCTTCAGGTAGGCCAGCACGGTCAGCGTCGTGCCGACGGGGCTCGAGAAGTGGCACAGTTTCTCGCGTTCGGGCGTGCGCCAGACCGCCAGGAAGCCGGCATAGCGGCCATCGTTCAGGCCCAGGTCCATCGTGCGCTTCCACGGGAAATAGTCGATCCGGGCCGTATAGCCGAGGCGGTCGAGCGTGGCACGCAGCATCGCGCCGGACAGGCCGTCGTCAGGCAGCGTATCGCTGACGAACGGCGGCCACTCCTCGGCGGCAAAACGGATCGTTTGCGGAGTCTGCGCCGCCGCCGAGGTGGCGATGGCGGCCAGTGCACAGCCGAGCACACAGCCCAGCACACCGGAGCCGGCATGCCGCAGTGCGTGGCGTAGCGCGGGCATTGGCCCATGAGCCGGCGGGCGCGCGTTCATGACCGGGCGGTCTCCATGGGGGGCGGCTTGGTTTCTTTCATCCACCCATGCTCCCATAAGGCGCCGGCAAAGCCAAGCGGAGCCTGCCGGGACTGCCCGCCCCGCTGCACGACCGGGCACGAATGAAGGATAATGCGTCTTTGCTGTTGCTGGCCGCATCCTGACTTCCATCGTGACTGAACCGACCTCCCTCGCCGACCGTATCGAAGACGCCTTGCCGCAGACGCAATGCACGAAATGCGGCTTTGCCGGCTGCCGGCCGTACGCGGAAGCGATCGCGGCGGGCGACGCGCGCATCAACCAGTGCCCGCCCGGCGGTGCCGAAGGCATCGTGCGGCTGTCGGCCGTCACCGGCCATCCCGTCATCCCGCTCAATCCCGACAACGGCCTGGAACGGCCGCGCGCCGTCGCCTTCATCGACGAAGCGCTGTGCATTGGCTGCACGCTGTGCATCCAGGCGTGCCCGGTCGACGCGATCATGGGCGCGGCCAAGCAGATGCACACGATCATTCCCGAACTGTGCACGGGTTGCGACCTGTGCGTGAAGCCATGCCCGGTCGACTGCATCGTGATGTATCCGGTGACCGAGGCCACGGGCTGGGATGCCTGGTCGCAGCCCGACGCCGACGCCGCGCGCGACCGCCACGATTTCCGCACCGCCCGGCTGAAGCGCGAACGCGAGGAAAACGATGCGCGGCTGGCCGCCAAGGCGCAGGCCAAGATGGCGGCCGTCGAGAACCTTGCCCCGGAAAATGCCGCCGAGCTGGCCGAGAAGGAACGCAAGCGGGCCATCATCGCCGCCGCGATGGAACGCGCGCGCCTGAAAGCAGAGGCGGCCAAGGCCGCCGCCGCGCAGGAAAACAAACCCGAACAATGAACGCAGCCAAACGCCACGAAATCTTTCGCCGCCTGCGCGAAGCCAATCCCCATCCCACCACCGAACTCGAATACACCACCCCGTTCGAACTGCTGATCGCCGTGCTGCTGTCGGCGCAGGCCACCGACGTGGGCGTGAACAAGGCCACCCGCAAGCTGTACCCGGTGGCGAACACGCCGCAGGCGATCCTCGATCTCGGCCTCGACGGGCTGGTGCCATACATCCAGACCATCGGCCTGTTCAACACCAAGGCAAAGAACGTGATGGCGACCTGCCGCATCCTCGTCGAGCAGCACGGCGGCGAAGTGCCGCGCGACCGGGAAGCCCTGGAGGCGCTGCCCGGCGTCGGCCGCAAGACCGCCAACGTGGTGCTGAACACCGCGTTCGGCGAACCGACGATCGCAGTCGACACGCACATCTTCCGGGTCTCGAACCGCACCAACCTCGCGCCGGGCAAGACGGTGGACATCGTCGAGCAGAAGCTGCTGAAGTTCGTGCCGAAGGAATTCCTGCAGGATGCGCACCACTGGCTGATCCTGCACGGCCGCTACACGTGCGTGGCGCGCAAGCCGCAGTGCTGGAACTGCATGATCGTGGATTTGTGCGAGTACCGGCAGAAGACGGCGGCGCCGGCGGTGGTGTGAGGGTTTAAGGGGTCTGTCCCCGGTAAGTGCTGGCCTCTACCACAGTCGTCAGCTTTATGAGGGGACTGACCCCGGTTTTTGTCGGCATCGCCGCAACGCTAACAAACACCGGGGTCAGTCCCCTTGTTTAAAACTGACAACGCCGTTTGTGCCGGTAACTGGCGGGGCGGTACGGCGCTCCGGCAGACCCCTGCTGCTCGACCGCCAACACTGGCGCAGCCCGAACGCCTACAGCAGCACCATGTTATCCCGATGAATCAGCTCGCGCCCTTCGACGAAGCCGAGGACCGATTCGATTTCCGCCGACGGCTTGCGCAGGATGCGCCGTGCTTCGCCGCTGGTGTAGTTGGTGATGCCGCGGGCGATGGGCACGCCTTTTTCGCTGACGCAGGTGATGACGGCGCCGCGCCCGAATTCGCCGCGCACTTCGAGCACGCCGATCGGCAGCAGCGACTTGCCTTCGCGCGACAGTTTTTCAACGGCGCCGGCATCGATGACGACCTGGCCCAGCGTGTGCAGGTGATCGGCCATCCACTGCTTGCGCGCGGTGAGGTGGCCGGTCTGCGCCTGCAGCTCGGTGCCGATTGCTTCGCCGGACGCCAGGCGCGTCAGCACGCCTTCCTCGCGGCCGAAGGCGATCACGGTATGCGCGCCGGACTTGGCGGCACGCCTGGCGGCCAGGATCTTCGTCAGCATGCCGCCGCGGCCCAGGCTCGAGCCGGCGCCGCCCGCCATGGCTTCCAGTTGCGGATCGCCGGCGATGCCATTGGTGATCAGGAAGGCCGCGGGGTCCTTGCGCGGGTCGGCCGAGAACAGGCCGCGCTGGTCCGTCAGGATGATCAGCGCGTCGGCCTCGATCAGGTTGGCGACCAGCGCGCCCAGCGTGTCGTTGTCGCCGAACTTGATTTCATCGGTGACGACCGTGTCGTTCTCGTTGATGATCGGTACCACGCCCAGCGACAGCAAGGTGGTCAGGGTGGAGCGCGCGTTCAGGTAGCGTTCGCGGTCGGCCAGGTCGGCATGCGTCAGCAGCACCTGCGCGGTGCCGATGCCATGCGCGCGGAAGCTCGTTTCGTAGATTTGCGCCAGGCCCATCTGGCCCACCGCGGCGCATGCCTGTAATTCATGGACGTCGGTGGGACGGTGCTCGAAACCCAGGCGCAGCATGCCTTCGGCGATCGCGCCGGAGCTGACCAGCACGACCTGCTTGCCCAGTGCGCGCAGCGCGGCAATCTGCGCGGCCCAACGGGCGATGGCGGCCTGGTCGAGGCCGCGGCCATCGTTGGTGACGAGCGAGGAGCCGACCTTGACGATGATGCGGCCCGCTTTTTGAATGACGGAATGTGTGGTGCTGGAATTCATGGGGGCGGCAAATCTCTTCAGGAAAATGGATCTGGTGTGGCAGGGCTGGTCGCCCTGCTTTGCCGCTGACGCTGCCCGGTCCAGGGTGACGGAACGAACAGGTAACAGTTGGAAGAATTTTAACCGGTAACGGACGGCTTTACCGAAGAACATAAGGAAAAGGCCCGCATGGCGGGCCTCTTGTTCAACGCATCGACTTTCTCAGTCGAGGACCTTGAAGCGGGGATCGTCCGGATCGATCGACGAGATGCCGCGCGCTTCTTCCGTCATCTGGGTTTCCTCGGCGCGCTGCTCGCCGTGGCGCTTCTCTTCCAGGTACTGGTAGATGGCCGTCACGAGTTCCTGCGTGCCTTCGCGCGACAGCGCGGAGATTTCAAACACCGGGCCCTTGAAGCCGAACTTCTTGACGAAGTCCTTCACGCGCTTGGCGCGTTCCGCTTCCGGCACCACGTCCAGCTTGTTCAGCACCAGCCAGCGCGGCTTGTCGACCAGCGCCTCGTCGTACTTTTCCAGTTCCTTGACGAGCGCCTTGGCTTCCTTCACCGGGTCCACGGTCGCCTCGAACGGCGCCAGGTCGACGATGTGCAGCAGCAGGCCCGTGCGCGACAGGTGGCGCAGGAACTGGTGGCCCAGGCCGGCGCCTTCGGCGGCGCCTTCGATCAGGCCGGGAATGTCGGCGATGACGAACGATTTTTCATGCGACACGCGCACCACGCCCAGGTTCGGGTGCAGCGTGGTGAACGGATAGTCGGCGATCTTCGGGCGCGCGTTCGACACGGCCGTGATGAAGGTCGACTTGCCGGCGTTCGGCATGCCCAGCAGGCCCACGTCCGCCAGCACCTTCAGTTCCAGGCGCAGTTCGCGGCGTTCGCCTTCCTTGCCTTCCGTCTTCTGGCGCGGCGCGCGGTTGGTCGACGTCTTGAAGTGGATGTTGCCCCAGCCGCCCTCGCCGCCCTTGGCGAGCAGTTCGACCTGGCCGTGTTCGGTCATGTCGGCGAGGATCTCGCCGGTCACATTGTCGATGATCAGCGTGCCGACCGGCATGCGCAGCGTGACATCGTCCGCGCCCTTGCCATAGCAGTCGGAGCCGCGACCCGGTTCGCCGTTCGACGCCCGGTGCATCTTGGAATAGCGGTAGTCGACGAGCGTGTTGATGTTACGGTCGGCCACGGCCCAGATGGAACCGCCCTTGCCGCCGTCGCCGCCATCGGGGCCGCCGAACGGACGGAATTTCTCGCGCCGGAAAGAGGCGCAGCCGTTGCCGCCGTCGCCAGCGATGACTTCGATACGTGCTTCGTCGATGAACTTCATGATTACCGCCTTGACTAGGCGCCCGACATCAGGCGCCTGAAAATGAAAAAGGCTCCACCGATGGCAGAGCCTTTCGATAACAAAGGCTTGCGCCTTACATCACCGTATGGGCTGGATTACTGAGCAGCCGGAACGACGGTGACGAACTTGTTGTTGCCAGCGCCCTTGGTCACGAACTTGACCACGCCGTCGACCAGTGCGAACAGGGTGTGGTCCTTGCCGGTGCCCACGCCTTCGCCGGCGCGCACAGGGGTACCACGCTGGCGGATGATGATGCCGCCGGCGTTGATCGTTTGACCGCCGTAAACCTTAACGCCCAGGCGCTTTGATTCGGAATCGCGGCCGTTGCGGGTAGTACCGCCACCTTTTTTGTGTGCCATTTATTGCTCCTTGATTGACTAATTCAGATAACAGCGATTAGCCGTTGATCGAAACGATTTGGATTTCGGTGTAGTTCTGACGATGGCCCTGGTGCTTCTGATAGTGCTTACGACGGCGCATCTTGAAGATCTTGACCTTGTCGTGACGACCTTGGGAAACCACTTTCACCAGAACCGTTGCACCTTCAACCAGTGGAGCACCAAACTTGATGCTGTCGCCCGCGCCAACGGCGAGGACTTGATCGATGGTGAGTTCGGAACCAATGTCAGCAGGTATCTGTTCTACTTTGAGTTTTTCGCCAGCGACAACTTTGTATTGCTTGCCACCGGTTTTTATGACCGCGTACATGATTTGAAACCTCACAAATGTTAAGAAAATTCCCTCCCTCGACGCCACGCAGTTGAACCTTCCAACGGCTGGGCGGAGGCCAGAGAACCAACGATTATACATGCATGGCAAATTGACGTCAAAAACTTATTCACAAAGCTCCGTGCTCGTGGTATGTCGGCAACGGCAAGCGTGCATGTCGTATAATCGCGGCACTTCAAACCCGACCGCAGCAGGCTCGCCTTGTCCACCCAACCCACCAGCCAGAACCACATCATCAGCACCATCGCGGCCGACATGGACGCCGTCAACGGCGTGATCCGCCAGCGACTGCATTCCGAAGTGGCGCTGGTCAACCAGATCGCTGAATACATCATCAGCGCCGGCGGCAAACGAATCCGCCCGGTACTGGTGCTGCTGGTGGCGAACGCGTACAAGTATGAAGGCGCCGCCCACCATGAACTGGCGGCGGTGGTGGAGTTCATCCATACCGCCACGCTGCTGCACGACGACGTGGTCGACGAATCGTCGCTGCGCCGCGGCCGCGCCACCGCCAACGCGCTGTTCGGCAATGCCGCATCGGTACTGGTGGGCGATTTCCTGTACTCGCGTTCGTTCCAGATGATGGTTTCGCTCGACAATATGCGCGTGATGCGGATCCTGTCGGACGCCACCAACGTGATCGCCGAAGGCGAAGTGCTGCAGCTGCTGAACATGCACGATCCGGACGTTTCCGAGGACAGCTACCTGAAGGTGATCCGCTCGAAGACGGCCAAGCTGTTCGAGGCGGCCGCCGAACTGGGCGCGCTGGTGGCCGGCGCGAGCGACGCGCAGATCGCCGCCGCCGGCGAATATGGCCGCTCGCTGGGCACCGCGTTCCAGTTGATCGACGACGTGCTTGATTACGCGGGCGACGCCACCGAGATCGGCAAGAACGTCGGCGACGACCTGCGCGAAGGCAAGCCGACGCTGCCGCTGATCTACCTGATGGAACACGGCACCGAGGAACAGCGCCAGCTGGTGCGCTCCTGCATCGAGACCGGCGACGAACAGCATTTCGACGCCGTGCTGGCCGCCATCACCAGCAGCGGCGCGCTCGACTACACGCGCCGCGCCGCCGAAGTACAGGCCGACCGCGCCACCGCGGCGCTGGCCACGATGCCGGAAAGCCGCTACAAGGATTCGCTGCTGCAGCTGGCCCGCTTCGCGGTCGACCGGACCCACTGAAGTACCTGCCGGGAAGCCTGCCGCCACCCCGCCGCGAGCGGGGCGGCGCACGCAAGATGGTGATCGTTTCCACTCTCCACCGGATTTGCCGCGGGCTGCCGCCCGCAGTGGCTGGAACACAACTATAATCGGCGTTCCATAGAGGACATCCATCCATGAGAAAGAACTCCGCAAACGGCGATACCCCTGCCGCAGAACCGCGGCTATACCGCGTCGTCGCCGAGCGTGTCCAGCAGATGATCCAGGACGACAGCATCGGCCCCGGCGAACGGCTGCCGGCCGAACGCGAACTGGCCGCGCGGCTGTCCGTCAGCCGGGCTTCGCTGCGTGAAGCGCTGATCGCGCTGGAACTGGGCGGCGTAGTCGAGGTGCGTGGAGGCTCCGGCGTCTACGTCTGCGAACAGCCGCTGCCGGCGGACGTGCCGGAAACCGGCCCCGGACCCTTCGAGGTGCTGGCCGCACGCCGCATGATCGAATCGGAAATCGCCGCCATTGCCGCCAAGGCCGCCACCGGCGCCGCCGTCGACGCGATCCTGAAAGCCGTGGAGCAGATGGAGCGCCACCACGAGGACCGCGCCAGCAATGAACTGGCCGACCGCAACTTCCACCTCGCGATCGCCCGCGCCACCGGCAACACGGCCCTGGTCGGCGTCGTCGAATACCTGTGGAACAACCGCGGCTCGCTGTGGCACAAGCTGAAGGAACACTACCAGACCGAGGAACTGCGCCTGCAGACCTTGCCGGACCACCGCAAGATCCTCGAAGCCATCGCCGCCCACGACCCGGCCGGCGCCCGCCACGCGATGCGCTCCCACCTGGAACGCGTCACGCGCACCTTCTCGCGGGGCTGATCGCCCTGCCTGACGAGCGCCGGACTGCACCCCCGGCGGCAGCTCCGCAGGGGTCTGTCCCCGCCAGTCGTTGACCATCAGCTCGGTCCGTAGCATCAATCCAGGGGACTGCCCCCGGTGTTTGCCTGCCAGCCGCCGGTGCGCGCAAACACCGGGCTCAGTCCCCTGAGCCCGTCAACAGCAAGCACCAGGGCCACCATTTTTTCCGAACAGACCCCATTGTGGTCGCCCACCTTGCTTAACTGGCCAGACCAATCTAGAATGGCCTGACCAATAAGCCACGCCAACCCTGACGGAGACAAGGTGAAAAACTCGACCAAACTGCTGGCCGCCCTGGCCTGCTGCACGCTGCTGGGCACCGCCCATGCCGAAGGCCCCTTCCGCAATCCGGACAACAAGAACCTGAAGGATGTTTCCGAAGGCACGTATCCGGTACCGTACAAGATGCCGGTGGTGGCCGAGATCACCGAACAGCTGAACCGCATCCGCGCCTACATGGACCACGCCACGCCGACCCATGTCGTCAACAAGAAAACCGGCGCGCCGATCACCGACTTCAAGAATCCCGTGGCCGATGCGGCCATTGCCGAAGCGGCCGGCGACTACGGCGTGATGGTGTATGAAATGGGCGTGGTGCACGCGGGCCTGATGAGTGCCGCCGAAGCCACCGGCGACAACAAGTTCACGGCGATGACCAAGCGCCACTTCGACTTCTTCGGCCAGACCCTGCCCTACTTCCGCGCCCAGGAAGCCAAGTTCCACCTGGAGCGCCAGAACAGCTTCGCGCGCTTCATCGATCCCCGCTCGCTGGACGACACCGGTTCGATGTGCGCGGCGCTGATGCGCGCCAAGGCGAAGAAGATCGGCCCGGACCTGAAGTGGATGATCGACAGCTGCAGCGACTGGGTGGCCAACAAGCAGTTCCGCCTGGCCGACGGCACGATGGCGCGCAAGCGTCCGCAGGCCGTCTCGCTGTGGGGCGACGACATGTACATGAGCATTCCCGCCCTGGCCGAGATGGGCCGCATGACGGGCGAGCGCAAGTACTTCGACCTGGCCGTGGCCAACGTGCTGGGCATGGCCGAGCGCCTGTACAACCCGCAGCTGAACCTGTTCGCGCACGGCTGGCATGAACATGTGCCGAACTCGCCGCGCTTCTACTGGGCGCGCGCCAACGGCTGGGCGGTGGTGGCGATGAGCGACCTGCTCGACGTGCTGCCGAAGGACCACCCCGGCTACGACAAGGTGCTGAACCAGCTGCGCGGCGCGATCAAGGGCATTTCCGAGCTGCAGTCCGGCACGGGCCTGTGGCACCAGATGATCGACCGGAACGATTCGTACCTGGAAACCTCCGCCTCGGCCATGTTCACCTACGTGATCGCCCACGCGATCAACCAGGGCTGGATCAGCCCCACCACGTACGGTTCGATCGCGCAGGCCGGCTGGATCGGCGTGACGACGAAGATCAATGACAAGGGCCAGGTCGAAGGCACCTGCGTGGGCACCACGCTGGCATCGGACCAGGTGTACTACTACAACCGCCCGGTCAGCGTGCATGCGCTGCACGGCTACGGCCCGGTGCTGCTGGCCGGCGCCGAGATGATCAAGCTGCTCAAGAATCCAAAGGTCAGCGTCGAGTACAAGCTGCGTACCTACCATTACCAGCCGAAGGATGGCGGCAAGACCGACTACCGCGAACACCAATGAAAGGATGAAGATGACCCGCTTTTCCCGCCGACTGGCTTCCCTTCCCGCGCTGCTGCTGGCAGCGAACCTGGCCAGCGCGGCCGACCTGCGCGTGACGCTGTCGCATGACCTGGACAGCGCCCGCCCGTCCGAGACCGTGACGATTCCGTGGAAGGACGTCAACGCCGCGCTGCCCGGCGCGCTGATCCAGCGCATCGCGGTGAAGGATGCGAGCGGGAAGGCGGTACCGTTCCAGGTCACCAACGTGGCGCCGCAGGCCAAGGATCCGCACAACGTGGGCGCCGCCTACGGTGAACTGATCTTCCAGCACAGCTTCAAGGCCGGCGAGAAGAGCGCCACCTACACGGTGGAGAAGTCCGACGCGATCGCGCCGGTCTTCCCGCAGCAGACGTCGGCACGCTACATCCAGGAGCGCCTCGACGACTTCGCGTGGGAAAACGACAAGCTGGCGCACCGCACCTACGGCCCCGCGCTGATGGCGCCGGCGCCGGCCGGCAGCGGCAAGGAAGTGCTGCAGACGTCCGGCCTGGACCTGTGGTTCAAGCGCGTGCCGTACCCGATCGTCGACCGCTGGTACAACAAGGGCCATGACCACTACCACAAGGACGAAGGCGAAGGCATGGACTTCTACAACGTCGGCAAGTCGCGCGGTGCCGGCGGCACCGGCGTGTGGGATGGCAAGACACTGCACGTGTCGGCCAACTATGCCGGCTGGAAGGTGCTGGCCAACGGCCCGATCCGCTCGATCTTCGAACTGCGCTACGCCAGCTGGGACGCGGCCGGCACGCCGGTCACCGAAGTCAAGCGCTTCACTGTGGACGCGGGCCACCAGCTGGACCGCATCGACAGCACGTTCGAGTTCCAGGGCCCGGCCACGCTGACAGTCGCCGTGGGCCTGAACAAGACCCCGACCGACAAGGGCGAGAACGGCGTGGTCGACGTCAAGCGCGACAAGACCAGCGGCACGTTGCTGCAATGGATCGAACAGCGCAGCAAGGGCGCGTTCGGCACCGCCGTGATCCTGCCGACCGCGCAGGACTTCACCGACGATACGCTGAACAACCTCGTGCTGGCCCAGGTGAAATCGGGCGAGCCGCTGCGCTACTACGCCGGCGGTGCCTGGAGCGGCGCGGGCGAGATCAAGACTGCCGCGCAATGGCAGGCTTATGTGGCGGACTTTGCCAAGCGCGCTGCACACCCTGTCAAAGTCGCCCTGCAGACGCAGCCCTGAGCATCGGCGGATCAGGTGATTTGGGCCGGCATCATGCCGGCCTTTTTCTTTTCCGCAGCCCTTAAAGGATCTCGTGCACGACGGCGGGCGGCCGGCACAGCCGCACGCCCTTGTCCGTGACCACGAATGGCCGGTTGATCAGCGCCGGGTGGGCACTCATCGCGTCCAGCAGCTGGTCATCGGTCAGCGACGGATCGGCAAGGTTCAGCTGTTCGTACAGGTCTCCCTTGTCGCGCATGGCGCTCCGTGGCGTCAGGCCGGCGCGGGCGATGATGTCCGCCAGTTCGGTGCGGGTGGGCGGGTTCTTCACGTAGTCGACGATGACGGGCTCGATACCCGCCTCGCGGATCAGTGCCAGCGCGCCGCGCGAATTGCTGCATGCGTTGTTATGGTAGATGGTGATGGCCATGGAAATTTCCCCGTTATATTGGCGAGGCCGGATCATAACGGAACCAGCTGCGCAAAGGCTCGCTGGCATCGCGGCAGCCACAGATTGCTGCTGAGATACTTGCAAGGAGCCCTGAATTCTGGTCTAATAATGCCTCACCAGTCGGGGTGTAGCTTAGCCCGGTAGAGCGCTACGTTCGGGACGTAGAGGCCGGAGGTTCGAATCCTCTCACCCCGACCAAGAATTTATTTACTAAACAGCGGGTTATAAACCCGCTGTTTTTGTTTGTGCAGTGGCAGGTGGCAAATCATTGGCAAGTCTTTATGAACGAGCCATCAAGATAAATATTTTGCCGCGACAGCCCATTCGCGTGAAATCATGCACGCGTGATTGAGGTATTCCGTGCTCCACAACTCTGGAGTACGTCGCACGACATCAATCGAGAACCGGTCCCGCTATAAGGTCTCTGTCAAACATCGAGACGACCTTACCCGGACATTCGCGCACACAGCGAAGATTGCAGCCACCCCATTGCAGGAAATACATCAACAGATGCTTCCATAGCTTCCTGCGTCAACGCAGCTACGCAAAATTCTCCGATACACAGCGCCTCGTTAGAGCTCAGGCGCCGGATATGTGAACGCCACGGCGCCATAGCGGTGTCACGTCGGCCTCCTAGACGCATCATAATGTTGTGGATTGTGCCCCACAGCGTGGTGTATGAAGACTTCGCCAGAATTGGTGTTTAGGAAGGCAGCTTGAGGGCGGCCATTAGGAGTCCTGAGGTAGTGTTGGGTTCGCAAAGACCTTAACGCAACCATATGAACCCACATTGACCGACGCCACTATCGCCTTATCCGAGTTCACCGAAAAGGAGGCAGAAGCGGATTTCATCCGCCAAACGCTATAGCATGCCCTGCATCGTAAGCGGCCAGCCCCCCATCTCCCCAGGTATTTAATGATTAATACTTGTGGTTGCGCCATGGAAAAGGCTACACTGACGTATGTGGCCAAGAAAGTTGAAGATAGGCCGATCAAAAAATGCTGAACTCTCACTTTTCCGCATATTAATTACTAAATGTATGAAAAATTACTTGCACTCGGCCATCGATACCATCTACCGAAAAGATGATGAACTTATCATTATAGGACTCACGGGCCGAACAGGCAGCGGATGCTCTACGGTGGCGAAGATTCTCTGTTCTGAGCACGTCGATATTCGTAATTCTCTGCACAGCAGTAATTCCCCCTCTAATAACGATGAGCGGAAGCAAAAAATCGTAAAGCGCCATTTCGATCTCACATGGCAGAAGTTCGAATTAATTCAAGTACGTTCAGTTATTACGCTATTCCTTATTGAGGAAGGCGTGACCAATATCATGGGGAAGGTGCAAGAGTTACTGAAGGAGGAAAAAAAACTTGACTTTATCGAGCTTAAAAAATCATTGGAAAATATCGAAACGTCGCTCAACGAAGAGAAATCATCGAATATTCCAGAGCTAACTATTCAGTTTTATACTAAAACGTTACCTAAACTTTGCGCTGAGCTTCGAGTGGTATTGGGGGAGAGTGCTTTTATTAAGTTGTACCAGGAAATTGGTAAAAATATTCGCTTATCCGGCTCCGCATTAAACGGAACCCTGATTGACGGAAAATTCTTCACATTAGCCGAGAAAATTAATACGATCATCAAGCTGATTGTGCATTCCAATAAACAGCTTAAGAAAAGTACATTAATAGTCATTGATGCAATCCGGAGCAATCTTGAAGCCATGTTTTTCCAAGATAGGTATGCTGCCTTCTATTTGGCGGCTGTATCCTGTCCCGATAACGAACGAAAACAACGGCTATACAAGCTAAAATTTTCGGACGATGATGTAAAGATTATTGACAAAGAAGAGTACGTTGCCCGGGACCTTAAAAACATAGCAACCTACTCCGTTCAAGATATTCAGGCCTGCATTCAGCGCGCGGACATATATATTAGCAATCCAGATCAGAACAACGAGGTATCAAAATACTCTAGTTTGTCTGATCAAATTATTCGGTTCGTCTCACTTATGAAACGTCCCGGCATTGTTACCCCTACCGCAGTAGAGCGATGCATGCAGCTTGCTTATACAGCAAAGCTTAATTCGGGATGCATATCTAGGCAGGTTGGTGCTGCGATAACTGATGAAAACTTCTCCATCCAAGCGGTTGGATGGAACGATGTACCTGCCAGCCAAGTTCCGTGCGTCTTGCGGAACCGTGACGATTTAATTACTGGTCAGGATCAGAGTGCATATAGCGAGTATGAGAAGAACAATAAAGAGTACATTGCACACTTTAAAAAGGGAAATGAGGTATATATTCCGATTAAAGCTTCAGGGCGCAATATTTCTTATTGTTTCAAATCGGAATACAACACCCTCACCGGGGTGAAAAATCAAGTGCACACTCGCTCTTTACATGCGGAGGAAAATGCGTTCCTCCAGATTTCCAAGTACGGCGGGAGAGGTATTGAGGGTGGCATTTTATTTACTACTGCGAGCCCATGTGAGCTATGCGCAAAAAAGGCGTACCAACTAGGCATCGCCGCGATTTACTATATTGACCCATACCCAGGGATCGCGATTGATCATATTATCCACGGTGGAACGCGGAATCCGGATCTGATCCTATTTTCGGGTGCAATTGGCCGCGCTTTTCACCGTTTGTACAACCCGATTTTGCCTTATAAGGACGAAATGAGTGCATTGTTGCAGTCCTAACTACTCTCGATGCTCACGCTGAATTGAAACTGCCGCACTGGATAGCCGCCTTACGTAGCGGTGAACCAGCGCGGAGAGCAGTTCCCCAACACTTGCTACTAGCTATTTTATTTTTGACGCTGTGATCTGTAGGTATTCAATGTTATATTTAATGGGCTTGTTTAATTTTAAGGAATTCCCGGGGGGGGAGGCTATCTAATATCGGTTCTCCAACAGCGAAAAGCCTCGTTGGTTCTAACCCGCCTTTACGGAACGCGTATTCAAGTAGTTGACGTCACAGGCGCCACTGCGCCGAAGCCGGGGCCAACAGGCGCTGCCAGTCCACGCCCATCACCAGCCATCGCCTCTGCTCGGCGATGATCTGCCAGCTCAAATCGCCGGCCTCTGGCCAGACGAACTGGCCGCGATGCAACGCCCAAGCACATCCACACGCCAGTGCCATCCCAGCACCCGACCTTGAGGCGGGCGCGGCGGCGATTGCTGAAGACAAATGCCGTGCCATCGCACTGCATACGCCCCAGCGCCCGCTGTACATACAGCGACAGGCTATCAATGCTGGCGCGCATGTCCACGGGCGCTACTGCCAGCCAGATCGCATCGGGCCTGCAGCTTCATCGCAGCCCCGACAGCACTGCTGCCAGCAACCCTGGCTCCGCGCCGGCGCCAATACGTATCGTCCAGCCAGACGGGCTGCGCGGCTCGAGTGGCCCGGCACCTGATGCCGCTGCCTGCACCTGCCCGGGCAGCAGCCGCTGGCCCTGCGCGTCGCGCTCGATGACGCGCTCCCAGTGCGTGAGCCGTTCCAGTGAAAATCCCTGCTGCTCGGCATACTCCTAGGCGAGCATCACGCTGCTGCGCCACTGCGCGATACGTTCGCGTAATTTCGATGCTAGTATTCGTTGACTGGCCATGACTATCCTCGACGTTGTGATACTCGAGTTTCGCCGTACTGCCGTTCAATTGCTAGGTGGGGTGGCTGGCCACTTACATTCAATAGAGTCCAGGTAGCGTCGAACCTCATCTTCCAGCCTAATGCACGAGAAAGTGTCCATCGCGCGCCCCCCGGAGAGCATCCCTGATAAAAAGAACCGAGTATCCGGTAAATCGGGGAGGACGCACTGAGTACCTGAGTCTGGCAGATACTTCAGAGGAAGGTATTTGAAGGCTATTTTGGCGGCAGTCGCGTTGGCGATAACGACCACTTTCGGCCGTAAAGCCATGATCGTCTCACGTGTTAGCGCGACCTGCGCGAGGCCAAATTCTGTAAGGGCGCCCGGTAAGCCGATGACTTGAAGGAACTTGTTCTGCTCGGTTTGCCGCCAATGGAAGAGGTCCAGATGACTGTATGAGTTTATGCAACCGACATTTTCCGCGAATCGCCTAAGCGGCCCGAAGAACCTCAGATAGTTCGCAAATGCGTGGTTCTCCACTTCGAATAAGTGATGGACATAGTGGAGTTTTTTATCGGGAAACCAGCCAAAGATCTCATCTGCATCTAAATGAATATTTAAAAGCGTTAGACGGTTTTGAATGGAATTCGCGCTAAAGGCGGGGTTCATCCCCAGCATCAGCAGCTTTAGGTTTTGTTGAAAATGGCCGGGCGGATAGTGGGCCGGCATCAACGCAGGCTCCTTGATGTGCTGACGCCAGATTTCCAACACCTTTTTGTTAAAATTTTCCTCTACTGGCATGTGGGCTCCTTTGAATCGGGATTCTGTCCGCGGGCGGCGGAAAATGCCTTTCCAGTTGGCATTGTGAAACAAATCCACTGACGAACTAGCGCAATAGGCAGGTCATCAAGAAAAAGTGACGTCCAAGGCCGAATCGTCTCTTCAAGTAGTTTTATGACCTCTTTAAATAATCCTAGTCAGATGTGAAGGGCCGCTACGTTGAATGCGATCGCTTGCTAGCGTTACAGGTCGCAGCCGGACAAATCTACGAACTGTCACGACCGTAAAAAACCGCGAAGCCGTAAGAAATTACTTTCATTTTACGCAATTTTGTGAAGTTCGAGCTCGAACAGTCTGGGATCTATAGTTGTTTGATAAACACTGACATTCAGCGCAGCACCGTCCTTTGCAATAATCTCCGAATAGCTTTACGCAAGCTCCAGCTCGACCAACTCAGCTTGCAGTACGTAGAAAATTACAGTCCGCATCTTTAAACGTTGATCAGCAAATAGCGCGGCGTACCGCTCCAGTTGCGCACGATAATTCTCCTCAGCATGACGCTCCAGAAAATCCCGTGGATGTGCCTCATTGCAGCGGACAGTCTTATAGTCGATGATCCAGCGCTCGCCTTGAAACACAAACGTCCTGTCGACAATGTGATTCACCTGACCAGCGTCATCCTGCAAACGGCTCGTCAGCGGTTTCTCGGCATGCGCTTGCTGATGTTCACTCAGAATCCACTTGCCGATGTCCGACTCTAGCACTTTGCACAAAGCGTGCAGCGCGCGCTTTGTGCCTTCAATGGCAGAGTGGTGAGAATGCCCTTGGCTACGCAGCCAGGCTTCGCAGGCCGGTTGTAATGCCGCACAGCGTGTTACCGGCCATAACGCCAAACCGTCGTTTGCGATCATTTCAAGGTAGCGGTGAACGAGCGTACCCGTTGCCGCATCCAGCGAGATTTCTGATTCATCACGGTCGAGCTTACTAATAACAGCTCCGGCCTTGGAGTTTGGCGCGCGATGATTTCGCTGTTCTGCGAGGCCGGCCACCACTCGACTAGGCAAGCGCACGAGTGGAGCTACGAACTCGTTCTGCTGGGCTGTGTGCTGCGCCTCGATATTGCCCGGCACAGAGGCAAGCGCGGCCTGAACAAACGCCTTCTTAGCCGGGCTGTCCCACAGCAGCGCCAGCAGGCTTCCCTTTGCAGGCTCGAATTCACCTTCTTTTTCCTTCAGGGCCCCAAGCAGATAGAGCGAATGACGCGCACGCGTCACTGCCACGTACAGCAGGCGCTGCGCCTCAAAATGCTCGCGTTTGGCCTCCATCCGTTGCAGTAGCTTATAGATAAGGTCTACTCCTTTACCGGTGCCCGAGTCGCCCTCGGTATCCTCGCTGACTTTCGGCGGCATAACAGCTGGAATAATGCACGTGCCTGCCGTGGGTACATCAAGACGCTCCCACAACATCAGGCGCCTGTCCGGTGGACGAGGTAATTGGCCGAGTCCGGGTACGATGACGCAATCGAATTCCAGTCCTTTCGACCTGTGGATCGTCATCAATTGAACCCGGCGAGCTGCGGCGTCGGGATTCGGACTTGAGTACAGCTTCTCTACACGTTCAACGAGCAATTCCAGATCAATGTTGCCGGAGCGCGTGCATTGTCCCAGCAAGGTGAAGTAGGCGTCCGCATCCTGCAGGTCGGCATCGGTGCGCAAGCAAACCGGGCCGCCAAGGTGTCGCCAGATTTGCTCGATCCAACGGGTTGGCAGTTGCCGCCCCTGGTGGGCGAACGCCTCTTCCAACACCATGCGAAGATGCAGCAGCCGCTGCTGCCCATCCTGCGACAAGGTTGTAAGACGTCGATCGTCATGCATGAGCTGCCAGATCGTGCTGTCGTGATCGTCGCCGGCCATGCGGTGCAGGTCGTGGAGCGTGAGACCGCACCATGGGGCGCGCAGGATCGCCAGCCAATGCACGCGGTCTGCCCGGTGCGACACGGCGTGGGTAAGCGACAGAAGATCCTGGACGACCTGGCGGCCCGACAGAGATTCCATTTCGACCGCCTGATGAAGCAGATCAGGCCGCCGCTGCCGGATGGTATTTACCAGATCGTCGAGGTGTCGACGGGCCCGGACCAGAACGGCAATGCTTGCTTCTGGATGGGCGGCGCGCGTCGCATCGATGATTCCAATAACGCGATTGGTTTCGTCGCTTCCGAGTGCTTCCTCGTCTTGACCCGCACGCACGGCATGAACGCTGACTTTCGCATGGCCACATGCCGGGCGATCTGTCGAGCAGGAGGCATAGCTGACAGCACCGGCACGGGCATCTGCCTGCCGTGGAAAGACAGAAGGAAAAACAGCATTGATCCAGTCGACGACTACGGGATCGGAACGGTTATTTCGATGCAATTGCAGGTGTTCCAGGCTGATGTCGCCGATGCCTTGGCGCGCAACGTCCAGGAACAGGCCAACCTCCGCTTTGCGGAAACGGTAGATCGACTGCATCGGGTCGCCGACGACGAACAGCGTCCGTCCGTCACCTGGCTGCCACCCCCGCGTCAAGGCCGCGGCCAGCGCAACTTGGCTAGGGCTCGTGTCCTGGAACTCGTCGATCAGCAGGTGCGAGATCCGGTACTCGAGCGCAAGGGTCAGATCCGTCGGCGCATCCCCGGTGCCTAGCGCACCCAGCGCATGTTGCGCAATCGCGACGAAGTCGACCGCGCCGGCCTTGCGAAACACAAGCCTGAGGCGGGCTTCTGCCACGGTCAGCAGGCGGTCCATTATGTCGACCATCTCCCAGCCGTCCTGGATCGCACTCGGCTGCGGCAGGCTGCGCAGTCCGTGCAGGCAGGTCGCCGCTTCAGCGGGCAATTCATCCAGCAGATGCAGCAGGTCGTCGCGCAGCGACTTGGATTGCGTATCTCCAGCAGGAAAGCCGTCCGGACGTTTCAACGTGCGGCGAACCTTGCCAGCGGAAGTCAGAAGCAGCGACGCGAGCGCATGCCACGCCGCCAGCTCGCTGGCCTGTCCCGTCAGCACTTCGTTCCAGTCAAGGAGTGCGGCAAGCTCATCGTTTGTCGTCGCGGCAAAGCGCGCTGCAGGCATGATCCGCTTTTGTACCGGCGCGTCGAGGACCTCGGCAGCTTCAACGAGGATGCTGGTCACCAGCACGTCCAGGCCCTGTTGCGCACCGGTGCGTGCGCCCTGCACTTGCGTTCCATGGCAATGCCACTGGTCACGCTGTGCCAGCATGCTGGCGAGCATTGAACCCAAAGTGAAGGCGTCGTTATGGAAGTAACGCAGGGCACTGCGCACACACTGTGCATCGGCATCTGTCCCCTCTACCATGGCAAGTGTTTCCTGCGCGGCGATCCGGTAATACCGTGTGGCGTCGGGTTCGACCTGTGGCTGGCGGCCGAAACGGCTCAGATAAGGCATCTGACGCGCAAGATTGCCGCATAAGGCATCGATGGTCAGGATGTTGAGGCGTCCGGGATGCACGACCAGGTTCCAGCCTCGCACCCGGTCGCACTCGAGCACAGCGCTCGCCAGGTCATACGTGGTTTGCCGGTGCGGTAGCTCATCCCCAGGCCGCGGCCGGGTTGCTGCCATGCCCAGGCTGGACTCGATCCTGCTGCGCATTTCGCCGGCGGCCTTGTTCGTAAAGGTCAAGGCAACTACTTCTTCGGGATGCTCGACGCGGGCCAGCAACGCCAGGAATCGCTGGGTCAGGAGTTCGGTTTTCCCCGAGCCGGCCGGTGCCTGGACAATGAAAGACTCAAGGTCGAGCGCACGGCGGCGCGCGCGTGCATCTTCTTCGAGTGCCGGGATGAAGCGTGCGTTTTCCATCTCAGAGTTCCTGTCGTGACTGCTGGTTGCTGTGACCGGCGGGTTCATTGAACAGCCCCATGCGATACGCTTCGCGCTCTGGCAGGCGCAGCAGCGGCAGTACTTCGCAGTAGTCAAGCCCGCTAGTACCGTCGATACTGACACCGGCCACCCCGTGTGCGAACTCGTCAGCTACAGCGGCGATACGCTCTTGCCAGTGCGCCTGCAACGCTCCCCAGTCAGCAAACGCAGCAAATGGCGCGCCGGGCACATGGTGCATGCCGCGCACACGGTCGACGAAATTATCCGTAGCGCTCAGGCCTGCGAATCGCGACTCGCCCAAACGCACTTTGCCAAAGACCAGCGCCCCGATTGGCGCTGTCGGCGTCGCGCTCGACAGGGCAAGCGCATAGATGGGCAGTTGGGGCTCGGTGATACGTGCCGCAGCCCAGTTATTGATGCTGCCGGGAATTCCTGTTTTGTAATCGATGACGACGAGCCTGCCGTTCTGTTGGTCAATCCGATCGATCCGCAATGTCAGCGCCACGGGGCCAATCTGGTGCTTGAGTTCACGCTCGCACTCAAGGACGACAAAATCCGTACGGCGTAGTTCCGCTTGCAACCATTCACGCAGCAGCCGGGTCAAACGCAACACTTCCAGCTCGCGCGCACCAGCCGGCATTGCGTCCATGCGGGCCTCGTATGCTTCCAGGCTCGCGTTGACCGCCGCATGAATCTTTAGGTCAAGTGCTCCTGGAGCAGCAGCCACATCCACCAATGCCTGCCTGCTATCGACCTGTTTCCAAAACCATTCAAGTGCGTCGTGCACAAGTGTGCCCCGGTCTTGCGCTCCAAGTCCCGCTTGCGGCCGTTCTAGTGCGGCAGCGCCGAGACGGTACCGGTAAAACGCCCATGCCGGGCAGAGCGCCTGCGCCCGCAGTAACGACACGCCACCACGTGCACGTTCGTTCTCCTGGAGTGCCGGACCGATCGCGTCATCGAGGCACTCAAGGACCACGTCCCGCCGTGCCGGCTTTGCTTCCACTGGTGCGGCGGTCGAGGCATCGGCCGCCAACACAAAGAGCGGGCTGTGGCGCAGTTCCTGCGCGCCGTTCATTAGCGCACATGAAAAATGCACCACCGGTGCCTGGCCTTGCAGGCGCCGCAGGATCGTGCGTGCATACGCCAACTGCACCGCAGCGCACGAGTTGGGAATGCCGTGCGCTCGCTGCAGCGCGACGGGAATCAGGGGATTGGGAGCAGGCGCCGGCGGCCACGCGCCATCATGCATCCCCATGACCCACACGGCATCGAAATGCAGTCCGGTGCTCTCAAGCATGCCGACGACATGAATGGATGGCGTGCCACGAGTCTGCGGCTGAAACATGCGTTCACGGCAAAGCCCGTGCAGGTGCGTCAACACCTGCGAGAACGGCAGCGTGCCGATAATCTGGTCGGCACGGGCGAAGCGGTCGAGCAGCTCGGACCATGCCTCGCGCGCCTGGTATTCATGGCTTGACAGGATGCGGCACTCCTGAGCACTGCTGCCGGCCCAACCTGCCTTATGCAGAAGAGCGCGCACGATCCTTGCCCACTCGGACGGCAGACGCGCCTTCCCGGCACATATGTCGGCGTAGCTGAGCAGCTGCGACAGGTGGTGGAGTGCCATGGGACATGCAAGGCTGGCCTGTACACTCGGCCTGGACGCCAGTGTGACGACCTGTGCAACGCTGAGATGGCGCCTTAGCCGCCGGCGCACCTGTGCATCCAGTACCGAACGCGCATCGGTTTCGTTCACGCTGTCTGACCAATAGGGATTCAGCAGCAGGCTGGTCAGGACTGGCTGCTCAATTTCGTCTATGCCGTTGGCAAAGCCGAGCAGCTGCAATGCACACGCGATGACCGGCGTTTCGGCAAGCGTGCGGCCAAGTGAAAAGTTGTAACGACGTGGATGTTCCGCAAACGCTGGGCCATCCAGATCGGGGTGTAACGCCTGTTCCAGCGCGTACTCAAGATCGTCGCGCACGCTGCTCAGGTCAGGAACGATGATACCGACCCGCCATGATGGGTTCGCTGCAAGCTGAGCGCCAGCCCAGCGCGCAGCCGCCTGGCATTCAGCACCGACATCCTCCAACGCGGTTACTGTTGGTGGGGCGGCAGGTTGGTTTCCCATGAGAGAAGCAATCATCTTCGCATCCAGGGCGACGCGCAGGCGGTGATGAAGCGGATTCAGCTCATCGAACCCGGCGAACACGACGCGTGAGCGTACCCGCAGGGCGCCCTGTTCGAGCGCTCCCACGACCGCGTCACGACGATCGACGGCAACGGTCCAGCCATTCGCGCCAAGCCTGCGCTGGAACTCCATGCGCCACCGTACAAACAGCTGAGCCTCTTGCGACATTGCGTCTTGCCCTGCATCAAGAGCCCATATCCTTGACATGGCATAGGCATCCGCCGCTTTCACCGCCATCGCCGTGATATCGAACAGAGGGGCATCGTCGAGGTTGAGGCTGTCCGCAATGACCTGCTGCCACAGCAGCTTCTCGGAAAACGCATCCAGCAGGACTGCCGCCGTTATGACGCCCGACAGCATGGCTTCCTCACCAAGCTGGTCCATCCAGGCCTCCAGTGCAAACGCCTGAGGCGTGTTCCATATCGCAGCAGCATCTTCCGGCAACGCCGAACGCAAGGTCTGGGCAAGCCGGTTCGTGGCACAAAGAGTGATTGGACTTGTCATGAGGTTGGAGACTTGGTGAGAGAAAGCCGAGGTGATTGCCGCATGGAAAGTATGGCTAAGGCGTTTTGGTTTGTCTATCCGGGCCACCCTGAAACCGGGCAGGCTGCCCGATTCCCTGTCTATTAGTCGTCTGGCGTTGCAGTCGCGACACACCTTTTTTATCAGGTCATCTACACCCATGAAGGTACGGACGGCGCCTTCTCAGTCGTCCTGGTGCGACACAATCGGTCGCACCCCTCCTTATGATGAGTATCTCTTAAGGAGATGCTCTATGAAAACCCGCCGCCGCCGTGCTTCCAGCCCTTCCCCCGCCAAGGAGATTGATTCGATCAGCGAGCTCTGGATGTTGCGCATCCTTGTCCGTTTGTCCGGTCACAAGGTCTTTGTCATGCGCAATGGCTTCTCGGAGGACGCGGTAGCCCGTTTTATCGGCGTGGGCGACTGGCTGGACAACGATGAGCTCGATTTTGACAGCGCTGCCGTTCGCAACCAGTTGCGGGAATTGCATGTCGACGCGGAGGCGCGTGCGGCGCGCCTTGCCCCACCTCCTGGATTGCGTACCAACATGGCGCGGCTTTCCCAGCTGGTCGGATTGTCGGAAACCGACTGCCGCATCCTCGAGTTCGCCGCGACGATCCACCATGACCGGGTACTGGACGACTGCGCTGACACCCTTGGACAGCTCAACTCGCTGAAGGTGATCGACGCACTGGCGACCATCTTGGCCATCGACCGCCGCTGCGTGCAAAGCGCGCTCAGCTCGCAAGGCCTGCTGGCCCGCTCTGGCCTGTTGGCGATCGACCGGGGAAGCAGCGGCTACCTGCGCAGCAAACTGGATCTGCTCTCCGACAGCTTTGCGGACATGATCCTGGACGAGGAAGCGGACCCTCTGGCTCTCTTGAAGGACATGGTCAGCCCCAGCTCGCCGGCAATGCTCGACCTGGCCGACTACGAGCATCTCGCGGAGTCTCTTGCCCTGTTGAAGCCATATCTCGAGCAGGCACTGCTCACTGAACGAGTGGGCGTGAATATTTTCCTGCACGGTGCCCCAGGCACCGGCAAAAGCGAACTGGCGCGCGCGATGGCTCAAGCACTGCAATGCCAGCTGTTTGAAGTCGCCAGCGAAGACTCCGATGGCGATCCTGTACTGGGAGAGCGGCGCCTTCGTGCTTTCCGCGCCGCGCAAAGTTTCTTCTCGCAGCGCAAGGCCATGATCCTGTTCGATGAAGTGGAAGATGTCTTTAACGATGGCGACCGCGTGTTTGGCCGCAAGAGCACGGCGCAAAAGCGCAAGGCCTGGCTCAACCGCACGCTGGAGCAGAATGATGTCCCGGCGCTGTGGTTGTCCAACACGATCGACGGCATCGATCCAGCCTTCCTGCGGCGCTTCGATATGGTCATCGAGATGCCGGTGCCACCGCGCACGCAGCGCGAACGGATCGTGCGTCATGCCTGCGCCGGCATGCTCGACGACACTGCCGTTCGCCGCGTCGCGTCCTCGCCGCAACTGGCACCTGCGGTTGTCAGCCGCGCGGCCAATGTGGTGCGCACCATCGGCGGGCATATCGATCCCGCAGCTGCTGCGCGCGCCGTCGAATTTCTGATCGACCAGTCGCTCGAAGCCCAGGGACTCGAGTCGTTGAAGCAAGGCGACGCAGCACGCCTGCCGCTCGAGTATGACGCCGCGCTGCTCAATACAGGCACTGACATGCTACAGCTTGCCGACGGACTTGCCGCAACGCGTGCAGCCAGGCTTTGCCTGTATGGCCCGCCCGGTACCGGGAAGACTGCCTATGGCCGCTGGCTGGCCGAACGGCTGGGGATGCCACTTTTGCTCTACACCGCGTCCGACCTGGTATCGAAATGGGTGGGCGAAAGCGAAAAGAACATTGCCGCCGCATTTCGTCGGGCCGAAAGCGAAAACGCCCTGCTGCTCATCGACGAAGTGGACAGTTTTCTGCAGGACCGTGCCCATGCGCGGCAGTCCTGGGAAGTCACGATGGTCAACGAAATGCTGACGCGGATGGAAGCATATTCCGGCGTGTTCATCGCATCGACCAACTTGATGGCTGGTCTCGATCCCGCTGCGCTGCGCAGGTTCGACCTGAAAGTGTGCTTCGATTTCCTGTTGCCGGATCAGGCGGCACTGCTGCTTGCACGTTACCTCGCCAGCCTCAAGCTCGAGCCCGCGACGGCGACTGAACTGGGCAGGTTGCGCACGCTGCGCAATCTTACCCCTGGCGATTTCGCGGCCGTGGTCCGCCAGAATCGCTTCCGCCCGGTCACGTCGGCGGCGGCCTTCGTCCAGGCACTCATGCAGGAGTGCGTGCTGAAATCGCCAGTGTCTTCGGCAATCGGATTCCTGCGCTAAGCGTGTATAGGCAAAATGCCATGCGAAACGATACGCCTCCGGATTGCCCTCCTCGACCGACAAGGTGTGTGTGCGAGATTGGGGAACTTTCAAACCGCGAGGCCGACCGCATGCTAGCGGAGGCCGAAAAAGCCCGCCGGGTCGAAATCGAGGCGTATTGGTCGCTATGTAAGGCTAGCCCGGCCCAGGCGGCGGCAATTGCCGCCAATTCCGCGCCGATTGTCGGCGATCTTTTTCATCTTGCCCAAATCTCGCGTTCACTTCCCAAACCGAGCACGATTGCAGGACTGTCGACGGCAACAAAACGCCTGCTTTCGCTTGAGGCCATTCGCAATTCGCTTGCTGATCCTGGGCAGGCGGACGCCGATCCGGTCGACGCTTTCTGGAATGACAATCAGGCTGTAGTGGGCCTGAACATGGTGAACGGAATACCTTTCCTCGCCATGCGGTACGACGGACCACTGTTCAACCCGGCAACGGTTCCCGAGAGCGAGATAACTGGAGGAGATCATTGGTATCTTGTCCGCCATCGGGAAAGCATCGGCAATGCGGGCGAATTCGAATTTCTGATGGCCTATGTAATCGGCAGTATGGACGATCATGGCAACTGGCAAGCCGTGCAGATTGACCTGGCGACCAGGCGCAACCTAATGAGAGACGTTCAGGCCATGGAGAGTTTGGTGGAGCGTGGCCGCCTGGACGAAGATTGCCTGGACATTCAACTTTTACCTACTTTCCCTACTGAAAACGACGCACTGATCGCCCAGCTTCGCGCCCATAAGGCCGCTTTGCGCCGCGCTGGCGCGATCAAACCCGAACAGCAGGCGCTTGTGTATCGTCGAACGCGTTCTTTGAGGGAGCAAATGGAACAGCTTCGCCAGAGCCGGATGCAGGCGGAAGATGAGCTTAATTGGCTTCGCAGGCAAATCGATGAAATCGAGGCGCGCTCACTGGAAGAGGAGACCGGCCTGGCACGAGGGGATAAGGTCCGTCATCGATTTACAGGGTATGAAGGGACGCTCGAGATTGTCAATGCTGGTGGATTGGCGCAGTTCCGCCTGCGTGCCACCATGATGTACGTGACGGAAGAAGTGCGGCTTGGAGACTGGATCAGCGTGACCAGCCGGTAGACGACAGCGCGCACTTGTCCACTATTTGCAGATCAACGTAACGGCGCCTTGCAAATGAGTCTTAATCCTTGCCTGGGCCGAAGACGACCGTCCGCTGGCCAGCCTCCGAGCGCACCAATTCAGCGATCGCAGCAGCGATTTTGCTCCCGCCCTGCCGGGAAGGTTCAATTGGCGAAGCCGGTGAGTAATCGCCGGGTTCGTTACAGACCAGTCGAAGATCGAGCACAGGCAGACCTCGTTCCGCCGCTTCGCGCAGGATTACATCGTTGAATACAGCCAATGCGGTACGCAGGCCAGGTGAAAGACCCGGCACACTGTCATAGATGGTTGAAATCGCTACTGGCAAACCCAGTGCCAACACTTCACCGAGCATATGCCGGTATTCGAGGCGAAAGTCGGCTTGCCATGACGCCAGCATCTCCGTTGCCTCGATGACTGATTTGACACCGGACTGCATATACCCTACCAGCCCAAGGACGTTATTGCCACCGCAACTTACGATGACGTTCGTGGACTCGGCCGACATGCCCTGCAGGCGGCTTACCTGCGTCCGCATGTCCGCCAGCACGTCGCCGTCGCGTGCCAGCAGAACGACACGATGGCCGTCACCCAGCAACGCCTGCAGTTGCGCCCGGACCTCACACCCCGGCGGCACATAAGGAGCGTTGTCGAAGATCGAATCACCCAGCAGGAAAATGTGACGCATGCAAAACCCCAATTTTTAGACCGGATGCAAGGTGTAGGTGTTGTCTACGTCGATCTCGAAGATCAGTTCGCCAGCAGCGGAGTCGGGCGCGTCTGACCACAGGGTGACAAGGGCCGCAAGCTCCCTTACCAAACCGCCAAGCTCGGCATTTCCTTCCATGGCACGACTTAACTCGTCGCGCGTCACTCCGGGCAAAAAAAGCGGCGCCAGGGCGAGCTTGCTTTCGAGTCCGATGGGGGGATGCCCCGCCAGCCGGTCGTGGACCACTCGTTGCAATTTCTTGACGTCGGGGTGGTAGCGCGCATCCGCCACCGACAGTTGAAACGTCTTCGGTGAAGTGCGACATTCAACGCGGCATGCGACGAAGCCATCCTGCTTCATCCCCACGCCGGCCGCGCCATCCAGTGCCAATGCTGCGGTCGGGCTGGCATACACGCCATAGCGCCGTGAAGGTTTATCGTCCGGCCGTGTGTATTCCCACAAATTATCGACAAAATACGGGACATTTCCTGGCAAGCGAGCGCCGGGGTGCCGCTTATAAACTTTTTCAGGATCGAAGGTGGGGCGTGGCACTGCGCGAAAAATGCTCATGATTACTCCTTTAATTGAACGTTAAGAGGAATTGCGACATCAGCCTGCGGGGCGATTCTTTCGAGAAATGCGGCAAAGAGCTTGCACAACTGAGGAATGCAATTGCTCAACCGGTGGTTGTCCTGCACCAGATGCAAAGTGCACTGTCGCAGGCGCGCAAATCGAACCGCAGTGTCATACGGGATTACTTCGTCGTCCCACCCGTGGACAATCTCGGTCTGCTCGCCGGACAATACAGGCTCCTGGCTGGGATAGCCGGGCATGTACAAGGCAGGTGCCAGCAGGAATACCCCATGCGCATGAAGCCGCTGGGCGGCCTCGGCGGCTACCCATCCCCCCATGCTCGAACCGACCAGCACCAAAGGCCGGCGCTCGCCGGAACATGCGGCAAGGAGTTGCTCAAGACGCACCGCGGGATCAACCGTGTGCGAATAGTCGAGGCTGCATACCTGCCAGCCGAGGTTGCCCGCCACGTCCGACAGCGCGACGATCTTGCTGCCGCGGGGCCCGCTTTCTTTGCCGTGTATAAAATGCACCAGGCCTTTTTCGGTCAACCCTGCCTCCATGAATAATATGTATCGACAAGGGACAGGATGCCCAGGCCGTTCTGCCGATATGCATGCTGCCGGCGACCTCCGCAGCTACGCTGGAACGCGACAAGCTGCGTCGCAAGGCGATCTGCTAGTTATAGTTTGCAGCCATGGCGATTGCCGTGGCTTTCAACTCAGCGCGCAGCTTCGCCGGGCTATGTACCTCGACGGCAGCGCCAAAACCGGTAAGCCAGAAAACAAGCGTACGTGTCGAGGCAACGGTCGCGGTCAGATGGATCGACCCATCGTCTTGCACTTCGAGTATCTGGTCAGGTGACAGCGGTGTTTCGAAAAGATGCTCGCCCACCGGGCGCTGGAATGTCGCGCGCAGGACGATAGGGGGCCCGGTCAGGAAACCGAACGCGCCTGCGGCGATGAAGGCATCCAGGTCGAAGTCCGGGCTTCTTCGTGCAGACGCGTAAATGAGTTCAGCCTGTTTAACGCGATGCAAGGCAAGCGTGCGTACGTCCTTGTAGTCGGCGAAGGTGCACACCAGGTAGACGATCCCGCCGCGCTGAACTATTGCCAGGGGATGGACAACGGGGTAAACCGTCGCAATCTCTGCATCCCGCTTCTTATAACTTAACTTCAGCTGCAGATCTTTCATCAAGGCTTGATAGACAGTTCGTTGACAATGTTCATCAAGCACCGGGGCCTGCAGAGGCTGCAGGGGAGCTATCGTGCGCACCTTGCTAAGCCAGGCCTTTGAACCGGCTGATTGCTCCATGGCGTTGAGAACTCGTGCCGCAGAGCGAAATTGGGGCTGCAGTGCGTCCAGTGCTGCAGGAGGAAGCTGGTTGCAAAGATGTTGCTCGACCAGCGTCAGCGTCAGCGCGTCCGGAATTGACAGTCCTGGAAGGTCGAAGCTGGATGCCCCGCGCTGCCAACTCCAGCCATACGGTTTTTCCCGATCGTCGGATATCAGCGGAAACAGAGTCGATAACTCGATGAGGTCACGTTGGACGGTACGCGTGGTTACCGTGAAATCCGCATCGCAAAGCTGCTGCTGCAAGTCCCTGACGGCGATCTTGGCAGGCGCTCGCGGTATAAGGCGGAGCATCGTCCAGTGACGGAGAAGCGTTAAGTTAGCAGTCAAGATTGTCTATTAGTCAAACACGGACGGCACGATAAAAGCGGCTTACAAGTGTACACCC
Organism: Pseudoduganella sp. jia 9; assembly: GCF_055502615.1. Classification (NCBI taxonomy): domain Bacteria; kingdom Pseudomonadati; phylum Pseudomonadota; class Betaproteobacteria; order Burkholderiales; family Oxalobacteraceae; genus Pseudoduganella; species Pseudoduganella sp. jia 9. The sequence continues at coordinate 110,760 of NZ_JBUPWE010000018.1, read as the reverse complement.
CAATCATGCAAGGTCTGGGAATCAGGTAGTTAGAAGTTCAGTGCGCCACGCCTGATTCGCGTTGGCAAAGAGACACTCGATCAGCTCAATCAGCGAGACTCAGCGACGGCAATTTTCCGCATTGCCAATCTCTCACCATATACATTATCTCATTCGGCTGAGCGCTCCAAGGCGATAGTTGAAATCGGGAATCAGCACAAAAGTCAACCACTCCAGTTATCGCAACTCAACAATTCCTATTGAACACGCTTTTGCTCGTTACCCCATCCCTCTCGCCCTGCGCGCACACCTTTGTGATCCATTGTTGGCGAGATCTGGAACACGATGCGCCCTACCGGTTCCGTTGACAGCACACGATAACCCAAAATTCGCCCACCGAAATGGGAAGGTTCACTTTGTGCAGTATGAAGATAGAGATCGCCGCCGATCAGCGCCGACGCTATCGCCTCCGACACGTCCCAATTCCCGCTTTCATAGATCAACGGAACTTCGGAGATTTTCCTTACCTTGTTGAGCTTTTCGACAAAATGAATAGCTTTCATAGATTTTCCTCAATTTCATAGCTCAGGCGTTGATATCAATGTCCAAACCACGATAAATACTCCGTTCCAGACTAACGTAACACCTATCGCTTTTCATTCACCGCAAAAGTGCATGATCCGCTGAAATCCAAAGCACGAAATATTACGTAGCTGTGACCCTATAGAGCTTGGTTTCATATGATAGTACCTTACCCCAGCACGCTCATCGCCACGTAGATTGCAAGCAATTTCGCCAGTTTATTCCTAGCGAAACCTCCGCTCTGCGAGGCCGCTTAGCACACAGGCTGCTTATACTCCGAAACTGAAGTCGAATCATATGGCTGATTATTAAGACAAGAATTGGCAGCCATTTACAAAGCTACTGGTCTACAGCAAGTTGCGGCACCCTCGCGCAGCCACATCAGTTATTCTGGCGATTGTCAGACAATTGCCGAAAACTGCCCCTGTATCGATATGGTGCACGTTTCCAAGCACAATTGGTGTCGGCACAGGGGTGTGCCCGACAAATATTCTGGCTATGCCTGCGACGCCAGAGTCATCCATCGCGTTGATACGCCTGCGGCTATATAGACAAGTATCTGCGACTTGAGGTGCATCTTCGCCTTCCAATCCGGAAATTAACTCTTCCCACGAGGCGAATGGACAGTCACCATGCACAATGCCAACCAGGCCTGACGCAGTCTCTATCTCCAGAACTACAGGAAGTGCATCGAACTGGATAGCAATTTTCTCCTGATACAGGGGATCTAGTTCCAAAAACCAGGCGCCACCATTTTTTTGATAGTCCAAGTATTCCAGGTCGCCGACGAGATAGTCCAGTGCCGTCTGCTCGTGATTGCCACGTACGGCGTAAAACCAGGGTCGGGTTAGCCACGCGGCGACCGCTGCTGACTCAGGACCCCGGTCGACGAGATCACCGACACTGAACAGGCGATCAACGTCACAATTGAACTTGAGCCGATCCAGCCCTGCCTGCAATTTACTAAAACAACCGTGAACGTCGCCGACGACAAAATCACGGCCGACTTGATTCGCACCCAAGCGTCGAACGAAGGAGGTCATATGAAAATTACTTTTTGTTAAGCACTATTGAAAGCAAGCGTTGGAGTGCCTAGTGCGCCGGCATCGGGCTGCCACTAAACCAGCCACGTCTGACCTATGGCTACGCCCAACGCTTTCTCGCTACCGGAACGGAATCCAAGAGTTCCTACATGAGTATCGGCATGCTCACGCGCCGTAAAATTCATTATGAAACCTGATGCGACAGGTGGTGTCGCGTCGGGAAACCGAATAATAAAGTGAATCCTCCGATTAGCCACGCTGCCTCTACGCATTCAAGATTCAGCGCCCATATGTAATCGATGACGATTTCATCGTCGCAGAACTTGCGTGTAGATAGCCAGTGTACTGATGATCACGTCGCCCACCGTGGGAAAAACTCCTGTACCATGAGGTGGCCACTATGCGAAGCACCTTCGAGAAGAATTCTGAATCGGGTTTCAAAGTAATCTCCACCAAGTACATGGCGCCTCGTAAATTTCCCGTATAGCCACGACGCCCGTCGAGGTAAACGGCATCGCCCACCTCGCCGGAGGTTCGAATCCCTTCACCCCGACTAAGAATTCAAGCAAAAAGCGAACTTCGGTTCGCTGTTGTGCTTTGTACAGCAGCCTGCGTGCGGCACGTTCCACTTGACCGCCCCCCGACACGCGAGCCGACCTCGATGCGGCCATAGCAACGCCCCCACTTCCCCAAGTCAGCTACCGAAACATCGCCATCATGATCGTTTTTCGCCAGATCGCCTGAGCGGAATGAAACTTGCCAGCAAAGCCGCACCTGAGAACGTTGCCAAGGCAATGCTTACGCCAACGTTTTCAAGCAGTGCCGCAAACAGGGGAGCGCCAGAACTCTGCCCCAGGGCCACGATCAGGAAGGGAACCCCGAGCCCCAGATCGGGCCGTTCGGGGAGCAATCGAATACCCTGTATGAGGAAAACGCCGGATGATGTTATGTAGGATGCGCCGAACGCTGCGACGCTGAAGAAAACCGGCACGATGGATATCGAAGCCGCGGACAATCCAAGGATCCCCAGCGCCATCCCGACAAGCGACACGCGATGGACGCGCGCGACACCGAATTTCTGCGTCAGCATACCGGTCATCGAACCAATGACACCGGCCAGTCCAAGTGCAATCCAGACCCATCCCACATCGGTTTCGGAAAATTCAAACACCTCGCGCAGGATGTTGCTCCCGAATGTCCAGATCGCGGTACTTGAGACGCCCAGCAAGAACGCGCCCACGCACAGCGCCGGCATTCCTGGTCGTTTCAGATATGCCACGGAGATCGACATCGCGGATGCGCGCTCCACCGTTGTCGGAACCGCGTAAAAAACCCAGACCGTCACCACGAAACCGATGACGGCGAATGCCATGTAGATTTCGCGCCAGCCGCCTGCGTCCGTCAAACTCGCGAAACCGGAAAAAACAATGCCGGCTGCGGTTCCCGCATTGATGATCGCATTGGCTCTAGGGCGATTTGCATCGGCAAATTGTATTGAAACCGCCGTTGCCAGAGGCGGTGACGTCAGGCCGGTGCTGAGTCCTGCCAATGCAATGCCGATCCCCAACGGCAAGCTCGACGTTGCGGAAACGATCGTTGCCATGCCGATGGTCGAGCACAATCCAGCGGCGAATGCGATCGTTCGCGGACTGTACAGGCGGCCGCAGGCAAAAGCGGCAACGATACCCACGCAATACGCTATGAAAGCGCTGCTCCCGATCCATCCCGTGGTGGCGATATCGAGTGACAACTCGTCGCGCATCTGCGGCAACAGCAGCCCGAAAGCAAAGCGGGCCAGCGCGTAAGAAACCGCGGTCAGTGCAAAAGCGGCAGCCAGGAGGTTGAAGTTATGCTTCATCGGCTGTCCTGGCATTTGCAAGAAGGGATAGTGCCGCAGCTTTTGCATCGGCAACTGCTGTCGGATATTCCAGGCTCGCCACCGCGGTGGCGCCTTCGAACAATACCCAGATTTGCAAACAAAGCTGAGCGTTTTCATAGCCCAGCAAGCCGTTCACACGCCTGGCGATTTCCTCGAGAAATTCTCTTTTTTGCTGGCTCACCAATGCGACGATCTCGACATTGGACACGCGGTATTCGCTGGCGGCGCGGAGCAGCAAGCATCCTGATGCGCCGTGCGTTTCGAACCATCTCTCGAGCGTGTCGAACAGTGATGCGATAGTGCCACTGTCCAGACAGGAGTTCTTCAACTCATCCATGAAAGCGCGGTGTCTCGCTTCCAGGGCAGCCAGTACCAGCCCGTCACGGCAGCCAAAGTGTTTATACAGCGTACGGGTAGAAGCTCCAACGGAGGCGCTGATGTGATCTATCCCGATACCGCGCAGGCCTTCGCGCGCAAATAACTGCGCTGCGGCCGTCACCATTTCGTCGCGTTTATCCATGAAACGAGTGTACAACGATCGTTTTACATGTCAAGCGTGCGGAGCTGCGTGGTCTGCCCGGGCACGGTTGCCGGGGCGACCTCCTGGAGTGTCCCGCCGGTCACCTAGTTCTGCCGCGATCCACCGACCCTGAGCGCCTTTGGAGCTTTTCCAGAACACTGATCTATCGATCCAGCGCGCGCCGAACCTGGCACGCGCGCACCGAGCGCCAGCGCCAGCGTGCCGGCAACCCATGCCAGTGCCACGACCGTGGCACGCACGCCATCCGACTGCCGCGTCGTTCGGCAGTCGTACCAGGAACAGCACCGCACCGGAAAAGTTGAGAAAGTTATAGACGACTGGTCTACTTGGTGATATCTTGTGTCCATCGGTGCAGCAAACCACACGTTGCACCAGCACCACCGGCCTGTTGCGCTCATCTCGAAACAAGACGACCGGTCTAATTCAAATTTAACTTATTGGAGCAACACCATGAAAAAAGTCCTGATGGTTCTCACTTCCCACGATCAACTCGGCAACACCGGCCGCAAGACCGGCTTCTGGCTCGAAGAGCTGGCCGCGCCCTACTACGCCTTCAAGGATGCCGGCGTCGAAGTCGTGCTGGCCTCGCCGCTGGGTGGCCAGCCGCCGCTGGACCCGAAAAGCAACGAGCCGTCGTTCCAGACCGACCTGACCCGCCGCTTCGAGGCCGATGCCGCCGCCAACGCGCAACTGGCCTCCACGCTGCGCCTGGACAGCGTCGACCAGCGCCAGTTCGACACCGTGTTCTACCCAGGCGGTCACGGCCCGCTGTGGGACTTGGCCGAAGACAGGCACTCGATCGCCCTGATCGAATCGTTCCTGGCAGCGGCCAAGCCGGTCGCCCTGGTCTGCCATGCTCCAGGCGTGCTGCGCCATGTGAAAACGCCCGCCGGCCGCCCGCTGGTCGAAGGCAAGAATGTGACGGGCTTCACCAATACCGAAGAGGAAGGCGTGGGCCTGACGAACGTGGTGCCGTTCCTCGTCGAGGATGAGCTGAAGGCCAAGGGCGGCGTGTATTCCAGCGGTCCGGACTGGGGTTCGTATGTGGTCCGCGACGATTTGCTGATCACCGGCCAGAACCCGGCATCGTCGGCGGAAGCCGCGGCACTGCTGCTCGAACAACTGGCCTGATGCGCCGATGCGGCGACGCGCCTTCCCTGGCGGAGGCGCCGCGCCACAACCCGGAAACCAATACAAAGGAATGGTCATGAAAGAAGGCATACAGAACAAGGTCGTCCTGATCACGGGCGGCAGCACGGGCATCGGGGCCGAGGTGGCGCGGCTGCTGGCGAGCCAGGGCGCGAAGGTGGCGATCGCCGCGCGCCGCAAGGAAAAACTCGATGAGGTCGTTGCCAGCATCGCATCGGCCGGCGGCACGGCGAGGGCTTACAGCCTCGATGTCACCGACAAGAAACAGGTGGAAGCGGTCGTTGCCGCGACCATCGCTGACTTCGGCAAGCTGGACGTGCTGGTCAACAACGCCGGACTGATGCCGATCCGCCCCATGGCCGAAGCCAATACCGACGAGTGGGATGCGATGATCGACGTGAACCTGAAAGGCACGCTGTACGGCATTGCCGCCGTGCTGCCGCGCTTCCTGGCCCAGGAAAGCGGCCACATCATCAACCTGAGCTCGGTGGCCGGGGTCAAGGTCTTCGCGCCCGGCGGCACCGTGTATTCCGGCACCAAGTTCGCCGTCTCGGCCATCTCGGAGGGACTGCGCCAGGAAGTGGGCGACAGGATCCGCGTAACGTCGATTGCGCCGGGCGCCGTCGAAAGCGACCTCAAGCACAGCACCTCCGGTACCGCGCGGGAAACCGTACTTGATTTCTACAAGCAGGCGATCCCCGCCGCCTCGGTCGCACGTGCCATTGCCTTCGCGATCGAGCAGCCGGCGGACGTCGACATCAACGAAATCGTCCTGCGCCCGACAGCACAGGTGTTCTAAGCAGCAGTCAATCCTCACACCACTTTATGGAGCCTCATCATGAACAAACTGACCCGCATCGCCTCCGCACTCGCCCTGTCGCTCGCCGCCATCGGCGCGCAGGCAGCTACCCCGGCCCCGGTCAGGAACGTGGTCCTGGTCCACGGCTTCTTCGCTGACGGTTCCGGCTGGAAGGGCGTGGCCGACATCCTGACTCGCGACGGTTTCAACGTCACCGTCGTGCAGCAGCCGGAAACCTCGCTGGCCGACGACGTCAACGCGACGACGCGGGCAATCGATGCCCGGGAGGGCAACAGCATCCTGGTCGGCCACAGCTATGGCGGCGTGGTGATCACGGAAGCGGGCAACCATCCCAGGGTCGCGGGCCTGGTGTATGTCGCGGCGTTCCAGCCCGATGCCGGCGAAAGCCTGAAAGACCTGGCCGACCGGAACGCGCCGGCCACCAAGGGCATCCGGGCCACGGCGGATGGGCACCTGTACTTCGACCAGGCCCTGTTCCATGCCGATTTCGCGGCGGACCTGCCTGCGGCCGACGCCAGGTTCATGGCGCAGTCCCAGGTGATCCCGGCAATCGGCGCGGCGACCACGGCCGTGTCGAAGGCCGCATGGCGCAGCAAACCAAGCTGGGCCATCATTTCGACGGCCGACCGTACCGTCAGTCCGGAACTCGAGCGCACCATGGCAAAACGCGCCGGCAGCAAGACGGTCGAGATCGATGGCAGCCACGTCGCCTTTATCGCCCATCCCGAGCAGGTTGCCAGGGTGATCGAACAGGCAGCGGCCTCTGCCGGCAAATAAGTGCCGATTTCATGCGGCCCGCAGCTAGACGACTGGTCTATTTAAACGTATAGTAGCCCCATGGCCAAAGCACACAACACCGATTCCTCCGACGTTCGCGACAACATCCTTGCGGTGGGACAGCGCATCATGTCCGGCAAGGGGTTCTCGGCTGTCGGACTGAACGAGATCCTGACGGAAGCAAAGGTGCCGAAAGGCTCCTTCTACCACTACTTCGGCTCGAAGGACGCGTTCGGCGAGGCATTGCTGGCGAACTACTTCGAAGACTACCTGGCCGATATCGACACCGTGATGGGCCAGCCCGGGGTGACCATGGCGCAGCGCCTGCTGGATTACTTCGACATGTGGCGCGCCAACCAGTCCTTCCTCGATTGCCAGGGCAAATGCCTGGCGGTCAAGCTCGCCGCGGAAGTGGCCGACCTGTCCGAAGCGATGCGCACGGTACTGAACCAGGGAACGTCGGCGATCATCGCCAGGCTGGCCGATGCCATCGAACGGGGTGTGGCCGAAGGCTCGCTGGCCGTCGACGACAACCCGCGGCGGATCGCGGAAAGCCTGTACCAGCTGTGGCTGGGTGCCAGCGTCATGGTGAAGATCGTGCGCGGTACCGAGCCGTTCGATTCCGCCATGGCCGTCACGCGTCAAATGCTGCATCTGGACCATTGACTGTTTCACCAGGCTGGCCCGCCAGGCGGGCCGGCGCCGGACACTTCGAGCGAAGTGTTTTTTTAAACTCATAAACTAGACGACCGGTCTAATTTAGCCGGTCTCACGCAAATAAACGAAAGAACACCATGTCCACAGGAATCGCCACCCAAGCTACCACGCTGTTCGACAGCCCCTACTACCTGAGCATCGCCGGCAAGCTCGCCACCGCCGAGACCATCTTCGACGTGCTCAACCCCGCCACCGGCAAGCTGCTGGCCCGCGCCCCCGCGGCCAGCATCGCCCAGCTCGACGATGCCATCGCCGCGGCACAAACCGCGTTCAAATCCTGGTCCGCGATCGGCTACGAACGGCGCCAGCAATACCTGGAAGCCTACGCCGACGCACTCGCCGCGCACCGCGACGAACTGGCCCGCCTGCTCGTGCTGGAACAGGGCAAGCCCCTGAAGACGATGGCCGAGCCCGAAGTCGACCAGGCCATCTCGTGGATCCGCCAGATCGCCGCGCGCCGCATTCCCGTCGAGATCGTCGAGGAAACCGACAGCCACGTCGTCGAACTGCACCACACGCCGCTTGGCGTCATCGGCGCCATCACACCGTGGAATTTCCCGGTGTTGCTGGCCTTGTGGAAGGTCGCGCCCGCGCTCATCACCGGCAATACGATGGTCATCAAGCCGTCGCCGTTCACACCGCTGACCTCGCTGCGCTTCGGCCAGATCGCGCAGTCGGTGCTGCCGCCGGGCGTGCTGTCGGTGGTCTCCGGCAACGATGAACTGGGGCCGCACATGACGGCGCATCCTGGCATCGCCAAGATCAGCTTCACGGGCTCGACGGCCACCGGCAAGCACGTGATCCGCTCGGCGGCGGGAACGATGAAGCGCGTCACGCTGGAGCTGGGCGGCAACGATGCGGCCATCGTCATGCCCGACGCCGACTGGGAAGCCATCATTCCCCAGCTGTTCTGGGGAGCGGTGGGCAACTCCGGCCAGTGGTGCGTCGGCATCAAGCGGCTGTACGTGCACCGTTCCTGCCATCCACGGTTTGTCGACGCCTTCGTTGCCTATGCGCGCCGGCAGAAACTGGGCGACGGCCTGGATCCCGACGTTACGGTCGGTCCGGTACAGAACCGCATGCAGTTCGAGAAGATCAAGACCTTCCTCGACGATATCAAGGCCAGGGGCTACAAGGTCGTGCTGGGCGGCGAAGTCGATCCGGACCGCCCTGGTTACTTCATCCCGGTGACCGTGGTCGACAACCCGCCGGAAGACTCGATGATCGTGCAGGAAGAACAGTTCGCCCCGATCGTGCCGATCATCGCCTATGACGATGTCGACGACGTCATCGAGCGCGCCAACGACAGCCCGTTCGGCCTGGGCGGCTCCGTGTGGGGCCGCGACACGCGGGCCGCCGTAGCCGTCGCCAACCGGCTGGAAACCGGCATGGTGTGGGTGAACGAAATCCATACCCAGGGCGTGGACATCCCGTTCGGCGGCCACAAGCAGTCCGGCCTGGGCACCGAGCACGGCAGCGAAGGCCGGCAGCTGTTCACCAATCCGAAGACCGTTCTCATCCACAAGTCGCATTGATCGTTGACCCGTGCCCGGGCACCGGCCCGGGCCAACCAGGAGATCCACCGTGTCCGTCCAAACCCTTTCTCCCAGCGGCGCGCGCCTGGCGGCGCCGGCCGGCAGCGCTGCCCTGTCGATGGCGGCGGCCATCGCCTGCGTGGTACTGGTCGCCCTCACCCTGCGTCCAGGCATTGTTTCCATCGGCCCGCTGCTGCCCGCCATCATCGGGGAGTTCGGCCTGTCGCACACGCAGGCAGCGCTGCTGACGGCCATCCCGACTTTACTGATGGGCCTGTTGGCTGCGCCGGTGCCATGGCTGTCGCGACGCTTTGGACGCGACCGCTTAATGCTGGCCGCCCTCGCGCTGCTGACCCTGTCCAGCCTGGCGCGCGCCTTCGCGGATTCGGTGGTGCTGCTGTTCGCGGCGACCGTCGGCATCGGTGCCGGCATCGCGATCGCCGGGGTGTTGATCGCCGGCTTCGTCAAGGCCGGGTTTCCCCGGCAGGTGGCGATCTTCATGAGCCTGTATGCCACCGCGCTGGCCCTGGGCAGCACGCTGTCGGCCGCCGCCACGGGAACGATCGCCGCATGGACGGGCGGCTGGCGCTGGGCCGCGGGTGTCTGGGTACTGCCCGGCGTGCTCGCCCTGCTGGCCTGGCTGTTCGTGGCGATGCGCGGCCCGGCACCAAGGGCCGCAGCGGCTGGCGCGCGGCGCCATGGCATGCCGTTCCGCAATCCCACCGCATGGCTGATCGCCCTCTTCTTCGCCTGCAATAACTTCGTGTTCTACGCCTTTATCTCCTGGCTGGCGCCGATGTACGTGGAAGCCGGCTGGACACCCGCGCATGCCGGCCTGCTGCTGGCCACCTTCACGCTGGCGTTCATGGCCGCCAATCCCGTGTTCGGCTTCCTGAGCCGCGACGAAGACCGCCGGCTGCCGCTCGCGCTCGGTGCCGGCACCGCACTGGCGGGCATCCTGGCCATGGCGCTCGCGCCAACGGTATCGCCGTACCTGGTGGTGGCGGTGCTCGCCTTCGGCACCGGCGGATCGTTCACACTGTCGATGACGCTTCCCCTCGACAATACCCGGCATGCGGAGGAAACCGGTGCCTGGAATGCCTTCGTGCTCCTGGTCAGCTACACGGTGGCTGCCGCCGGTCCGCTGGCGGTGGGCCAGCTGCGCGACGCCAGCGGTTCCTTCGACTCCTCGCTCTGGCTGCTCGTGGCGGTCGGCACCGCGATGGTGGCGCTGACGCCGTTCCTGCAACCGCATCACCACAGGAACCCCATCGCCGAGGCTGCATGACTGGCGATACACTGCCGGCACCAGCATCGAACCAATCAAGGAATCCACATGAACGACCATATCGCAGCGGTACCGCTGGACAAAGCCTACCGCCTTCTCAACCACGGGCCGACGGTGCTCGTGTCTGCCCGCCATGACGGTGTCGACAACGTCATGGCGGCGGCATGGGCCTGCGCACTGGACTATGCACCGCCCAAGCTGACCGTCGTCCTCGACAAGGGCGCGGCGACCCGCGCGCTGGTCGAGAACAGCGGGCGCTTCGTGATCCAGGTGCCCACCGTACGGCAACTCGACCTGACCTTCCAGGTGGGCCACCGCAGCCTGGCCCGGGAACCGGACAAGCTGGTGCACAGCGGTGTCGAACTGTTCGGCATGCCGGGCGTCGACCTGCCGTTCGTCGCGGACTGTTCGGCATGGCTCGCCTGCCGGGTGCTGCCCGAACCGCGCAACGAGGCGACGTACGACCTGTTCATCGGCGAAGTCGAAGGCGCCTGGTCGGACACCCGGGTATTCAAGGATGGCCACTGGCATTTCGAGACCGCCGATCCCGGCCTGCGCAGCCTGCACTACATCGCCGGCGGCTTTTTCTATGCGATCGGCGAGCCCATGCGCGCCGGGCAAGCGATACCGGAATAAGGGCCCCATGCCGGCGGCCTGCCGGGATTGCTGCCTTGTTCTTCCTGCGATCTTTCCCGCTAGCCTGCCGCGGCCACTTCAAGCGGCAACGCCACCTGCGGGGCGGTACCGGTGCCGCGCAAGGCGGCAACCGGCTCATCGAACTGGAAGCCGCTGGCCTCATGCAGCTTCCAGCCGCCCTCGCCCGTCAGGTGCAGCACGTGGGTATGGTGGCGCAGTACCGCGGGACGGTGCGCGATGCTGATCAGCGTGGTGCCGCTGTCGCGCAGGCGTGCATACAGCGATGCTTCGTTGGCGCTGTCGAGCGCACTGGTCGCTTCGTCCAGGATCACGATGCCCGGCCCGTGCACCAGCACGCGGCCGAATGCCAGCCGCTGCTGTTCGCCGACCGACAACAGCTTGGCCCAGTCCTGCACGGCATCCAGGCCGCCCACGCGCCCCGCCAGGTGCGGCAGGTGAACCTGCTGCAGGATCTCCAGCAACTGCTCGTCGTCCAGGTCCGATGCGGCGCTGGGATAGATCAGCTGGCTGCGCAGCGTCCCCGGCTGCAGGTAAGGCTGCTGGGGCAGGAAAAAGAATTCTTCCATGGGTGGGTGATGGATCACGCCGCTGCCCGTATGCCACAGGCCGGCGATTGCCCGCAGCAGCGAGCTCTTGCCGCAACCGCTGTCGCCGGTGATCAGCAGCGCATCGCCCGGCTTCACGGCCAGCGACAGCTCCTTGATGAGCACCCGTTCGGACTGCGGCGGATGCAGCGTCAGTGCCTCCAGCGCAAGATGTTGCCCCTGCCGCGTCTGGATGCGCGCGTGCTTGCCGTCGCCGACGGCCTTGGCCTGCGCATCGGGCAGCACGAGGTTCGACAGCGCCTGCAGGCGGCCGATCCCGGCCACGAAGCGGCTCAGGCTTTCGAAGTTATCGACGATGATGCCCACCGCGGCCAGCACGGCGGTGAATGCCCCCGCCGCCTGGATCGCCCGCCCCACCTCCAGCCTGCCCGACAGCACGCCTTCGGCCAGGATCACGAAAGGCAGCACCAGCGTGAGCTGGCTGAACGTGCGCTGGAACAGGTTGAGCGACCGCTGCCGCTTGATCAGCCGCGAGAAATTGTGGATCACCTTGTCGAACTTGCCGTCGATGTGCGCGCGTTCCTGTGCTTCGCCGCGGTAGAAGGCGATCGATTCGGCATTCTCGCGCAGGCGCATCAGGCTGAAACGAAAATCCGCCTCGCGCCGCAGCTGCCAGAAATTCAGGTGGATCAGCGGTGTGCCGAACACCCACAAGGCGACCACGGTGCCGACCAGCGCATACACCGCCAGCACGCCCACCAGCAGGTGCGAGATCGACCACAGCACGGCGCTGAATGCCACCAGCTGCATGATCGAGCCCAGGAAGATCAGCAGGAAGTGAATGGACCTTCCGGTAAAGGTGTTGATGTCCTCGCTGATGCGCTGGTCGGGATTGTCGATCTCGCCATCCGATCCCAGCTCGTAGTACTTGCGCCGTTTCAGGTAGCCATCGAGGAAGCGGCCGGTCAGCCAGCGCCGCCACTGGTTGGCGAACACGTCGCGCATGTAGTAGTAGAAGGCATAGATCGGTACCGCGAACGCCAGGATCATCAGGCAGGCGCGCACCGAAGTCCAGAAGCGGTCGCCGTTCTTGCCGGCCAGTGCCGACGTCATCTCGCCGGCCTGGTTGTTCAGCATGACGGCCAGCTGCGTCTCGACCAGCATCAGCGCGATCAGCAGCACCAGCAGCAGCCAGGCCTGCTTTTTCTGGTCTTCGAGCCAGTAGGGCTTGGCCACGCTGACGAACTGCTTCCATGCCGCGAGCGACAGGGGCGCGGCCCGTTGCCGTTTTTTCGGTGCCGCGGTCTCATCGTGGGCTGCGCTGTTGCGCGCGGGGGGCGGCGTCTTCATGTGTGTGGTTTCCGTGATCACCCAGGTGCGGAGATGCTGCCTGGATATGTCCCAGCATACGGCCAGGAACGTAAACGTTCGGTGCGGAAACAGACATAAGAACCATTATCGTTTCCAGACAGAAAAGACGGCGGACGAGGCCAGTAGCCGCGCAAGCCTGCCTCGGTGCGGCGACCGCAGCGGGCTAGCGGTCCTGCATCTTCCTGAACATCTTGCCCATGGTTTGCGCATCGATCGCCTGCATGTCGACCAGCTTCAGCGATTTGACCATGTGCAGTGTCGTGGACTTGTACTTCAGGAAGTGCGGCGTCTTCAGGTGCGCCTCGTAGGCCTGGCGATCGGCGTACATCTCGAGAATCCTGAACTCGGTATCGCTGTCGCGCCGGGTCATCGGGAAGATGGCGATCACGCCCGGTTCCAGCCGTATCGACGCCTCGGCTTCCTCCTTGAGAATCGCCTTGTACGCGTCGAGATGCTGCGCGTGGACCGCAATCTCCGAGATCCGCACCATCATTGCGTGCTCCTGCGCATGGGCCAGGCTGGAGGCGAACAGCAGCCACGCCGGGACCAGGGCGGCGAGAAGCCTCCGCATCCGCTTCGACCATGGCAGGCCACGGGTTTGCCGGAATTTCATCGGCGGGATCGTCCATAGGGTCATGCTTGCCTCCTTGAGTGAATACATCGCCATTGCGCGCGCGGAAAGTTGCCGCCGCTTGTCTATCGTACCGGCCGATCCTGGCACGGATCGGTCACGCCACCGTTGCCTCATGTTCCGGAATCGGCCGCACCACCAGGAACAGGTACGACATCGCGCCCAGGAAGGCCATGCCCGCTCCCGTCAGCAGCGCCGGCACGAACGACCAGGTCTGCGCGATGTAGCCGGTCAGCACCGGGGCCAGCGCGCCGCCCAGGAAGCCGCCGAAATTCTGCAGCGCGCCGAGCGAACCCACGCCGCTCGGCGGTGCCACCACCGTGGCCAGCGACCACGCGCAGGCCGACGAGGCGTTGGCCAGGAAGATCACGATGGAAATGCATGCCACGGCCACCACGTTGCTCTCGGCCAGCGCGGCCGGGATCGTGAAGGCCACCATGCCCAGCGTGGCCACGACCACCGCGTTGCGCCTGCCTGCCACCTTCGATGCCGTCATGCGGGCAACGCGGTCGGACGCCCAGCCCGCCACCAGCGCGCCGGCAAAACCGCACAGGAACGGGATCGACGCGGCAATGCCGGCCTGCGCCAGGTCCATGTGGCGCTCGGTGCGCAGGTAGCCCGGCAGCCAGGTCAGGAATACCCAGTTCAGGTACACGGAACCGAAAAAGCCCAGCATCATGCCCCACGTTGCGCGGTAGCGGAACAGTGCCCGCCAGGCGGCAAGACCGGCGGCCGGCGCGGCCTCGCGGCCCTCGTCCAGTTCCAGATACGCGCGCTCGGCGGGAGTCAGCTCGTGGCGCACCGGGTCCCTGTAAACGCTGATCCAGATGATGGCCGCCACGATGCCGAGCGCGCCGGTCACGAAGAAGGCCCAGTGCCAGCTCGTGGCGGCAATCAGCGGCGGCAGGCACAAGGGTGCCAGCGCCACGCCCAGCGGCGAGGCCGAATTGAAGATGCCGGTCGGCGTGCCGCGCGAGCGCGCCGGGAACCAGTTGCTGACGACACGCGCGGCTGCCGGGAATTGCGGCGCCTCGCCGATGCCCAGCGCGATCCGCACGAGCAGGAACCAGCCGAACGTCGATGCAAGCCCGCCGGCGGCCTGCGCCAGCGACCACAGCACCAGGCCGGCACCGAGCAGCCAGCGCGGCCCTATCTTGTCGACCAGTACTCCCACCGGCAACTGGCAGATCGCGTAGCTCCATGAAAACGCCGACAGCAGCACGCCCATCTCGCCCAGCGACAGGCCGAGGTCGGCGCGGATGTACTCGTTGGCCACGGCCAGCGTGGCGCGGTCCAGGTAATTGATGACGCCGCAGACCAGCAGCAGCGCAAGCGAGATCGCCTGGCTGCGGCGGATGCGGGGAGGTATGGCGTCGGCGGCCGGGCGATTGGACATGGTCGGATGCAGCCTGCGCCGTGCTTGCGGCAACGGGTCGGCGGCTTGTAGTCAATGAGGAAAATGACGCCGAGTATAGTTCACCGGACATGGCATGGCCAAAGAATCGACGGCCTGGCAGCGTGGCGGAACCGGCGCGGCACGGGCATTACAATGTCCCGGCAGCACAGACCACAATGACATGGAGACAACATGCAGCAAAGCCTGAGCTATGTACACGGAGCGCACGACGTTCCGCTGATCGGTGAAACCATCGGTTCCTTTCTTTCCGGCGTGGCCGCGCGCCATGGCGGCAATGACGCGCTCGTCGTCCCCCATCAGCACGTGCGCTGGAGCTATGCCGAACTCGATGCCCGCGTCACCCGCCTTGCCGCCGGCCTGCTGGCGCTGGGCCTGCAACCCGGCGACCGCGTCGGCATCTGGTCTCAGAACTGCGCCGAGTGGGTGCTCGTGCAGTTCGCGACGGCGCGTGCCGGCCTCATCATGGTCAATATCAACCCGGCTTACCGGCGCAGCGAACTCGAGTACGTCCTGGGCAAGGTGAAGTGCGCGGCCCTGATCCTGGCACCCGCGTTCAAGTCGAGCGATTACCTGGCCATCGTCGGCGATGTCGTTCCCGAATTACGCAGCAGCAAGCCCGGCAAGCTCCGCGCCGCGGCATTGCCGCACCTGCGGCACGTGATACGGCTCGGTGCCGGCACGACGCCCGGCATGCACAACTTCGACGACCTGCTTGCCGCGCCCGATCCCGCGCAACTGGAGGACCTGGCCGCCATCGAAGCCGCGCTGCAGTTCGACGAACCGGTCAACATCCAGTTCACCTCGGGCACCACCGGCGCGCCGAAGGGTGCCACGCTCACCCACCACAACATCCTGAACAACGGCTTCTTCGTCGGCGAGGCAATGCGGCTCACGCACCGCGACAGGCTGTGCATTCCCGTGCCGCTGTATCACTGCTTCGGCATGGTGCTCGGCAACCTGGCCTGCGTGACGCATGGCGCGGCGATGGTATTCCCCGGGGAGAGCTTCGAGCCGAAGGCGGTGCTGGAAACGGTGCAGGCGGAACACTGCACCGGCCTGCATGGCGTGCCGACCATGTTCATCAGCCTGCTCGATCATCCGGACTTCGGCCGGTACGACCTGTCCACGCTGCGCACCGGCATCATGGCCGGCTCGCCCTGCCCCGCCGAAGTGATGGGCCGCGTCATCGAGCGGATGCACCTGGCCGAGATCACCATCGCCTACGGCATGACCGAAACCTCGCCGGTCAGCTTCCAGAGTTCGGTCGACGACCCGGTGCCGCTGCGGGTATCGACGATCGGCCGCATTCACCCGCACCTGGAAGCGAAGATCGTCGATGCCGCCGGGCGCATCGTGCCGCGCGGCGTCAAGGGCGAACTGCTGACACGCGGCTACTCCGTCATGCTCGGCTACTGGGACGACGAGGACAAGACCCGCGAAGCCATCGACGCGGCGGGCTGGATGCATACCGGCGACCTGGCCGTCATCGACGAACAGGGCTTCGCGGCCATCGTCGGCCGCGCCAAGGACATGGTGATCCGCGGCGGCGAGAATATCTACCCGCGCGAGATCGAGGAATTCCTGTACCGCCACCCGAAGGTGCTCGACGTGCAGTGCGTCGGCGTGCCGGATCCGAAATACGGCGAGGAACTGTGCGCCTGCATCGTGCTGCGCCCCGGCATGGCGGCGGACGAGGCCGAGATCCGTGCCTTTTGCCAGGGCCAGATCGCCCACTACAAGGTGCCGCGCTACGTGCGCTTCGTCAGCGGCTTTCCGATGACGGTGACCGGCAAGATCCAGAAGTACGTGCTGCGCCAGCAGGTGACGACGGAACTGGGCCTGGCCGGTTGATGCCGGCCGGCTGGCGTGGCAACGGCGCCGCCATGCGGCAGCGCCGTTCGTACAACCATGCTGATTGCAACCGTGCCGATTGCAACTGTGCCGATCGACCGCCCTATTTCGCGGCCGCCGGCGTCAGTGCCTGCACCCCGGCCGACACGTAGACCAGCGGCGCGTTCCAGTTGATCGCCACCTCGTTGCTGGCATAGGAACACGCATGGTCCAGGTACGATTTGGCCGGCAGGGATGACGGATAAGGTGCCGGGCAATCCTTCTTGTCCTGCTGGGCGGGCTGCGGTCCGCCGACGATCCAGCCCGGCACCGGCGCGTCGATGCCGTCGGCTTCCGATGGCCGGTGGTGCGGGTGCATCGGCGAGCGCGCACCGAAGCCGGTAACGAACGAGATGCCGACGGCATTGCGGCCCAGCGCGTAGTCGAGGCCCGCCTGTGCCGCGTCCAGGTAGTCGCGCTTGTCCGTGATCCGGTAGCCGTGCAGCAGCACCATTGCCTGGTTCAGCGCCACCGCGCTGCTGCCCCAGATGTAGTCGGCGGGCTGCATCGGAATGCCGTAGGCCGACTTCTTCCAGCCCGCGGCCAGGCTGGCGGACAGCGCGTCGATCCGGCTGGCGATCAGTGCCTGGTCTGCCGCCGCGTTCAGTTGCTTGCGGTGCCGCGCCAGCGACATCCACGCCAGGCCGCGCACTTCGGCCCACGACGGCACTGTGGCCTGCAGCGCCGGCGCGTTCATCGCCTTGTAGTACGCCGCGTCGCCGGTGGTGATGAACAGCTCGGCCGCGGCCCAGCCGAATTCGTCGCTCACGTCCTTGTCGCCGTACTCGCCGGTCGCCACGTCCTTGGGCTGCTGGTAGTAGACCCGGGGGTTGGCCTGCGCCCACTGCCACGCCGCCTTCGAGGCCGCCAGCATCCGCGCCGACATGCCGGGCAACTGCTTTTCAAAGGGTGCGTAAACACGGCTGGCGGTGGCCATCACGGCGGCGAAGTTCAGCGCCGCGGCCGTGGTTTTCTGCACCACGTAGCGCGGCTGCGTGGCCTGGTCCGGCATCACCATGCCATCGAAACTCAGGTTGGTCAGCTTGTGGTACACGCCGCCGTCGGCCGGGTCCTGCATCGTCAGCATCCATTCCAGGTTCCACAGTGCTTCGTCGAGCAGGTCCGGCAAGGCATTGCCGCTCTCGGGAATGTTCAGGTCCTGGGCCTTGAACAAGGCTGGAAAATCCTCCCAGGCCGCCAGCAGCGTGTACGTGGTGATGCCGGAGTTGACGATGTACTTGTTGTAGTCGCCCGCGTCGTACCATCCCTTGGGGCTGGCGATCACGCTGCCGGTTGGCCGCGCCGGCGAGGCGGCCGACGCATGGACCAGCACGCGTGTGTCCGGATGGCCCGCTGCGCGCTTGAAGACGCCGGCGTGCCGTTCATCCAGCGCAATGGCCGTGCGATTGAAATAGAAAGCCTTGATCGACGCGGCGTTCACGGCCTGGAATACACCCGCGCCCACGTCGAACGGCGGCGAATCGGGCAAGCCCGCGACCCGCACCTGGTAGCGCCCCGGCGTGGCCAGCTGCGTGAACGTCGCCAGCCGCACCCGGTCGCCGGACTCGGGCGATGCCGCCGCCGGCGCCAGTGCGCCTTCCAGCACCACGGTATCGGTGCCGGCCTTGACGATGGCGAAGGTGCGCGCCGCGCCATCGGGCACCACGGCAACTTTCGCCGCTCCCGGCAGGAAGCCGAGCTGGTTGATCCCGATCGTGGCCGACGCGGGCTGCGGCGTCGCTGCCGCAGCGACGCCGGGAAGGGCCAGGCAGGCGAACGGCACCATCAGGGCCGGCAGCTTGCGCAAGGGGATGAAGCGCAGTGGGTCGTGTCTCAATGTCTTATTCCTTCGCTGATTGTTCAGGGCAGGTGAAATCGTTTTCACTCCCCGATGGTCGCGCACTTCCCGAAGAAGATCAACTTGCACTGCAGCAGTGCCGGCCGATGCGCGCCGGCGACGCATCGCGGCGCGGATGGCAGCGCGCACCGGCCGGCCACTACCTATCAATTCTGCTAGTGATCCGGCCTCGCCGGTTCTGGTTTAATACTCTGTACTGGACACCTTGCCGGACACTCGCCGGCGCGGCCAGGCCGGACCAAACAGACCAACCATTCACGAATGCGATGCGCGGGGCGGCAATGGCCGCGGCCCGCCTGTCTCGGGCATCCTGACGTAAGGAGACGATCTTGCATCATCTGCTGATCCTGGCTCGCGGCGATGCGCGCACCTATTGCTCCGCCGATGGCGGTTCCCTGCTGGATGGCCTTCCCTTCGAAGTGACGCTGTTCGCCGACCATGGCGACGGGCCGGCCCTGCGCGCCCTGGAAGGCGAGCATGAAATCTTCGTCGTGCGCTGGAACGATGGGCGCGCCGTCGCCGGCCGCGCCGCGCAACTGCACACCGCGGTGCCATTCACCGCCGTGGCCGCATTCGACGAACGGCTGGTCGGCCTGGCCGCCCAGATCCGCGACGCGCTCGGCCTGGCCGGCATGTCGATGCGGGCGGCCGAACTGTTTCACCAGGTACTGCGCAACCGCATGGCAGGCGCCGAATGGCAGGCTGCCTGCCTGGAGTATTAGTCATCGCGCGTCCTTCCCCGCATCACCGGGTGTTCCCGTCCAGGCCCTTGGGGGCCGGTCACGAAAACCTGCCTCCTTGCGCGGCCAGTACCGTGCCGGGCGCCTGACTGCTTGTCACCTGGCCAGCCTGCGGCTGTTGCCCACCCTTTGACGAGGCATACGATGCACGATGCAAACCTGCAACTGCTACCGCTGGCAATGCCGCTGCCGCTGCCCTTGCCTGTCGATCCCCGCGACCTGCCGGCGCGCAACGCGGTGGCGGTCTACCTGATGGAACTGCAACCGCCGGTCGATCCGGCACGGATCGATGTGTACCTGCCCCTGCTCGCGGTCGGCGAACTGGCGCGCTGGCGCGCGATCCGGCCCTGGGAACGCCAGTGGCAGTACCTGCAAAGCCGCGTGCTGCAGCGTGTCGTGCTGGGAGCCTATGTGGATGACGATCCGCGCGCGCTGGCATTTACACGCGACCGGTGGGGCCGGCCGAGCCTGGCCGGGCATGAGCAGTTGCATTTCAGCCTGTCGCACTGCGCATCGCACGTGGCACTGGCGATCGGCAGCGACCCTCTGCTGGGCGTGGAAGTGGCGGCCGTGGTGCCGGTGCGCCGCGGCTTCCTGCAACTCGCCCGCCGGCTGTTCCACCCGGACGAGCTGGCGCAGCTGCACGCCTGTCCCGAAGAGCGCCGCTACGGCCGCTTCCTTGAACTGTGGACGCTGAAGAAAGCCTACCGGAACGCGCTGGGATCCGGCATGCACAAGCCGATGGCCGATTGCGGTTTCGTGCGCATGCCGGAAGGACTGATCGTCGCCCGGGACCGGGCGCCGCTGCCGGAGCGCGCGGCGCCGGACGCGTTCATCGCCCAGCGCCGCATGCGCGACTGCCAGATCGCCCTCGCCTACCGCCGTGGCCGCCCCGTGCGGTTCCGCTACCTGCACGGCAGTTCGGCGCTGCCCTGGCCGGAAACAGCCGCTGCCTCCTGATACGGCGCTACGGACGTGCCAGCGGCTGGCTGGGGAATGGCAGGTGATTGGCTGCTCCACGCATGCCGGTCTGATATTCAGTGTGCTTAATTCCCGGCACGGTGAGGATATTCATCCATTCGCCACTGAAAGAGTTCGCTTCCTAGCAGCGAAACAGTTTTTTGTCCCTATCAGATCTACCAGTATGGCATGGTCCTTTCCCTAGCAGCTCGGGGAGTTATTAAGTTTAGCCAGGACGCATAAAGTACCTACATCAACTGCATTAAAAAGGCAGAGCGGCAGGATAGCGAGATATAGGTAACAGATCAAAAGTCCGGAATTAACGAGATAATCCAACAGGGAGATATATCATGGCTTCGATGATTCAAATTGGTCAGCGTCAGGAATTTTCCCGCAACGAACTGCGCGCCATTCACGTGCTGCGCGCCAAGGTATTCCGCGACCGCATGGGCTGGGATGTCCCGGTGCTGGACGGCATGGAAATCGACGGCTATGACGCCCTCGAACCCCATTACATGGTGATCCGCGACGATGCCAGCCAGGTGTGCGGCTGCTGGCGCATGATGCCGACCGAAGGCCCTTATATGCTGAAAGATACCTTCCCGCAGCTGCTGCATGGCGCCGCCGCGCCGGTGGATGGGCAGGTATGGGAACTGAGCCGCTTCGCGATCGAAACCGAGGGCGACTCCAGGTTCGGTTTCGCGGAACGGGCGCTCGCCGCCATGCGCGGCATCGTGACCTTCGCCGACCAGCACGGCATTCGCAAGTACGTGACCGTGACGACGACCGCCGTGGAACGCCTGCTGCGTCATACCGGCGTCGAAACTACCCGCATGGGCCCGCCATTGCAGATCGGCGTGGAACGCGCGGTGGCGCTGGAAATCCACCTGGGCGATAAAACCCGTGCGGCGCTGTTCGGCACCATTCATTGAAATAACAATGCCGGCGCGCGATGGACGCGCCGGCGCCTTGCTCAATTCATGTCAACTATATCGGGTTTTATCATGAACAAAATCGATCGTTTCGGTCTCGCCCAATGGATGCCGGCTCCGCAATTCAATGTGGAAATGCCGGAAACGCACACGATGACGCAGCATGATCACGACCTGATTCGCGACCTGCGTTATGTCATGCATGAAAACCAGACACAATTCTGGCGCCGCTTCGGTGTTACGCAAACGCAGGGCAGCCGCTTCGAGCGCGGCCGGAGCATTCCGCTGCCGGTGCTGCTGCTGATCCGGCTGTACCTGCTCCGTATCGTGGGCGACGATCACCTGCAAACGGTTCGTGCGCCGGAGTTCGGCAAGGCCTGAGGCACGCGTGCCTAGCCCGGCAGGTCGATCAACCCCAGCCGTATCGCCTTGATCACCACGTCGTTGCGGCGGCTGACGCCGAACTTGGCACGCAGGTTACTGATATGGAAATTCACGCCGGCTTCCGAGATGTTCAGGATGCGGCCGATTTCCCAGGCCGTCTTGCCGGCGCACATCCATTGCAGGCAATCGCGCTCGCGTGCCGTCAGCACCGGCACGTTTTCAGCGGGCGCCGCCGCGCTTGCGTGCACATACTGGTGCAGCGAATCGAAGGCCACGTCGCGCAATAGCGCAAGGGCGCCAAGGTTCTGGTTCAGGTCTTTCAGGAAATCCGGCCCCGGGTTGCCGTCGCGCACGCAGGTCAGCATGCCGATCTCGCCATCCACGCCGCGGATCGGCAACGTGACGCCCACCTTCAATCCGAATGCGGAGGCTTCCTCGTACAGCGCCTGCTGTTCGGTCGTCTTGAACGATTGCGGCAGCCATACAAATGGCGAGCTGGAGCGGAAACAGTATTCCACCGTGGGATCGGCAGCGCGCAGGTTGTTGCGATCGTAGTGGTCGCGCCACTGGCCCGGGTAATTACTGCGCAGGTAAACCTCGCCGATATTGACCTTCGGCTGCGGGATCACGGCAAACATCACGTTGTCGAACCCCAGCTCGCGCGCCGCCGCCTGCAGGCGCAGCACGGCATCCGGCTCGTTCGCCGCATTCATCAGCGCATCGTAAGGGGAGAAATAGCCCGGCATCAGGCCGGCACTGCCAGGTACCTCATCCATGCCGTCCCTCCAGAATGCTCGGAAAACCCTCTGCTGCGGGCCGGCTCGGCTGCCGGGGAAAAAATATCTTAACATGAACATTTTAACAATCAATCACCCAGGGCGGTAAAAAGCGTTGCCCTGTTGCGGCGCAATACATATAAGTAGCGTCCTGGAATGGCCACGACCGAGAACCGCCGCATGCGCGGCGGTTTTTTTTGTTGATGCAGTGCAGCAGGAATCAGGGCTGGAATCAGGGCTGCGGCACCACCAGCTCATCGATATGCGCCAGCCCCATTCCCGTCGAACGAAGCTTCAGCGTGTTGTTCCGCCCCGCCGCCAGCGCCACCGGCACGGGCAGTGTCGACCAGCGGTTCCAGCCGCCGGTCGGCGGGAACACGATGGGCCAGGACTTGCCGTTTACTTCCAGCACACCCGCTTTCGGCAGCACGCCGCCGTTCGCGTAGCGAAGCTTCACGAGCCTGACGCCGCCGCTGCCGCCATCGAGGTGGCTGAACAGCGCGCTGCCGCCCCTGGCCGGGAAATCGACGAAGCCGGGGCCGCGGTAGCCGTCGCGATCGACGGCAACGGCCGTGCCACCGGCGAGCGTGGCGTCCTCGGCCTGGATCGCGCCACTGCCGGCATAGCGGATATTCGGCCGCGGCGGCGTGGCCATGCCGTCGCCGAGGTAGTAATCCGGCAGGCCCGATTGCATGTAGCCCTTGATCGTCATGTGGTTGCGGTAGGCCGGGTTATGCGCCATCGTGTACAGGCGCCTGTCGGTGGGGATATTGGTCGTGAAGATCACCAGCTCGGAATAGGTCGGATTGACCAGCACGACTTCGGTGCGCCAGTCGCCCAGGATATCGCCGAAGAACATCGGGTTGTGGTCCCAGATCTTCGGCGAACCGTAAGCAGCGCTGGACATCGTCAGCAGCCGCGGCGTCGCGTTGGTGCGGGTCGGTGCGAGCGGATTCCACTTCTCGATCTTGTAGTCGTTCAGGCCTTCGGCCAGCACGTCGCCATCCCACCAGATCGAATGGGTCGGATACGGACGCAGGTTGACGTCCGGCTCGGTCAGCGTATCGGTCGCGCCGTTGAACAGGCCGGAGAACGACCACACTTCATAGCCGGGGTAGCGCGGATCGACGTCGCCGACCAGGCCGCGGCCGACGTCGCGCAGCACGCCATCGGTATTCGAGTGGCCCCACAGCACGTTGCCGTTGGTGGCATCGTAGTAGTACTCCAGCAGGCCGTTCGGGTTGTTCTGCTGTACACCGTAGCCCTGCAGGCCGGGGCTGGCCGGATCGAGCTTGCCGATGAAGAAGCGGTCGCCATGCACGACGCCGGGCAGGATGTAGCGCAGCGTGCCGTCGCTGTTGACCATGAAGTTACCGGTCGCCATTTCATCCCTGCCGTCGCCATCGACGTCGATCACGCGCATCTGGTGCGATGCCTGCCGCGCATCGCCCGGCGGCATCGGCAGCTTCCAGTTCTCGGTGATCTCGCCGCCCTTCCAGCTCCACGATGCGAACACGTCGTTGAAACTCTTGTTGGCATTGCGGTTGCGCCCCCAGAAATAGATGCTGGGGTTGAGACCGTCCGGGTAGCCGATGCCGAACTGTGTGCCGAGCGGGCCGGCGGCGGCGAAGTCGTCGGGGAACGGCCGGGTGGCCAGCGGCGTGCCGTTCAGGCCATTCAGGATCGCCACGTGCTGCTGGCTGGGGTTCTCGTCCGCGAAGGTGCTGCCGTCGCCGAACGTCACGCCGGCGGCCACCTTGAGGATCACCTCGGCCTTGCCGTCGCCGTTCATGTCGTACACGGTCACGCCGTCGTACATGCCCATGCTGAGCGTGGTCGGCCCGGGGCTGATGTTGTAGGTCTTGATGCTGCCCGGGCCCAGGTCGATCTGCCACAGCCGCGTGCCGTCGCGCTTGTAGGCTTCCAGCTTCTGCGGCGCCGTCGCGTAGTCGTCGTTCTCGGTAAACGGGGCGATGCGGTCGATCACGAAGTCATACTCGCCGTCGCCATCCAGGTCGCCCACCCAGACATACTTGGTGCGCCAGCCGGGCCCCGGCAGTTCGGACAGCGGTACCCGAACGATCGGCTCCACCGCATGGTTGGCCGACAGCGAGAACCGCGCGCCCGCCTCCTCCTGCGCCGCCGCGGTGGCCGGCCTGACGATGTAGGTGTTTTCGAGCGCCAGGTCGGCGGTGGTGTCGGTGAAGTTCGTGGCCCCCGTCAGCGGTGCGGCATTCAGCTTGACCGGCGCGGCGCCATTGCTGGAACGGTACACATTGAAGCCCAGGCTGGCTGGATCCAGGCCGAGCAGGCGCCAGCTGACGAACACGGCATTCTCCGCGGTACGCATCGCGATCACGCCGCGGCCGAGCTTTTCCATCACGCGTGGCGGATGGGAAGATGCGGCGGGCGGTTCCGCCGATGCGGCCGTACCGCCAAAGGCGGCCAGCAAGGCGCCGGCCACCAGTGCCGGCATGGTGCGGCGCGCGGGTTTTCCTGCACGAACCTGTTGCATGGTTTGTCTCCTGTCGTGGTTGAAAGGGGTGCTGCGGGTGAGGCGGGGCCGGGCGGGATTGCCGCCCCGGCGGAATCAGTCGAGAGCGCTGAAATATTAGTATGTCAATGATGGTAGACCGGTCTTTCCTTCAATTGGCACGGTCAACGGCAGTTCTCACGAACTTGAGCGAGGTAACGGGACGGCTGCAACAGGCAACCGCAACCTGCATCCCGGGCGCGCATCCGGTCGAATCCGTGCGGCGGCCAACTCCCGTATCGCGCTAACATGCCGCGATGACCACGACCGACATCCTCCACCCCCGCCCCCAGCTGACCCGCCCCGACTGGATCAGCCTCGACGGCACCTGGGAATTCGCGTTCGACGATGACGACCAGGGCCGCAACGATGGCTGGCACGATGGCCGCGCCTTGCCGCGCTCGATCGAGGTGCCGTTTCCATACCAGAGCGAGCGCTCCGGCATCGGCACGCAGGACGTGCATGAAATCGTCTGGTATGCCCGCACGTTCGACGTGCCGGAAGCATGGCGCGGCAACGCACCCGGCGAACCGCGCGACCTGCTGCTGCACTTCGGCGCCGTCGACTACAGCACCGAAGTGTGGATCAACGGCCGGCTGGCGGGCCGCAACCGCGGCGGCCATGTGCCGTTCTCGTTCAATATCGCGCCCTTCCTCGTGGAGGGCGCCAACCGCATCACGCTGCGCGTGGAAGACCGGCAGGACATGTACCAGCCGCGCGGCAAGCAGTCGTCGTCCGGCAAGCCGGTACGCATCTATTACTGGTGCACCACCGGTATCTGGCAGACCGTGTGGCTGGAGCCGGCGCCGGCGCTGCGCATCGACTCGCTGCGCTGGCTGAAGACGGATCCCGACGGGCGTCTGTCGGTCGAGGTCCACCTGCATGCGCCATCGGCCGGCTGGACGGTGGAGCTCGACGTGCTCGACGAAACCGGCAACCGGGTCGCCTTCGCGCAGGCGGAAACGCGCTTCGCCACCGCCACGCTGGATGCCCGGATCGATGCGCCGCAAGCCTGGTCGCCCGATCGTCCCTACCTGTACGGCCTGCGCGTGCGGCTGGCGGCCGGCGGCCGGGTGCTGGACGAAATCGGCTCCTACTGCGGCCTGCGCCGCTTCGAGGCGCACGAAGGCCACTTCCGCCTGAACGGCGAGCGCACCTTCCTGCTGATGGTGCTCGACCAGGGCTACTGGCCCGATACCAACCTGGCCGCGCCATCCGTGGACGCGCTGCGCACGGATGCCGAATGGGTCAAGCGCCTGGGTTTCAATGCCGTGCGCAAGCACCAGAAAATCGAGGACGAGCGCTGGCTGTACTGGTGCGACCGGCTCGGCCTGCTGGTATGGGAAGAAATGCCGAACACGCGCAGCTGGTCGCTCGATGCCGAGGAAGCGCTGCTGTCGGAGTGGGAGCGCGCCGTGGAGCGCGATGCCGGGCAC
This sequence comes from Pseudoduganella sp. jia 9, assembly GCF_055502615.1. Classification (NCBI taxonomy): domain Bacteria; kingdom Pseudomonadati; phylum Pseudomonadota; class Betaproteobacteria; order Burkholderiales; family Oxalobacteraceae; genus Pseudoduganella; species Pseudoduganella sp. jia 9. Next base: position 84,320 of record NZ_JBUPWE010000018.1, on the reverse strand, counting down.
CCGTGCATCGTGGCCTGGGTGCCCTTGGTGGAAAGCTTCGGCTTCCCCGCCCTGTACCGCCATCCGGGCCAGCAGGCGTTCATCGAGAAACTCGTGCTGCGCACGCGCCGGCTCGATCCGGGCCGCCTGGTGGTTGACAACGACGGCTGGGAACACACCGATCTGACCGATGTGTGCTCGATCCACGATTACACGCAGCCCGGTCACAAGCTGGCCGCGCGCTACGCCGAAACCCTCGAGACCGGCGTGCCTCCGCTGAAAGGCTGGTACAAGGACAAGCCGCTGTTCCTGCCCGGCGGCGAGTACCGCGGCCAGCCGATCGTGCTGTCGGAAGTGGGCGGCTTCCTCAGCGAACCGGAGGAATCGGCGCCGCGCGACCGGCTGTTCGATTACTACGGCAGCGTGCGTTCCGGGGATGAACTGCTGGCGCGCTACCGCGACCTGGTCGACAGCCTGGCCACCCTCACCTTCCTGGCCGGCGCCTGCTACACGCAGTTCACCGACGTCGAACATGAAAAGAACGGCCTGCTCACGTTCGACCGCCAGCCCAAGGTCGATCCCGAAGAAATTGCCTCCCTGCACCGCGCGCTGCTGGAACGCTACCGGAACGGCTGAGCTCGAGTAGTCGGACCGCGGTTCGACTGCCGGGCGCAAGGCATGGGCCTGGCCATGCCCGCACCTACTCAGCCATTCGACGCAAAGTTGCTATGACGAAAAACGAATCGTGTGGCGTGGAAATATTTCAAACCGTATCATTACGTCCTGTGTTGGACTGTTACACTGATTCGTTTGAAATTTTTCCGGAGATCGCATGAGCATGGCAACGACCGGCCACCTGGCCAAGATCCTTACCGACAACCAGGAAACCTTGCTGGAAGGCTGGATGAGCGGGATGCTGTCCCGCATGGTGCGCCGCGACAAGGCTGCAGAGGGCGAGATCCGCCAGCAGGCTGGCCGCTTCCTCGCACTGGTTGCCCGCACGGTCGGGACCGGGCAGTCCTATGACTTCGACGCGCCGGCCTGGGCCGAAGTGCGCCAGTTGCTGACCGAGATGTCCGCCGCGCGCGTGCGCCAGGGCTTTTCGCCGACCGAAACCGCCACGTTCATCTTTTCGCTGAAAGAGCCGCTGTTCGGCTTGCTTCGCACCAGCCTGGCCGCCGATCCGGCGGCGCTGGCTGCCGAGATGGGCGACACGGGCGCGCTGTTCGACCGCATGGGCCTGTTTACGATCGAGGAATACCAGCGCAGCCGCGAAAGCGTGATCATGCGCCAGCAACAGGAACTGCTGGAGCTGTCCACGCCGGTCGTGCAGCTGTGGAAGGACGTACTGGCGCTGCCGCTGATCGGCACGCTCGACAGCGCCCGTACCCAGATCGTGATGGAAAACCTGCTGCAGAAGATCATCGAGACGGGCGCCTCGATCGCCATCATCGACATCACCGGCGTGCCCACCGTCGATACGCTGGTGGCGCAGCACCTGCTGAAAACCGTCGCGGCGGCGCGCCTGATGGGCGCCGACTGCATCATCAGCGGCATCCGTCCGCAGATTGCGCAGACCATTGTGCACCTGGGAGTGAACCTGGAAGACGTGACCACCAAGGCCACGCTGGCCGATGCCTTCCTGGTGGCGCTGAAACGCGTGGGCGCCACCGTGGTGCGCGCCGAAGCGGCAGTCTGAGGCAGCCATGGACCGTATCCCCATTCTGAAGATGGGCGAACTGCTGCTGGTCACGATCCAGGTCGACATGCACGACCGGCTCGCGATGACGCTGCAGGACGACCTGACCGCGCGCATCGTCAAGGACCGCGCGCGCGGCGTGCTGATCGACATCTCGGCGCTGGACATCGTCGACTCGTTCATCGGCCGCATGATCAGCAACACGGCGGCGATGGCACGCATCCTCGATGCGCGCACGGTGCTGGTCGGCATGCAGCCGGCCGTGGCCATCACGCTGGTCGAGCTGGGCCTCACGCTGCATGGCGTGCAGACGGCACTGAACGTCGAAAAGGGCGTCAAGTTGCTGAAACAAAGCGCGGACTAACCTGAAAGGCGATCCTTGAGCAATATCGACGTCGATGCAGTAGTGCTGCCGGTCCGTTCCGACGAGGACGTGGTGCGGCTGCGGCAATCCGTGCGCGAACAGATGATCGCTGCCGGCTTTTCGCTGATCGACCAAACCAAGATGATCACGGCCGCCAGTGAACTGGCCCGCAACACGCTGCGCTACGGCGGCGGCGGCGAAGCACACATGCAGAAGCTGCTGAACGGCGCCCGCAAGGGCGTCGGCCTCACCTTCATCGATCATGGCCCCGGCATTCCCGACATTCCCCGGGCACTGACCGACGGCTATACCACCGGCGGCGGCATGGGCCTCGGCCTGTCCGGCGCCAAGCGCCTGGCGGACGAATTCGAGCTCGACTCGGCACCCGGCCAGGGCACCACCGTAAGAATCTGTAAATGGAAACCATACTAGCCGCCGAACTCCGGCAGAGCTGCCATGCCCTCGCGGACAGCAGCCAGGTGTCGGCGGTGCGCCGCGCCGCTGTCGACCTGTGCACGCGGCTCGGCTTCGACGAAACGGCGGCCGGCGAGGTGGCGATCGCCGTCACCGAAGCTGCCACCAACATCCTGAAGCACGCCGGACACGGCGAGATCCTGCTGCGCCCGCTGTTCCAGCGCGGCGTGCACGGCCTGGAGATCCTGGCGCTCGACAACGGTCCCGGCATCGCGAACGTGGCCGCCAGCCTGGCCGATGGCCGCTCCACCGCCGGCAGCTACGGGGTGGGCCTGGGCGCCATGCGCCGCCTGGCGGGGGAGTTCGACATCTACAGCGCGCCCGGCCGCGGCACGGCCGTCATGATGGCCATGTGGCCGCGCCGGTTCCTGGATGTCACGCCGGCCGAGGCGGCCCGCAGCGCGCCCGCGCTGCACTGGGGCGCCGTGTGCCTGCCGATGCATGGCGAGGACCTGTCGGGCGACAGCTGGGCGCTGGCGCACGATGCCACGTCGGCCACGGTGATGGTGGCCGATGGGCTGGGGCACGGTCCGCTGGCGGCCCAGGCATCCGAACTGGCGGCCATCACGATTGGCCGCGAACCGGCCCTGCCGGCCGGCACGCTGCTCGAAGACATGCACGCGGCGCTGCGCGCCACGCGCGGTGCGGCGGCCGCCGTCGCCCGCATCGACATGCTGGGCGAGACCATCACGTTTGCCGGCGTCGGCAATATCGCGGCCCACCTGTTCGCCGGCGACCAACGTCGCCAGCTGGTGTCGCACAACGGCATCGTCGGCAGCAACATGCGCAAGGTGCAGGAATTCGGCGCACCGTGGGCCGACGCGGCCCTGCTGATCCTGCATTCGGACGGCATCAACTCGCGCTGGCGCCTGGAAGACTACCCGGGCATCGCCGCCTGCCACCCGGCCATCGTGGCCGGCGTGCTGTACCGCGATTTCAGCCGCGGCCGGGACGACGTGACGGTGCTGGTGCTGCGCGATCACCAGGGATGGCAGTCGTGAACGCGATGTTCCACACCACGGCCGCGCAGGCGCAACCATGAGCATACGCATTCTTTCCATGCGCATCGAGCAGGAACTCGACGTGGTCGCGTCGCGCCAGCGGGCGCGCCAGATCGCCGCGCTGTGCGGCTTCAATGCCCAGGACCAGGCCCGCATCGCCACGGCCGTGTCGGAACTGGCGCGCAACGTGTACAGCTATGCCGGCACCGGCCGCGTGGAATTCGCCGTCGAAGGCGCCACGTCGCCGCAGCTGCTGGTGATCCGCATCGAGGACAAGGGGCCGGGCATCCCGCACCTGGACCTGGTGCTGTCGGGCCGCTACCAGTCGAGTACCGGGATGGGCATGGGCATCGTCGGCGCGCGCCGGCTGATGGACCAGTTCGACATCCGGACGGGAACGGAACAGGGCGCCGGCGCCGGTACCGAGGCCGGCACCGGGGCTGGCACCGAGGCCGGCACCGGGGTTGGCACCGGGGTTGGTACCATCGTTACGCTGAAGAAGCTGCTGCCGCACGATGCGCCGCTGCTGACGGCGGCCAGCGTGGGCGAGATGAGCGCACAGTTCGCGGCGCTCACGCCCGACGTGTCGGTGGCCGAGGTCCAGCAGCAGAACAGGGAGCTGCTGGCCACGCTGGCCGAGCTGAAGGCGCGCCAGGACGAGCTGATGCAGCTGACCCGCGAGCTCGAGGACACCAATCGCGGCGTGGTGGCGCTGTACGCCGAGCTCGACGAAAAGGCCGACCACCTGCGCCGCGCCGACGAAATGAAGACGCGCTTCCTGTCGAACATGAGCCACGAGTTCCGCACGCCGCTGTCGTCGATCCGCGCGCTGACCCGGCTGCTGCTAGAACGCGTCGACGGCGATCTGTCGCCGGAACAGGAAAAGCAGGTACGCTTCATCCTGAAGGGGGCCGAGTCGCTGACCGAACTGGTGGACGACCTGCTCGACCTGGCCAAGATCGAGGCCGGCAAGATCGACGTGCGCGCCGCGCCGTTCGAAGTCAACGACATGTTCTCGGCGCTGCGCGGCATGCTGCGCCCGCTGCTGGTCTCGGCCACCGTGGACCTGCTGTTCGACGAGCCCGAACAGCCGATCACGATGATGACGGACGAAGCGAAGCTGTCGCAAATCCTGCGCAACTTCATTTCGAATGCGCTGAAGTTTACCGAAGCGGGCCACGTGCGCGTGTCCGCCACGCTGCTGCCCAAGGGCGACGCGGTGCGCTTCGACGTGGCCGATACCGGCATCGGCATCGCCCCCGAGCACCAGCAGCTCATCTTCGAGGAATTCTCGCAGGTGGAAAACCGGCTGCAGCACCGTGTGAAGGGCACCGGACTGGGCCTGCCGCTGTGCCGCAAGCTGGCCAGCCTGCTGGGCGGATCGGTTTCGATGAAAAGCACGCCGGGTGCCGGCTCCACGTTTTCCGCCACCATCCCCCTGCTGCACGACGAAATGCCGGCGCCGCATGTGTACCGCCCGGATGCGCCGGATGCCGCCGGGATCCCGGTACTGGTGGTGGAAGACGACCGCTCGACCCAGCTGCTGTACCGCAGCTATTTCCGCAACACGGCCTACCGCGTCATTCCCGTGCGCAGCGTGTGGGAAGCCGAACAGGCATGGACGGTGGAGCAGCCGGCCGCGATCGTCCTGGATCTTTACCTGAACGGTGGCGACAGCTGGCGCTGGCTTGCCCGGATCAAGGATGACGAACGCCGCAAGCACGTACCGGTCATCATCGCCTCCGAAGTAGCGGATCGCCAGAAGGCGTTTTCGCTGGGGGCGGACGCATACTTCAGCAAGCCGGTCGCGCGCGACGAGCTGCTGGCGCAGCTGAATGCCCTCTGCAACCAAGAGAGACCATCATGAAGGCACTTCCGATCGATCCCGTGATCCTGAACGTCGACGATACCGACGCCGCGCGCTATGCAAAGACGCGCATCCTGCAGCGCGCCGGCTTTCGCGTGCTGGAAGTGGGCAGCGGCGCCGAAGCGCTGCGTGTCGCCCACGAGGTGTCGCCCGACCTGGTGCTGCTCGATACCAAGCTGCCCGACATCAACGGATTCGAAGTCTGCCGCCAGCTGAAGCAGAACCCGGATACGGCCATGGTGCTGGTGCTGCAGACGTCGGCGTCCTACCTGTCGTCGCCGGACAAGGTGCGCGCGCTCGATAGCGGCGCGGACAATTACCTGTTCGAGCCGATCGAACCGGAAGAACTGGTGGCCAACGTGCGCGCGCTGCTGCGGCTGAGCCGCGTGGAACGCGAACTGCGCGACATGGATCGCCGCAAGGATGAATTCCTGGCGATCCTGGCGCACGAGCTGCGCAATCCGCTGGGGCCGATCCGCAACGCCGTCGAACTGCTGCGCAGCCTCGATCCGCACTCCTCGCCGGCCCAGGAAAACGCGCGCCGCGTCATCCTGCGCCAGACCGACCACATGGTGCGCCTGGTGGACGACCTGCTGGACGTCTCCCGCATCTCGCAGGGCAAGATCGCGCTGCGCCGCGCCGAGCTGGAACTGTGCGGCCTGCTGAAAAGCGCGGTGGAAACGGCCGATCCGAATATCGCCGCGCGCCAGCATACCCTGGTCGTGCAACTGCCGGACCACGAGATCTGGGTCGATGGCGACGGCGTGCGCCTGACGCAGGTGGTGGGCAACCTGCTGAACAATGCCGCCAAGTTCACCGGGCCGGGCGGCCACATCGCGCTGTCCGCCTGCCTGGAAGGCAAGGAAGCGGTGATCCGCGTCACCGACAACGGCATCGGCATTTCTCCCGAACATGCGGAAACGATCTTCGACCTGTTCGCCCAGGCCGGCCACTCGCCGGACCGGGTGCAGGATGGGCTGGGTATCGGCCTGTCGCTGGTGCGCACGCTGGTCAACCTGCACGGCGGCAGCGTGAGCGTGCACAGCGGAGGCACGGGCCAGGGCAGCACGTTCGAAGTGCGCCTGCCCACGCTGGCGCGCACGCCGCCGGCGGACGAATCCGATTGCATTGCCCCGGCCGCGGCGCCGGCGCGGCCGGCCGACGCGCACCGCATCCTGGTGGTCGACGACAATGTCGATTCGGCCGAGATCGTGGCGGCGCTGCTGCAGTTCGCCGGCCACGAGGTGCACATGGCGCACGACGGCGCCGGCGCGATCCAAGCGGCGCTGCGGCTGCGGCCGGACGTGGTGTTCCTCGACATCGGCCTGCCGGACATGAGCGGCGTGGACGTCGCGGCCGCGCTGCGCGGCTATCCGGAACTGGAGAAAACGGTGCTCATCGCACTGACCGGCTATGGCCAGGACAAGGACCGGATGGGCGCGATGGCGGCCGGCTTCAACCACCACCTGACGAAGCCCGTCAACATGGAAACGCTGAACGACACGGTGCGCACGTTCATGCGGCGGCAGTAAGGATCGGTAGAAGGATCGGTAGTAAGGATCGGTAGTAAGGATCGGTAGTAAAGACGGCCGGGGGAAGGCGCCGTGCGTTAGAATGCGCGCGCCTTTCATTCTCACCGAATCACCATGCGCAGACTCCTGTCCGCGGCGCTGCTGGCCGCCTTGCCCCTCCCCTCTTTCGCTGTTACCCCCATCACCCTCGACCAGGCCATGGCCGCGCCGGACTGGATCGGCACGCCGGTCGACACGGCGTGGTGGGGCTGGGACAGCAAGACCACCTATTACCTGCAGAAGCGCGCCGGCTCGCCGCTGCGCGACACGTTCATCGCCGGCGCTTCCCCGCGCAAGGTGCCGGATGCCGACCTGGCAGGCGCCGATGCGGAAAAAATGTTCTACAACCGCGAGCGCACGCGCGCCATCCTGCTGCGCAACGGCGACCTGTTCGAGCGCGACCTGAAGACGGGCGCCCTGGCGCAGGTTCGCCGCGACACCACGGCCGCCGCCGATCCGCAGTACTCGGCGGACGGCAGGTCGGTACAGTACCGCGTCGGCCACGACTGGTTCGCCTGGAACCGGGAAACGCGGCTGGTCGTGCCGCTGGCCCTGCCCCGCGCCATGAAGGATCCTGCCGCGGCGCCGGGCGACGATGCGCTGCGCGCGCTGCAGCTGCGGCTGATCGCCACGCTGCAGCGGCAGAAGGAAGAGCGCGACGCGCAGCGCGCGCAGGCCGAGGCGCAGCGCCGTGCCGATTCCACGCGCGCACCGGCGCCGTTCTACCTGGGCGACAAGATCGTCATCGATGCCAGCGCGCTGTCGCCGGACGGCCGCTGGCTGGTGCTGGCGACCTCGCCGAAGGCCGAGCAGAACGGCCGCGTCGGCAAGATGCCGCGCTATGTGACCGAATCGGGCTATGAGGAGTTCGACGACCAGCGCACCCGCGTGGGCCGCAACTTGCCGCTGGCGCAGACGCTGCGCCTGGTCGACCTGAAGGACGGCACGATGCGCGAACTGGCGCTCGATCCCCTGCCCGGCATCGCCACCGATCCGCTGGCGGCCATGCGCGCCGCGCAAAAGCTGGAACCGGTCAAGGGCAACCGCGCGGTGCGGCTGGAAGAAGACGAAGGCCAGGGTATCGCCTGGGCCGCCGACGGCAGCCGGGTGGCACTGATGATCCGCGCGGTCGACAACAAGGACCGCTGGATCGCCGCCGTGGACCTGGGCGCGGCGAAGCTGCAGCCGCTGCACCGGCTGACCGACGAGGCATGGGTCAACAGCAGCTACAACGATTTTGGCTGGCTGCCGGACAGCCGCACGCTGTGGTTCCTGTCCGAGGAATCGGGTTACTCGCACCTGTACACGCTGGACGCGAACGGTAGGCAGCGCGCACTGACGAGCGGTGCGTGGGAAGCCACCAGCGTCGCCTGGAACGCCGACGGCAGCGCGGCGTGGCTGATGTGCAACCGGAAGACGCCGGGCGACTACGAGGTGTGCCGCGTTTCCGCCAGCGACGGGAAGGTGCAGGAAGTGACGCAGGTCGGCGGCGGCGCCGAGAGCTTCCTGCTGTCGCCCGACCAGAAGAAACTGCTGGTACGGTGGTCGTCGGCCTACGTGCCGCCGCAGCTGGCGATCGTGCCCGCCACCGGCGGCGCGGCCGTAAACCTGACCGATACGCGCACGCCGGAATACAAGGCGCGCGAATGGGTGCAGCCGCAGTTCGTGCAGGTGCCGTCCACGCACGGCGCCGCGCCGGCGTGGGCCAAGCTGTACAAGCCCGCCGTGCTGGAGCCGGGCCGCAAATACCCGGTCGTGATGTTCGTGCACGGCGCAGGCTACCTGCAGAACGTGTCGAAGCGCTGGTCGAATTACTTCCGCGAGCAGATGTTCCACAACCTGCTGGTCGACAAGGGCTACATCGTGCTGGACATCGACTACCGCGCATCGAAAGGCTATGGCCGCGACTGGCGCACGGCGATCTACCGGCGCATGGGCCACCCCGAGCTGGAGGATTACGTGGATGGCGCGAAATGGCTGGCGACCACGCACCAGGGCGACATCGACCGCGTGGGCATCTACGGCGGCAGCTACGGCGGCTTCATGACGTTCATGGCGCTGATGCGCGAACCCGCCCTGTTCAAGGCCGGCGCCGCGCTGCGCCCGGTCACCGACTGGACTTCCTATAACCACGGCTACACCGCCAACATCCTGAACACGCCGGACATCGACCCGGAAGCGTACCGGATCTCGTCGCCGATCGAATACGCCGACAAGCTGCGGGGCCACCTGCTGATCGCCCACGGCATGGTCGACGACAACGTGTTCTACCAGGACTCGGTGCGGATGGCGCAGCGCCTCATCGAGCTGAAAAAGGACCACTGGGAACTGGCCAGCTACCCGCTCGAACGCCACGCCTACACGCAGCCGGAAAGCTGGTACGACCAGTACCGGCGGATCTACCAGCTGTTCGAGCGTACCCTGAAGTAACCTTTCCCGGAAAATGGGGTACGTCCCCATTTTCCGGGCAATATTTTCTGGGACGGGCGGCGAACCACTGCGCCGCTTCTGTGGCTTACCGACATCTATTTACAGTCGATACATGGATTGCCATGCTCCCGGCATGAAAGTTCACGTATATTCGACATATCCGTATTCGTATAGACACAGCCTTCGCCATGTCCGCCCTGCCGCAACATCTCGACATCCACCTGATCCGCATCCTGTACCTGCTGCTGGTGGAAAAGAACGTCTCGCGGGTGGCATTGAAGCTGAACCAGCCGCAGCCATCCATTTCGGCCTCGCTGCGCAAGCTGCGCGAGCTGACCGGCGATCCGCTGCTGGTGCGCGGTGCGCGCGGCATGGTGCCGACGCAGCACGGCGAAAGCCTGCTGAAGCCCGCCAAGCGCATCCTCGACGAGACCGAGAACCTGTTCGTCAAGAAGACGCCGTTCGCGCCGCAGGAAGAAGCGCGCACGTTCAACATCGCCGCGCCCGATTACCTGGACAGCCAGTTCCTGCCCAGCGTGGTGGCGCTGCTGCGGCGCGGCTCGCCGAAGAGCCGCGTGGTCATCCACGGCCTGGGGCCGGGGGTCGACTATGTGCGCATGCTGTCCGATGGCGACATGGACCTGGTGATCGCGAACTGGGACGAGCCGCCCCAGCACCTGCACATCTCGAAGCTGTTCGAGGATCCGATCGTGTGCGCGATGCACGCGGCCAGCCCTTACGCGAAGCGCACCGCCGAGGATGCGATGACGCTGCATGAATACCTGACGCTGCCGCACGTGGCGCCGTCGCAGATGGTGCAGGGCTCTGTCGGCGTGATCGACGCCTTCCTCGAACGCCAGGGCCTGCACCGCAACGTGGCGGTGGAATCGGCGTACTTCGGCCTGATTCCCTATATGCTGATGCAGTCGGACCTGGTGCTGACGACCGGGCGCCAGTTCGTGCAGTTCTATGAAAGGATGCTGCCGCTGAAGATCTTCACGATCCCCGTGAAATTCCCGCCGATGCGCTTCTACCAGCTATGGCACGAGCGGGTGCACCAGTCGCCCGAGCACAAGTGGCTGCGCGACCAGGTGACGGCGGCGGCCAAGGCGCTGCTGAAGGGGCAGTAAGCAAACATGGCGCCGCCCCGCTCGATGCGGGGGCCGGCGGGGTCACCACTGACTGAAAGGAGTGAATCATGAAAACAGCCTACCGACGCCACATGCCATACCTGGCCAGCATCGCCGCCGCGGCACTGCTGGCAACGGGATGCGCCGCGACACCCGGCACCGGAGGCCAGGCGCAACTGGCCGGCACCGCCTGGCAGCTCGTGGCCTACCAGGCACAGGGAGCCGGCAGCGCCGAACTCAAGCCGTCTCGGCCCGATCAATACCAGGTGCGCTTCGGTGCCGATGGCCGGCTGTCCGCGCGGGTCGACTGCAACCAGGGTTCCGGCACCTGGACCGCCACGCCGGGCGCGGCGGATGGCGCTTCCGGCACCCTGGCGCTCGGCCCGCTCGCCACGACGCGGATGATGTGCCCGCCGTCGCCGCTTGCCGGGCGCCTGCCGGGCGATATCGAAGCGGTGCGCAGCTACCGCATCGTCGGCGGGCGCCTGCAACTGGAATTGGCCGGCAGCGGCGGCACCTACACGTGGGAACCCATATCGCCGTAATCCCTGCCATGCGGGAGAGGGCTTGCGCACTGCAGCAATCCTCGCTGGCATCGTCGCCGGGTATTGGCTAAGATTGGTCTGACTCTTCATTGGAGTGCCAATGTACCATTCGATGGAATGCCCGTTCATGCAGCGGGCCGAGCGTTGCTGCACTGCGGAAGGCGATGTCCGATGACTGCCCTCGGCACCGGCCATCCGTACTTCGACAAGCTGATCGACGCCGCCCGCGCAGGCGGCCCCGTCACGGTGGCGCTGGCGCACCCCTGCGATGCGCATGCGCTGGAATCGGCACTCGATGCCGGCCGGCTGGGCCTGATCCAGCCGATCCTCGTGGGCCCGCGTGCCCGGATCGAACAGGCAGCAGCCGATGCAGGCCTGGATATCTCCGCTCTCTCCCTCGTCGACACGCCCCATAGCCATGCCTCCGCGGCGCGCGCGGTGGAGATCGTGCGCGAAGGCGGCGCGCAGGCGCTGATGAAGGGCAGCCTGCACACCGATGAGCTGATGGGCGCGGTCGTGTCGTCCACCACGGGGCTGCGCACCGCGCGGCGGCTCAGCCATTGCTTCGTGATGGATATTCCCGGCCATGGCGAGCCGCTGATCATCACCGATGCCGCCGTCAACATCGTGCCGGCACTGGCCGACAAGGTCGACATCGTGCAGAACGCGATCGACCTCGCGCACATCCTCGGTTTCGGCGAAGCGCGGGTGGCCATCCTCGCGGCGGTGGAAACGGTCAATCCGAAAATGCCGGCGACGCTCGATGCGGCGGCCCTGTGCAAGATGGCCGACCGCGGCCAGATCACCGGCGGCATCCTCGACGGGCCGCTGGCGATGGACAACGCCATCGACCCGGGCGCGGCGGCGATCAAGCACCTGGTATCGCCCGTGGCCGGCCGCGCCAACGTGCTTGTCGCGCCGGACCTGGAGGCCGGCAACATGCTGGCCAAGAGTCTCAGCTTCATGGCCGGCGCCGGGGCGGCCGGCATCGTGCTCGGCGCACGCGTGCCACTGATCCTCACGAGCCGTGCCGACTCGGTGGCCGCGCGGCTGGCCTCGTGCGCGGTGGCCGTGCTGGTCGCCCGGCGCCGGCTGGTCGAACCAAAAATCCTGGGCGGCTGACATGCTGGCACCGAACGATGCCGTGGTGGTCATCAACGCCGGATCGTCGAGCATCAAGTTTTCCCTGTTCCGCGGCGCGGCGCTGGCGCCGGCCCTGAAGGGCAAGATCGAAAACCTGTACGCCGGCAGCACCCGCTTCATGGCCTTCGATGCCGCCGGCATGCCGGTGGGCGAACGCACCTGGAGCGGCGCCCCGCTCGATCACGAACAGGCGATGCGGTTCCTGATCGATCACGCGGCGGAACACCTGCAGGGCATGCAGGTGCGCGCGGTGGGCCACCGCATCGTGCATGGCGGCGTGCGCTACAGCGGCCCCCAGCGGCTGGATGGCGCCGTGCTCGATGAGCTTGAAAAACTCATCCCTCTCGCCCCGCTGCACCTGCCGCACAACCTCGCGCCGGTACGCGCCGTGATGGCGCTGGCGCCGCAGGTACCGCAGGTGGGCTGCTTCGACACGGCATTCCACACGGCGCAGCCGGCCCTGGCGCAGGCCTTCGCGCTGCCGCCGGCGATCACGGACCAGGACATCCGGCGCTACGGCTTCCATGGCCTGTCCTACGAATACATCGCCAGCCGCGTGCCGGACTTCGCCCCCGGCCTGGCTGGCGGACGCGTCGTGGCCGCCCACCTGGGCAATGGCGCCAGCATGTGCGCGATGCGGGCCGGCCGCAGCGTCGCCAGCACGATGGGCTTCACCGCCGTGGACGGCCTGCCGATGGGCACCCGCTGCGGCGCGCTCGATCCCGGCGTGGTGCTGTACCTGATCGACGAACTGGGCATGGACGTGGCGGCCGTGCAGCGGCTGCTGTACCAGCAATCGGGGCTACTGGGCGTGTCCGGCATATCGGCGGACATGCGCACGCTCGAGGCCAGCGACGACCCGCGCGCCCGGCTGGCGATCGACCTGCTGGTCTACCGCATCGGCCGCGAACTCGGTTCGCTGGCCGCCGCGCTGGGTGGCCTTGATGCCCTGGTCTTCTCGGGCGGCATCGGCGAGAACAGCGTGGCGGTGCGCGCAGCCGTCTGCCGCGATGCGGCGTGGCTGGGCGTCACGCTGGACGAAGCGGCCAACGCCGCAGCCGGTTCCGACAGGATCTCCCGCATCAGCTCCGCCTCCAGCAAGGTCGAAGCATGGGTGGTGCCGGCCAACGAAGAACTGATGATCGCGCGGCATACCGCCGCGCTGGTGGAGGAAGCATGAACGCTGAAACGGTCCATCCGATCCTGGCAGGCAAACGCGCGCTGGTCGTCGGCGTGGCGAACGAGCACTCGATCGCCTACGGCTGCGCGCTGGCGTTCCGCAAGCTGGGCGCGGACCTGACGCTGACCTACCTGAACGACAAGGCGCTGCCGCACGTGGCGCCGCTGGCCGAGTCCCTGGGGGCCGAACTGCTGCCACTGGACGTCGAGCAGCCGGGCCAGCTGGAAGCCGTATTCGAGGCGCTGGCACGGCACGGCCGCCTCGATATCGCGGTCCACTCGATCGCGTTCGCGCCGAAGGCCGACCTGCAGGGCGGCCTGCTCGACTGTTCTCGCGAAGGCTTCCTGCGCGCGATGGATATCTCCTGCCATTCGTTCGTGCGCATGGCGCGCCTGGCCGCGCCGCTGATGACGGAAGGCGGCAGCCTGTTCGCGATGAGCTACCACGGCGCGCGGCAGGTGGTGCCGAACTATGACGTGATGGGCCCCGTGAAGGCGGCGCTGGAAGCCTCCTGCCGCTACCTGGCGCACAAACTCGGCCCGCGCGGCATCCGCGTGCATGCGATCTCGCCCGGCCCGCTGAAAACGCGCGCCGCATCGGGACTGAAGGATTTCGACCTGCTGCTGGCCGACGCCGTCGCCCGGGCACCGCTCGGCGAACTGGTCGACATCATCGACGTCGGCAATACCTGCGCCTTCCTTGCCACCGACTATGCGCGCCGCCTGACGGGCAGCACGGTGTACGTGGACGGCGGCCTGAATATCATCGCCTGACAGTGGCCCCGGCCATATCGGGCTTTTCATGGGCAGCAAGACACAGCGCGACACGTGGCCCGGCATCACGGCATGGATCATGGCGCAGGCCTGGACGAACCAATCGAGGAACACGATGAAACATCTCAGCATGGCGATTGCCGGCACGGCCTTGTGCGGTGCGCTGGCATGGCTGCCGCAAGGCGCCGCAGCGGCCGACAAGACCGACAAGGCCGACAAGGTCGAAACGCAGACGATCGACGCAGTCAAGCCAGGCACGAAAACCGTGCGCGGCAAGATCCGCGGCTACGATACGGCCGAGTACAAGGTCGCGGTCCGGCAGGGCCAGGCGCTGGCCGTGAAACTCAAGACGAGTTCGCGGTCGAATTATTTCAATATCACGCCGCCGGATGCGCAGGAAGCGTCGTTCGTCGGCTCCATCAAGGGGCTCGACTACAGCGGCAAGGTCGAACGGGATGGCGAATACACCGTCAGCGTCTACCTGATGCGCAACGCGGCGCGCCGCAATGAAAGCGCGGCCTATACACTGACGGTGGCCACGCAATAATGACGGGTATCGCATGATGGGCATGATGGGCATGATGGGCATGAAGCACACGAAACACACGAAACACGCGAAACACACGAAACGGATGGCGGCCAGCGCGGCATGCCTGGCCGTTGCCGCGCTGCTGTTCACCGGCACGGCGGCGGCACAGGGACGTACCGTATCGTCCGCGGTGGAACTCGCGCGGCAGTCGGCCGGCCTGAAGCCCGGCGAATGGGTGTGGGCGCCGCGGATCGCGCCGAAGGGCCCGGTGCTGGTGTACGTGGACCTGTCGAAACAGCTGGCGACCGTGTACCGGAACGGCGTGCGCATCGGTGTCGCGACCGTTTCAAGCGGCAAGCCTGGATACCGGACACCGACCGGCGTGTTCACCATCCTGCAGAAGGACGCCAAACACCACTCGAACAAATACCACGGCGCGCCGATGCCCTACCAGCAGCGCCTGACGTGGGATGGCGTGGCGCTGCATGCCGGCGGGCTGCCCGGCTACCCCGAAAGCCACGGCTGCGTGCACCTGCCGATGGCATTTGCAAAGCAGCTGTTCACGGCGACACGGCTCGGCACCACGGTCATCGTGGCGGACGATGCGGTCCACCCGGTGGCGAAGGGCGGCGGCGAAGTGCTGGCGCCCTCCTCGCAGGACATGGACGGCAAAGGCGATTTCTGGATGCCCGAGAAGTCGCCCGCCGGGCCCGTGACGATCGTGCTGTCGCGCGCCGACCAGGCCGCGGTCGTGCTGCGCAATGGCGTGCCGATCGGCCGCTCCGCCGTGACACTGCCGCGCGACGACGACGCCACGCACGTGCTGACGCTTGCCGGCGGCACCGGCGACGGGCAGCAGTGGATCTATGCCGGCGTGGCCGGCCATGAGGGCGAGGACGGCAGCCCGGTGGACGAGGTGGCAAGGAACAGGGTGCAGATCCCGCCGGAATTCTACCAGCGCGTAACCGCGCTGCTGGAGCCCGGCGCCACCCTGCTGGTGACCAGCGCTCCCCTCGGCGAAGGCGGCACGGGCAAGCAACTGGCGGTGCTGAGCGGGCAGTAGTTCCCGGAACGATCCGCCCCTCAGCGGGCTGCTTCGGCAGGCGTGGCATGGGGCAATGCGCCCCGCGAACCGCGCATCAGGTACAGGCCATACAGGAAGATCGGCAGCACCAGCAGCAGCGAGGCCCAAGGCAGCAGCGGCGCCGTTTCCTCGGGCGGCGCCGACAGCAGGTGCAGCATCAGGGAAAAGTCCCAGATGCCGTGCACCACGGCCATCGGCCAGACCGATCGCGTGCGCAGGCGGATCGCCGCGTAGCCCACGCCCTGCAGGAACGCCCCCGCGCACTGCCACAGCGCGGCCGTAACCTCGCCTGTAGTAAAGCCGTTCAATGCATGGACGAGGCCGAAGATGGCCGAGGAAGCGAGAACAGACTGCCACACCGTGTACCGGGTCAGGAGGCCGGCCAGCAGCACGCCGCGAAACATCAGCTCTTCGGACAGGCCGACCGCGGCCATGTTGACGGCGAGCGTCAGCATGGCCGCGCGTGGGATCGTCGACTCGTCCGTGAACGCGATGAGCAGCGCAAACGCCGCATACAGCAGCGGCAACCAGACCAGGCCTGTGGACCGCAAAGGATCAGGCGCGCCGACGCCGGTGACGCTGCGATCCTGGGAGGCGAACGCGAACCACCCCGCGAACAGCGCTGCGATGATCCAGGCGACACCGATGCTCCCGGTTGCCGCGTCGGCCAGCGACTCCGGCTTGCTGCCTGAGCCGACCCAGCCGCCCGCAATCGTCAAGACAAGCCAGCCCAGTAACACGGCAAGCGACAACGGCAGCGTGATGCGCACTCTTTTCATGGGAACTTTCCGAACCTGGTGAGCCATTGTCGCACTTCCGGTGACAGGCCCCAATTCCCGGGAAATGTTTCCTGAAAACTGGAGCCTGTCACCGGTTTTGACCGGCCAGCGCTGGTTCAGGGTGCGAGGCTCATGTGCCCACCAAGCAGCAGCAACGTTAAAAGGAAGCAGCGCCGGAACACCTGCGGCTCGAGCCGCGCGCGCAGCCGGCTGCCCAGCGCCAGGCCGACCAGCGCGGGCAACTGGGCCAGGAACGACATGCCCGCGCTCGCCGGTTCCCAGGCGCCATGCCCGGCCAGCATCGCGGCCAGCGCCAGCGTCGACACCGTGAACGACAGGCCCATCGCCTGCACCAGCTCTTCCTTCTCCATCCCGAGCGCCTGCAGGTAAGGCACGGCGGGCAGCACGAACACGCCGGTGACCGCCGTCAGCACGCCGGTCGCCACGCCGACCAGTGGCCCTAGCCAGGGTTCCTGCGCCGCGCGCACCTGCCAGCGCCACGACGACAGTCCGAGCAGCGCATACAGCACCAGCGCGATGCCTAGGACCGCCCTGCCATCGCCTTTCGCGAAGAAGGCGCCGCCGAGCAGCGTGCCGGCGCACACGCCCAGCAGCATCGGACGCAGCCGCAGCCACAGCGCATGCAAGCCCCGGCGTTCCAGCATCTGCCACATGTTCGTCAAAAGCGAAGGCACGACGAGGATGGCGGCGGCCTGCAGCGGTGGCATCACGAGCCCCAGCAGGGCCATCGCCACGGTCGGCAGTCCCATGCCGGTCACGCCTTTGACCATGCCCGCAAGCACGAACACTACGCAGATAAAAACAAGGTTGTTTTCCATGGGCGCAGTATGCCGCCGGTGCCGGAGACCGGAAATGTGGAATATACTGCCCCAGCCTTCGGATTCTCCGAAGGCTGAGAGGACATATGCGATTCGACCTGACCGACCTGAAACTGTTCCTGCGCGTGGTGGAAAGCGGCAGCATCACGGCCGGCGCCGCGCAGGCCCACCTTGCCCTGGCTTCCGCCAGCGCGCGCGTGCGTGGCATGGAGGATGCCCTCGGCGTGCCGCTGCTGCAGCGCAGCCGCCGCGGCGTGGAACCGACCGATGCCGGCCGCACGCTGCTGCATCACGCGCGGCTGATCACGCAGCAGATGGAAAAGATGCGCGCCGACCTGGGCGAATACGCCACCGGCCTGAAGGGCCACGTGCGCCTGCTGTGCAATACCTCGGCGCTGACGGAATTCCTGCCCGACGTGCTGGCCGCGTTCATGGCCGGACACCCGCATGTCAACGTCGATCTCGAGGAGCGCCTGTCCAGTGACATCGTGCAGGCGATGCGCGACGACCTGGCCGACATCGGCATCGTCACCGATTCGGTCGACAGCAGCGGCCTGGAGACCCGGCTGTTCTGCGAAGACCGGCTGGTGCTGGCGCTGCATCCGGGCCACCCGCTCGGCAAGGGCCTGCGCCGCAACGCCACGCTGCCCTTCGCAGCCGTGGTGGAACATGACTTCATCGGCCTGGCCGGCGACAGTGCGCTGCAGATGTACCTCGGCGAGCAGGCCAACAGGCTGGGCAAGCGGCTGCGCTACCGCGTGCGGGTGCGCAGCTTCGACGCGGTCTGCCGCATGGTGGCCAGCGGCGCCGGCCTGGCGGTCCTGCCGGAATCGGCCGTGGTGCGTTCGCGCGACGCGGCTAACCTGAAGGTGGTGAAGCTGGCGGATGCGTGGACGCGGCGCCGCCTGCTGCTGTGCACGCGCAGCTACGACAACCTGCCGGGCTATGCGCGCGAACTGGTCGATGCTCTTGCCGCCCATGCGACAATATCGCCCTCGGAATGACAAGACACATTATGGAAAACTTCGAACGGCGGCGCGACCGCTTCCAGATGTTCGACGGCATGGACAGCCCGGCCGTCAACCTGTGCTTCCCGCTGGAACTGCCGGATTTCCGGCCCTGGTGCAGGGACAACGGCCTGCCGCCCTTCCACGTGCTGCTGTGCGCCGTGCTGCGTGCGGCGATGAAGATCGAAAACTTCCGCTGGCGCATCCATGACGGCGAAGTGTTCGAGATCGACCGCCTGATCCCGTCGTTCACGGTGATCAACCAGCACAACGATCTCAATTTCGCGATGTTCGAATGGTCGGACGACCTGCGCGAATTCTGCGCCCGCGGCAGCGCGGCACGCGAGGCGGCGTCGAACATGGTGCAGTTCAACGAGCCCTATCGGACGCTGGCGCCGCGCGAGGCAAAGCACCAGATGTTCGTCACCTGCATTCCGTGGCTGGCCTTCACGTCGATCCAGCATCCGACGGCAGCCCTGGCTTGCCCGGACATTCCTTCGCTCGCGTGGGGCAAGTTCCGTGACGGCGCGCCGGGCGAACTGGTGTTGCCGTTCTCCGTGCAGGCGCATCACGGTTTCGTGGATGGCTTCCACATCCACCAGCTGGCGCAACAGATCGCCGCCGAGCTGGCAGCGATCATCGCGGCACCTTAAACCAGCACCCTCGCCCGCTCCAGCATGGCGTGCAGCAGCACGTTGCAGCCTGCCTCCAGGTGCGCCGGCTGCGCATCCTCGATCTCGTTGTGGCTGATGCCATCCTTGCACGGCACGAAGATCATGCCCGACGGGGCCAGCCGCGCCGCATAGATCGCGTCGTGACCGGCGCCGGAGACCACGTCCATCGACGAATATCCCAGCTTCGCGGTGGCGCTGCGCACGGCGCCGACAACGTCCGGGTGGAACGGGCAAGGCGGGTAATACGACACGCGTTCCAGCTTCACGTCGAGGCCCGAGTCGGCCGCGACCTGCGCCACGAACGCCGTCATCTCTTCGTGCATCGTGTTCAGCAGCTCGTCGTTCACGTTGCGCAGGTCGATCGAGAACTTCACCTGGCCGGGAATCACGTTGCGGCTGTTCGGAAAGACCTGCATCATGCCGACCGTGCCGCGGCCATAGGGCGGGTAGCGGTTGGCGATCGCCACCACTTCCGGAATGATCTGCGCGGCCACCTGCATGGCATCGCGCCGCAGGTGCATCGGCGTCGGCCCGGCATGCGCTTCCATGCCGGTCACCGTGCAGTCATACCATGACAGTCCCATCACGGCGGGCACCACGCCGATCACCTTGTCCGCGTCTTCCAGCACCGGGCCCTGCTCGATGTGCGTCTCGAAATAAGCGCCGATCGGATGGTCGCCCGGCACCTGGGTACCCTTGTAGCCGATGCGTTCCAGCTCTTCGCCGACCGTTTTGCCGTCGACATCCTTCGCCGCATACGCGTGTTCCAGCGTGAACGCTCCGCAGAACACGCCGGAACCCATCATCACGGGCACGAAGCGCGAACCTTCCTCGTTGGTCCAGAACGCCACCTCGATCGGCGCTTCGGTGCGGATGCCATGGTCGTTCAGCGTGCGCACCACTTCCAGGCCGGCCAGCACGCCGTAGTTGCCGTCGAACTTGCCGCCGGTCGGCTGCGTATCGATATGGCTGCCCGTCATCACCGGAGGCAGCGCATCGTTGGTGCCGGCGCGGCGCATGAACACATTGCCGATCTGGTCGACGGTCACCGTCATCCCGGCGGCCCTGGCCCAGCCGACGACGAGGTCGCGGCCCTGCCGGTCGAGGTCCGTCAGCGCCAGCCGCTTCACGCCGCCCTTCTCGGTGGCGCCGATCTGCGCCAGCTCCATCAATGCGTCCCACAGCCGCCGGCCGTCGACCCGCAGCGCCTCGATCGCTGCCCCTTCGCTCATGTCGTTCATCTGGTGTCCTCTCAGCTTGCGGAAACAGGTTTGAATGCGGGACGGTCGACGTGCCGGCCAGCGCCTTCCACGGCCATCAGTTCGCCGCGGTGGAACACCACCTTGCCGGCGGCGACCGTGGTACTGGGGATGCCTTTCACGGTGCGGCCCTCGAACACGTTGAAGCCGCCCTTTGCGAACTGCGTCCTGGCCGAGATCGTTCGCGTGCCGGCCGGGTCCCAGACGACGACATCGGCATCGGCACCGGCCTGCACGACGCCCTTGCGTGGATAGATGTTGAAGATCTGCGCCGCGTTGGCGGACGTGACCTTGACGAACTCCGAAGGCGTCAGCAGGCCGCCGTTCACGCCCTCGTCCCAGATCACGGCCATGCGGTCCTCGACGCCGCCGCAGCCATTTGGAATCTTCGTGAAATCGTCGCGCCCGGCCGCCTTCTGTTCGGCGCAGAACGTGCAATGGTCGGTCGCCGTCGTGTGCAGATTGCCGCCGCGCAGGCCCTGCCACAGTGCGCGCTGGTGTTCCTTGCCGCGGAACGGTGGGCTCATCACGTGGCCGGCGGCGAATTCAAAGTCGGGATTCCGGTAGACGCTGTCGTCGATGATCAGGTGCCCGGCCAGCGCTTCGCCGTACACGCGCTGGCCGGCCGCGCGGGCCCGCGCGATCGCATCCAGCGATTCCTTGCACGATACGTGCACGATGTACAGCGGCGTTTCCAGCACGCCGGCAATGGCGATCGCGCGGTTGGCCGCTTCCGCTTCCACCGCCGGGGGGCGCGACAGCGGATGCGCCGCCGGTCCGGTGATGCCCCTGGCCAGCAGGTCGCGCTGCAGCTGGTACACCAGTTCGCCGTTCTCCGCATGCACGGTGGGGATCGCACCCAGCTCCAGCGAGCGGCGGAAGCTCTTCACCAGCGTTTCGTCGTCCGCCATGATGGCGTTCTTGTACGCCATGAAGTGCTTGAAGCTGTTCACGCCATGGTCGCGCACCAGCACGCCCATCTCTTCGTGCACGAGGTCGGACCACCACGTGATCGCCACGTGGAACGTGTAGTCGCCTGCGGCCTTGGCTGCCCAGCCGCGCCACTGGTGGTAGGCCTCCAGCAGCGGTTGTTGCGGATTCGGAATCACGAAATCGATGATCGTCGTCGTGCCTCCGGCCAAGCCGGCCGCCGTCCCCGTATAAAAATCGTCCGCCGTCACGGTGCCCATGAACGGCAGGTTCATGTGCGTGTGCGGGTCGATCCCGCCGGGCATCACGTACTGGCCGGAGGCGTCGATGACTTGCGCGCCCGCCGGTGCATCCAGGTTTTCGCCGACGGCGACGATCCGGCCGCCCTCGCACAGCACATCGGCGCGGAAGGCGCGGTCGGCATTGACGACGGTACCGCCTCGGATGATCAGGCTCATTTGGTGTCTCCGTTCAGGATTGGCGTGGCGGGACGGAAGGCGGCCAGCTGCATCATCGCCGCGTAGGCGGCGGCCGCGATCGCGATGCCCACGAACCAGGCATAGGTATAGATGGTCTTGAAGGTGGCGCCGACTCCGGGGAACGCATCGGGGAAGGCGGCGTTCAGGAAGCCGGGGATGTTCGGCAGCACGCCGAGGATGAAGGCGATGACGGCCGCCATGTTCCAGCCGGTGCCATACGAATAAATGCCGTTTTCCCGGTACAGTTCGGCGACATGCAGCTCGGTCTTGCGCACCAGGTAGTAGTCGACGATCAGCACGCCGGCGATGGGGCCCAGCAGCGCCGAATAGCCGATCAGCCACGTGAAGATGTAGCCCTGCGTGGTTTCCAGCAGCTTCCACGGCATCATCGCCAGCGCGATGCCGGCCGTGATGTAGCCACCGGTGCGGTACGAGATGCGCTTTGGCGCCAGCGCGGAAAAATCGTACGCCGGGCCGACCAGGTTGGCGGCCAGGTTGACGCTGACCGTATCGACCAGCAGCACGATCAGCGCGACCAGCACGGCCACGCCGGTCATCCGCGCGGCCAGGTCGACCGGATCCCACAGCGCCTTGCCGTACAAGACGACGGTGGCCGACGTGACGATCACCGCCAGCGCCGCCAGCAGGCCCATCGGCACCGGCAGGCCGATCGACTGGCCCACGATCTGGTCCTTCTGCGATTTGGCGAAGCGGGTGAAGTCGGGGATGTTCAGCGCCAGCGTCGCCCAGAAGCCCACCATCGCCGTCAGCGACGGCCAGAACGCGCTCCAGAACTGGCCTTCCTTCGGCTGGCCCGGCGCGAACTGGGAAGGCTTGTCCAGCATCGGGCCGAAGCCGCCGGCCTTGTCCCAGACCCACCACAGCAGCACGAAGCAGATCAGGATCTTCAGCGGCGCCGTGTAGGTCTCCAGCTTGCGGATCGACTCCATGCCGTGGACGATGTAATACATCTGGATTGCCCAGAACGCCAGGAAGCACAGCAGCTGCGCGCCGTTGATGCCCAGCCAGCCGATCTTCTCGCCGCCGATCGGCGCCCCCATCAGCACGCCCAGCAGCGTGTAGATCATGCTGCCGCCGAACCACGTCTGGATGCCGTACCAGCCGCAGGCCACGATGGCGCGCAGCAGGGCCGGCAGCTTGGCGCCGTCGGTGCCGAACGAAGCGCGCGCCAGCACCGCGTAGGGAATGCCGTACTTGGTGCCGGCATGGCCGATCGCCAGCATCGGCACCAGCACGATGGCGTTGGCCAGGAACACGGTCAGCACCGCCTGCCACGCCGACATGCCGCCTTCGACCAGGCTGGCGGACAGCGTGTACGCGGGAATGCACATCACCATGCCGACCCATAACGCCGCGAAGTGGTACCACAGCCAGGTGCGCTGGGCGGCGGTGGTGGGCGCGAGGTCTTCGTTCCACAGGTGGGGGTTGGCTTTAATGTCGTGGTTCACTGGCGGCTCTCCTGGGTTCATGTGCTCTTTCAGGCATGCAGTACTGTGCTCAAGTAGAAATCCTGGGTCAGTCCCCATGCGGGGACAGACCCCAATGCATCACGCGGCGGTGGGAATACTCTCCGCCCGAGGATTGCGCGGATCCTGCGTCCAGTTCATGTACGCCTTGCCGGTCTGCTGCGGCACCATCGTGATGCAGCCCTGCACCGGGCACGTGATCTCGCACAGGTTGCAGCCCACGCATTCACTGTCGATGACTTCATAGGTGCGCTTGCCGGTGGCCTCGTCGACCAGGCGGGCGACGGCCTGGTGCGACGTGTCCTCGCAGGCCACGTGGCACTTGCCGCAGCCGATGCAGTCGGCCTGGCTGATGTGCGCAATCGTCTTGAAGTTCATGTCCAGGTACTTCCAGTCGGTCGTATTCGGCACCGCCCGGCCGCGGAATTCCTCGATGGTGCGGTAGCCCTGCGTCTCCATCCAGCGCGACAGGCCATCCTTCATCTCTTCGACGATGCGGAAACCGTGCAGCATCGCCGCCGTGCATACCTGCACGCAGCCGGCCCCCAGCGCGATGAACTCGGCGGCGTCGCGCCAGTTGTTGATGCCGCCGATGCCGGAGATCGGCAGGCCGCGCGTTTCCGGGTCGCGTGCGATCTCGGCCACCATGTTCAGCGCGATCGGCTTCACGGCCGTGCCGCAGTAGCCGCCGTGCGTGCTGGCCGAGCCGACGGTGGGCAGCGCCACCATCCGCTCCAGGTCGATCGACGTGATGGAATTGATGGTGTTGATCAGCGAGACTGCATCGGCGCCGCCGTTCTTCGCGGCGCGCGCCGGGTGGCGGATGTCGGTGATGTTCGGCGTCAGCTTGACGATCACCGGCAGCCTGCTGTGCTTCTTGCACCACGCGGTGACCATGCCCACGTATTCCGGCACCTGGCCCACGGCGGCGCCCATGCCCCGTTCGGGCATGCCGTGCGGGCAGCCGAAGTTCAGTTCGATGCCGTCCGCGCCGGTCGCTTCCACCTTGGGCAGGATGTCGGCCCAATAGTGTTCCTCGCAGGGCAGCATCAGCGACACGACAATCGCCCGGTCCGGCCACGCTTCCTTGACGGCGGTGATCTCGCGCAGGTTGATGTCCAGCGAGCGGTCGGTGATCAGTTCGATGTTGTTGAAGCCGATGACTTCGCGGTTCTTGCCGTAGATGGCGGAGTAGCGCGACGACACGTTGACGGCCGGCGGGTCCTCGCCCAGCGTTTTCCATACCACGCCGCCCCACCCCGCCTCGAAGGCGCGGATCACGTTGTAGGCCTTGTCGGTGGGCGGCGCGGAGGCCAGCCAGAACGGGTTCGGCGACTTGATGCCGCAGAAGTCGACGGCGAGGTTGCTGTATTCGTGGCTCATTACGCTGCCTCCAGTTTCGATTGAAGTTCGGCATGGATCGCCATCGCGGCCAACTTGCCGTGCTGGACGGCCTGCACCGTCAGGTCCTGCCCCGGCGCCACGCAGTCGCCGCCGGCATAGATGCCCGGCAGCGCGGTGCGGAAGTGCTCGTCGACGTGGATGCGGTCGCCGTCGCGCTTGAGCAGCGTCGCGAGCGGGTCGGCCAGTGCCGCATCGTCCATCGTCTGGCCGATCGCCTTGAAGATGGCATCGGCGGCGATCTCGAACGTTTCGCCGCTGCCCACCAGCCGGCCGCCTTCGAGGCGCGTCTTCTCGAAACGCATGCCCTGCACGCGCCCGGCCCCATCGAGCAGAACCTGCTGCGGCTGGGCCCACGTGCGCATGCGCACCTGGTTGGCCTTGGCGATATCCTGTTCGTGGTGCGTGGCGCTCATTGCATCGAAGCCGCGGCGGTAGACCAGCGTCACCTCTTCCGCGCCGAGCCGCTGGATCTGCACGGCCATGTCGATCGCCGTGTTGCCGGCACCGATCACGATCGCGCGCTTCGGCACCGGCAATGCCGCAAGGTCGTCCGCCTGGCGCAGCGCGGCGATGTAGTCGACCGCGGCCAGCAGGCCCGGCGCATCCTCGCCCGTCAGGCCCAGTTGCCGGCTGGCGCCGAGGCCCAGTGCCAGGAACACGGCGTCGTAGTTCGCGTGCAGGTCTTTCAGGTGGAGGTTGTCGCCCAGCCTCTGGCCCAGGCGGATCTCGATGCCGCCGATGCCCATCAGGAAGTCCACTTCGCGCTGTGCGAAATCGTCGGTGAGTTTGTACTTCGCGATGCCGTATTCGTTCAGGCCGCCGGCCTTGTCGTGCGCCTCGAACACGACGACGTCGTTGCCCAGCATGGCCAGGCGGTGCGCGCACGACAGGCCCGCCGGGCCCGCGCCGACGACGGCGACCTTGCGGCCGGTGGACTTCGCGCGCTGGAACGGGTGTTCCTTGAAGCTCATGTTGTCGGTGGCATAGCGCTGCAGCAGCGCGATCTTCACAGGCTGGCCTTCGGCATCGTGGTTGCGCACGCAGGCGTCTTCGCACAGGATCTCGGTGGGGCACACGCGCGCGCAGCTGCCGCCGAAGATGTTCTGCTTCAGGATGCCGAGCGCGGCACCGTCGACGTTGCGGTCGTGGATATTGCGGATGAAGCTTGCCACGTCGATGTCGGACGGGCAGATGCGCGTGCATGGCGCGTCATAGCAGTACAGGCAGCGGGCCGCTTCGATGGCGGCCTGGCGGGCATTCAGTGGCGGGGCAAGGTCGGTGAAGTGGGTGGCCAGCTCGCTGTTCGAGGAGCTGGGGTGCGGGATGTAGTTGAGTGAGTCGAGCATGGTTCTGGTTCCTGGCTGAGCTGGGTGAGATCCTGACTGCACTGTGCGGGCGAAAGGCTGGGGTCCGTCCCCATGCGGGGACAGACCCCGGACCGCATCGGCCGCTGACTTTGGGGGTCGCTTACTTCATCTGTGGGAATGCAAATTCCGCGCCAGCCGTTGCCGTATTGGGCCAGCGCTGCATCACGGCCTTGTGCCGCGTATAGAACCGCACGCCTTCCGGACCGTAAGCATGGTGGTCGCCGAACATGCTGCGCTTCCAGCCGCCGAAACTGTTGAACGCCATCGGCACCGGCAGCGGCACGTTGACCCCCACCATGCCCACCTGGATCTGCCGCACGAATTCGCGCGCCACGCCGCCATCGCGCGTAAACACGGCCACGCCGTTGCCGTATTCGTTGCGGTTGATGAGTTCCACGGCGCTGCCGACGTCCGGCAGCCGCATCACGCACAGCACCGGCCCGAAGATCTCTTCCTTGTAGATCGTCATGTCCGGCGTGACGTGGTCGAACAGCGTGCCGCCGACGAAGAAACCGTTGGGCCGGTCCGCGACCTTGAAATTGCGTCCATCGACGACCAGCTTCGCGCCCTGCTCCACGCCTTCGCCGATCAGCCGTTCGATGCGCTGCTTGGCGGCGAGCGTGACGACCGGTCCCATCTCGGCGTCGTGCGCCATGCCGTCGCGTACTTTCAGTGCGGCCGTGCGCCGTTCCAGTGCACTCACCAGCGCATCGCCCGCATCACCGATCGCGACGACGACGGAGATCGCCATGCAGCGCTCGCCTGCCGAACCGTAGGCGGCGCCCATCAGCGCGTCGACCGCCATGTCCATGTCTGCATCGGGCATCACGACCATGTGGTTCTTGGCGCCGCCCAGGGCCTGCACGCGCTTGCCGTTGGCGCTGCCCTTCGCGTAGATGTATTCGGCGATCGGCGTGGAGCCGACGAAGCTCACGGCCTGCACATGCGGGTGTTCGAGCAGCGCGTCGACGACCAGCTTGTCGCCCTGCACGACGTTGAAGACGCCGTCCGGCAGGCCGGCCTTCTTCAGCAGTTCGGCATGCAGCAGCGATGGCGAAGGATCGCGCTCGGATGGCTTCAGCACGAAGGTATTGCCGCAGGCGAGCGCCACCGGAAACATCCACATCGGCACCATCACCGGGAAATTGAACGGAGTGATGCCGGTCACGACGCCGAGTGGCTGGCGCATCGACCAGGCATCGATGCCGCGCGCGATCTGGTCGGTGAATTCACCCTTCAGCAGTTGCGGAATGCCGAGCGCGAATTCGACGACCTCGATGCCGCGCGCCACCTCGCCGCGCGCATCGGCCAGCGTCTTGCCGTGTTCGCGCGTCAGCATCGCCGCGAATTCCTCGGTGTGCTGCTGGCACAGTTGCAGGTACTTCGCCAGCACGCGGGCACGCGCCAGCGGCGGCGTATCGGCCCAGGCCGGGAATGCCGCGTGGGCGGCCTGCACGGCGGCATCCACTTCGTCCGCGCTGCCCAGCGCCACACGGGCCACCGGTTCGCCGAGCGCGGGGTTGTAGACGTCGGCATAGCGGCCGCTGCGGGTATCGGCTTTCGCGCCGCCGATGTAATGGGTGATGGTATCCAGGTCGCTCATCTTGGTCTCTTTTCAGGTTATTGGATGTCGGGACTGCGCCGTATCGCGACAGCAAAGGTCACGACAGCAAGCGTCACGACAGCAGCGTGTCCGCCGGTACGTAGTCGTAGCCCAGGTCGCGGGCCACCGCTTCGTAGGTGACCTGGCCCTGGCAGACGTTCAGGCCGTTCTTCAGGTGCGGGTTTGCCAGCAGGGCTTTCTGCCAGCCCTTGTCCGCCAGGGCCAGCGCGTGCGCGATGGTGGCGTTGTTCAGCGCGAACGTGGAGGTACGCGCGACGGCGCCCGGCATGTTCGCGACACAGTAATGCACCACGCCGTCGACGATGAACGTGGGCTGTTCGTGCGTCGTCGCGCGCGAGGTCTCGAAGCAGCCGCCCTGGTCGATCGCCACGTCGACGATGACCGCGCCCTGCTTCATCTTCGCCACCATCTGCCGCGTGACGAGCTTGGGCGCGGCGGCGCCGGGCACCAGCACGCCGCCGATGACGAGGTCGGCATCCAGCACCGCTTCCTCGATGGTATGGGCATTCGAATACATCGTCTGCACACGGTTGCCGAACACCAGGTCGAGCTGGCGCAGGCGGTCCACGTTCTTGTCGAGCACCGTCACGCGCGCGCCCATGCCGACGGCGATCTGCAGCGCATTGGTGCCGACCACGCCGGCGCCGATGATGGCCACGTGGCCGGGCGCCACGCCGGGCACGCCGCCCAGCAGCAGGCCCATGCCGCCTTTTGATTTTTCCAGGTGCGCGGCACCGGCCTGCACGGCCATGCGCCCCGCCACCTCGCTCATCGGCGCCAGCAGCGGCAGGCCGCCGTTCGGGCCGGTAATGGTTTCATAGGCGATGCATACGGCCTTCGATGCGACCAGCGCCTTCGTCTGCGCGGGATCGGGCGCCAGGTGCAGGTAGGTGTACAGGATCTGGCCTTCGCGCAGCATCGCGCATTCCTGCGGCTGCGGTTCCTTGACCTTGACGATCATGTCGGCGCGCTCGAAGATTTCCCGCGCGCTGTCGACGATCGTGGCGCCGGAGGCTTCATACATCGCGTCCGCCAGCCCGATCGCGGCGCCGGCATGGCGTTCGACAAGCACGGGGTGGCCGCGCAGCGTCAGTTCCTTCACGCTGGCCGGGGTGAGGCCGACGCGCGATTCCTGGTTCTTGATTTCCTTGGGTACGCCTACGAGCATGGTATGTCTCCTTCTAGGCTTTTCTGGGGTGTTGATGAGGGCTTTGCCTGCCGGCCGCCATCGCTTGTGGCGACGGTCCGCATGCAGGCTGCCCGAGCGACGGTATCAGTCCAGCTCTTTCAGGATCTTCGCCAGCTTGCCGAACAACTCGTCGATATGCGCCTTCTCGAACACCAGCGGCGGTGACAGCGCGATGATGTCGCCGGTGACGCGGATGAGGACTCCGTCGGCGAACGCTTTCTTGAAGGCGGTGAACGCGCGCACGCCCGGCTTGCCGGGAATCGGCGCCAGCTCGATGCCGGCGATCAGGCCGATGCAGCGCAGGTCGATCACATGCGGCAGGCCCTTCAGCGAATACACGGCGTCGGCCCAGTATTCCTGCAGCCCGGCCGCATGGTCGAGGATCTTCTGTTCCTCGAACACTTCGAGCGTGGCGAGCGACGCGGCGCAGGCCAGCGGGTGGCCGGAGTAGGTGTAGCCGTGGAACAGTTCTATGCCGGCCGGCGCATCCATGAAGGCGTCGTGGACGAAGCCTTTCGTGAACACGGCGCCCATCGGCACGGTGCCGTTGGTGAGGCCTTTCGCGGTGGTCATCATGTCCGGCTCGACATCGAAGTAGTCGGCCGCGAACGGCGTCGTCATGCGGCCGAAGCCGGTGATCACCTCGTCGAAGATCAGCAGGATGCCGTGCTTCGTGCACAGTTCGCGCAGGCGCTTCAGGTAACCCTTCGGCGGGATCAGCACGCCGGTGGAACCGGCCACCGGCTCGACGATCACGGCGGCGATGGTCGATGCGTCGTGCAGCGCGACGATGCGTTCCAGTTCGTCCGCCAGGTGGGCGCCGTATTCCGGCTCGCCGCGCGTGAAGGCATTTTTTTCCAGGCTGTGCGTGTGCGGCAGGTGGTCGACGCCCGGCAGCAGGGTGCCGTACTGCTTGCGGTTGCCGGCGATGCCTCCGACCGAGATGCCGCCGAAGCCCACGCCGTGATAGCCGCGCTCGCGGCCGATCAGCCGGGTACGTGCCGGCTCGCCGCGCGCCTTGTGGTACGCCAGCGCCATCTTCAGGGCCGTGTCCACAGCCTCCGATCCCGAGTTGGTGTAGAACACGTGGCCGAATTTGTGATTCGTATAGGCCATCAGCTTTTCCGCCAGCGCGAACGCGGTCGGGTGGCCCATCTGGAAGGTGGGCGCGAAGTCCAGCGTGCCCACCATCTCGCGCACCGCCGCCACGATCTTCGGCTGCGCATGCCCGCACGGCACGCACCACAGGCCGGCCGTACCGTCGAGCACCTGGTTGCCGTCGATGTCGGTGTAATGCACGCCGGCGGCGGAGACCAGCAGCCGGGGGCTGGCCTTGAAGTCGCGGTTATTGGTGAACGGCATCCAGAACGCGCCCATCGAATCGGGATACGGCGTGGCGGACGATGCGGGATGTTGTGCGGACAGGTTTTCAGGTCGGTTCATGCGATCTCCCATGGGCCGGTTGGCCCGCAAAATTATTTACCAGTTGGCAAAATGATGATGCAATAATAGACACGCCGATGACTATGTCACATATACACAATCGGCAACGCGTTCCAACCGTACTGGTCTTAAAAACACTACAGTTCAAGCAATGGCATCCAGACGAATGACCGCGCCGGAAGCGTCGGCGCCGACCGCGTGGCCGGCGATCGCCATCGAGCGGGCCAGCAAGGGGAGCCTGGTCGACAAGATCGTTGCCGTGCTGGCGGCGATGATCTCGGACAGGGAGTTGCGCATCGGCGCGAAGATGCCCTCGGTGCGGCAATTCGCGAAGTGTAATGGCGTGAGTACCTTCACAGTCGTCGAGGCCTACGACCGGCTGGTCAACCTGGGCCTGCTGCTGTCGCGGCGCGGTTCCGGCTATTACGTGGCGCGCCACGACATCGCTTCGCAGTTGCCGCCAGCGATCGTGGCCGGCCCGGTCACGGTCGATGCGCTGACGTCCGACCTGTATTCCGGCGTGTCCGATGCGCTGCCCGTGGGCGCCGGCTGGCTGCCTCCAGAGTGGTACGGCGAAGACACCATCCTCGATGCGGTGCGCCATGCGATGCGCATCCCCGCCAACCGCCTGCGCGGCTACGGCCACCCGCTGGGCTTTCCGGCGCTGCGCCAGCACGTGGCGGCCGTGCTGGCCGACGAGCTGTTCCCCGCCGAGGCGGACCAGGTGCTGCTGACGCACGGCGCCACCCACGCGTTCGACCTGATCCTGCGCACGCTGACACGACCGGGCGACACCGTGTTCGTCGAAGACCCCGGCTACAGCAACCTGCTGTCGCTGATCCGCCACCACGGCTGCAATGCGGTCGGCATACCGCGCGGCGAACATGGGCTGGACCTGGACACGCTGGCCACGCAGGCGCGCCAGGGGCAGCCAAAGCTCATGTTCGTCAATACGGTGCTGCAGAATCCGCTCGGCACCTCGCTGTCGCAGGCGCAGGCGCACCGGCTGCTGGCGATGGCCGAACAGTTCGATTTCTGGCTGGTGGAAGACGACATCTACCGCGACCTGGCCGGCAAGGGCGAAGCGTCGCTGGCGGCGATGGACGGCCTGCGGCGCGTGATCCGCGTCGGCAGCTTTTCCAAGACGCTGTCGCCGGTGCTGCGGGTGGGCTCGATCTGCGCATCCGGCTCGCTGGTGCCGGAACTGGTGCGGGTGAAGATGCTGACCGGCCTGACGACTTCCGAAGTCAACGAACGCGCCGTATACCACGCGGTCACCGGACGCGCCTACCGGCGGATGGTGGACCGGCTGGTGGCCCAGCTGGACGCCGGCCGCGAGCGCACCATCGAAGCACTGGCCGACGTGGGCATGGAGCCGCTGGCCCGGCCGCGCGGCGGCATGTTCGTTGCCGCCGGCTGGAACGTGCCGCCGGCGCCGGACTGCAACGCCCGCAGCATCGCCGATGCCGCGCTGCGCGCCGGCATCCTGCTGTCGCCGGACGAGTTCTTCCTGCTGCGGCCCAGCACCACGATCTGGTTCCGCTTCAACGTGGCGTATGCGCACGACCCGGTGCTGCGCGCCTTCCTGCAAGCGGCGTTCGAAAAGCTTCCATCGCAGCAGGCCGCATCGCAGCCATCACGGAGACCATCATGAACGGCAAGAACGAAGCCCGTGCTGCCGCCTCGCGCCGCATGCAGAACCGCGACCGGCTGGAAGCGGACATTGCCGCGGTCGCGGTGCGCGTGTTCGCCGAATGCGGCTATGAAGGAACGTCGGTGGCGACGATCGCGGAAGGCGCCGGGCTGTCGAAGCAGAACCTGATGTACTACTTCCCCACCAAGCAGGAGCTGTACCGCCGCGTGCTGGACGATGTGCTGGACGACTGGCTGGAGCGCATGTCCAGCCTGGCGCAGGCTGCCGACGGCGGCGCCCCGGCCGACCTGCTGCGGGCCTATGTGCAGGCCAAGCTGCGCTTCTCGCGGGAGCAGCCCTACGCGTCGCGCGTGTATGCGATGGAAGTGATCGGCGGCGCCAGGTTGTATGGAGAGCAGATCAGGGAACGCGTGGTACCGGTGCTCAGGCGCGACATCGAAGTATTCGAACGGTGGATCGCCGCCGGGCGCATCGCGCCCGTCAACGCCACGCACCTGCTGTTCGCGATATGGGCGATGACGCAGTCCTACGCGGATTTCTCCGCGCAGATGGCGCTGGTGCTGGGCCGGAAACAGTTGCAGGGCAAGGATTACGAGGAGGCCGAGGAGACGATCGTGCGCCTCGTTATCGCGGCCATCCAGCCGCGGGACGGCTGAACGGCGCTACCCCGGTCGCGATGGGCCGGGGTTCCAGGCTCAAGCCTGGGTGAAGCGGTCGTCGCGGCGGCGCAGGCGGCCGATGCCGAGCACGCCCAGGCCAGCCATGACCATCATGATCGTGCTGGGCTCAGGTACCGGCGACAGGGTATCGACGTTGCCGGTGAACGGCTGCACGTGCACCTGGGCGCGCAGGTCCAGCGCGTTGGCGAACAGGCCGCCTTCGATATCGGCGGTATTCGTCACCAGGGCGTCGGTGGCCAGCACGGCGCCGCCGAACTGCGAGCTGATCGTCAGGCTGGTGGCATCGTAGAAGTTCCAGATCACCTGGCTGCCGACGTTCCGGGCGCTGCCGCCGAGGAAGTTGGCATGGATCGATGCGGTCTTGATGTCCGTATTCATGATGACGGTGGTGGCACCGTTCAGCTTGAAGTCGAACTCGTTTGCCGCGAACAGGGTCTCATCGATGCCGGTCAGGTCGAACACGGCCACGCCGCTGGTATCGGCGACCGCCGAGAAGGTGGCCTTCGAGCCGCTGAAGTCGACCGTGCTGCCGGTCGACTTCAGCTGCGACAGCGAATTCGACAGGTTGCCCAGCACCGATTTGAAATCGGTCGACGTGGCGGCCGCGCTGGCGGTGGTGAAGTCGGCCGTCGGGTTGTTGAAGGAGCCGCCATTGACATTCGTGTTGAACACCGCGCCAGCAATCGTCGCGCCGCCGTTGATGGAGGAATTCGATGCGCTGCCGCCGATGATCGCGCCGCCGTTGAACGTGGAATTGGACACGCTGCCGCCGACCTTCGAAGCGCGGTTCAGCGTGGAATTGGCGACAGCGCCGCCCACCACATTGGTGCCCTCGTTGACATTCACGCCACTGATCGAGCCCGCGCTGACCAGGCCGCCACGATTGACCGTCACCCGATTCGTGTTGCCCCACGCATCGGTGGCGCTGTTGACGCTGCCCGCCGTCAGGCCCGCGTAGTTCGACGCCGGAGCCTTCTCCAGCTGGTTGCCGTATTCACCGCCGGTGACGCTGCCCTCGGCCCAGGTGCGGCCGTGCACGTGGCCAGCCGAGGTGGCCGTGATATTCGTCAGCGATACGGCATTCATCTGGTTCAGCACCTGCGTGGCCGTCAGCGGCGTGGTAGCGGGCGCAGCCTGCGCGGCGAACGTGACGGACAGCAGAGCGGCGATGGTACTGGTGCGTAGCATGATTACCCTTCGTGATTGTTTTGCAATATTTATTACATATAGGATATCACAAATAACCATTTGCATTGCGCGGGTACAAGCAAAATACTGATTTCTGGTCGTTCTTATTGCGCATTGCTGTTGCTTTTGCCGCCGTTTGTCCGTCGCTGCGGCAAGTCATCCCGGCGAATTTCCCGTTCGTCGGATTGGCGTTTCCTCGCCTTGGGGGGTGCGCTACATTGGCCGCATCGATTCAAGGAGGTCACGACCATGAAAACCATCAATAAAACCTGTACTGAAACGCTGCGCGACGCTTATGACGCCACCGTGCGGATCGTGCGGCATGCCATGCGCCGCCTGGAGCGCATGCCCTGGCCGACCCTGCTGGCCGTGTGCGTGATGCTGGCGCTGCTGGTCACGGTGCTGCCGCTGGCGCTTACGCTGTTCGTGCTGTTCCTGCTGGTGAAGCTGGTGGCCGGTGCCCTCGGCGGCAGCCGGCACCGGCCGCGCCAGCGCGCGCATGCACATCCGGACGGCCAGTAAAGCTGCCCGCGGGAAGTCCGATCGCAATGAATCAATCAATCAAGCAGGCATGAGCAGGCAATGAAGACAGCGGCAACCGGCGCCCGCGGCGCCCTGGGATTCGTGCGCGAGCTGGGCGAAACCGCCAGCTCGCTGTGGTGGCAATTCTTCGACTGGCTGGCCCAGGTGCCGATGCGCCAGCTCGTGGTCACATGGGTGCTGGCAACGCTGCTGGCCTGCACGCCGGTAATCCACCCCGAGCAGGTGGTGGCGTTCATCTTCATTTCGCTGGGCCTGAAGGTGCTGGCGGGCGGCAAGCGCAAGGCCGAGATCGAGGCGCGCCGCGCTTCCGAGCAGGCCGGCACCGAAGAGCTGGAACGCCGGCTGGTGGAAGCTCGGATGGCCGCGCTGCAAGCCCAGGTGGAACCGCACTTCCTGTTCAATACACTGGCACTGATCGGCCAGCTGATCGAAACCGACCCGCCGCAGGCGGCGCGCATCCACCAGCACCTGATCGACTACCTGCGCTCGACGCTGCCGCAGATGCGCTCGCGCTGCAACGGCACGCTGGGCCGGCAGATCGCGCTGTCGCGTTCCTACCTGGCGATCATGCAGGCGCGCATGAAGGCACGGCTGGCCGTGTCGATCGACGTGCCGCCCGGGCTGGAGAGCGCCACGTTCCCGCCGATGATGCTGCAGATCCTGATCGAGAACGCCATCAAGCACGGGCTGGAACCGAAGATCGAAGGCGGCCGGATCGATATCCGCGCCTCCGCCACGGGCGCGATGCTGCAGGTGGACGTGCAGGACGACGGCGTGGGCTTTTCCTGCTATGCGGGCGATGGCATCGGCCTGGCCAACGTGCGCGAGCGCCTCAAGCTGATGTATGGCGCGCGTGCGGAACTGCAGATCGAGACGCCGCCCGAAGGCGGTTGCCGGGCAGCCATCCGCGTGCCGTTCGCGCCGGACATCTTCGCGGGCAGCGCCACATGAGCAGCCCCACCGCCCTGATCGCGGACGACGAAGAGCCGATGCGCGACATGCTGCGCACGCGGCTGCGCGAATGCTGGCCGGAACTGGCGATCGTGGCCGAGGCGGCGAACGGCGTGGAAGCGATCGCGCTGGCCGGCCAGCACCAGCCGGACGTGGTGTTCCTCGACATCCGCATGCCCGGCCTGTCCGGCATCGAGGCGGCACGCATGCTGTTCAACCGCTGCCACATCGTGTTCGTCACCGCCTACGACCAGTATGCGATCGAGGCGTTCGAGCAGGGCGCGCTCGACTACCTGCTGAAACCGGTCGGCGGCGAGCGGCTGAAGACCACGTGCGCGCGGCTCAAGGAACGCATCGGGCAGCGGCCGCAGGATATCGCGGCGCAATTGTCGCGGCTGCTCGACGGACGCGCCGGTACCGGGGAACCCGGCAGCGGCGGCAAGCGCGAGTATCTGCACTGGATCCAGGCGCAGGTCGGCACCAGCTTGCGAATGATCAGCACACGCGAGATCCTGTTTTTCCAGGCCGACGAAAAATACACCCGCGTGCAGACGGCGCAGGGCGAAGTGCTGATCCGCAAGCCGCTGAAGGAACTGGCGGACGAGCTGGATCCGGACGAGTTCTGGCGCATCCACCGCTCCACGCTGGTGCGTGTGGATGCGATCGCCGAGGTGATGCGCGACCTGCGCGGGCGCCAGATGGTGCGCGTGAAAAACTTCCCGGAATTGCTCGAAGTCAGTCGCGGCAACACTCATTTGTTCCAGCAAATGTAGCTTGTCGTGCGGCTGCACATGCGCCGCCTGTCGGGCAAGCGGAAGCACCTGACTTCGCTTGCCCCTCCCTGTGTGCTGGTCTATATTGGGGTTTCGCCTATCAGGAACCCGCAACAGAACAGGGAGAAGCGCAATGACGACGATACCCAAGCACACGCGCGCCACCATCATGCCTTGCCTGCGTTACCGCGACGCCCCCGCCGCCATCGAATGGCTGTGCAGCACGCTGGGCTTCGAAGCTACCCTCGTAGTGCGCAACGAAGATGGCACGGTCGCCCATGCCCAGCTTACCTACGGCAACGGCATGATCATGCTGGGATCGGTATTCGACACCGACTATGGCCGCCTGCTGAAGCAGCCGTCGGAAACGGGCAGGTTCGTCACGCAGAGCGCCTACCTCACCGTCAACGACGCGGACCGGGTGCACGAGCGGGTGATGGATGCCGGCGGCGAAGTCGTGCTGCCGCTGCAGGATGAGGACTACGGCGGCCGCGGCTTCACCTGCCGCGACCCCGAAGGCCATGTGTGGAGCATCGGCACCTACGACCCATGGGCCGAGGCCGAACGGCCGCGCTGATCGCTTTCTTCGCGCCGCCCGGCAGCGATCCAGCCGCCGGGTTCGGTGCGTCGCTCAGGGTTGTTGCTCAGGTGCGTTGCTCAGGTGCGTTGTTCAGGTGCGTTGCTCAGGTGCGTTGTTCAGGTGCGTTGTTCAGGTGCGTTGTTCAGGTGCGTCGTTCAAGGCTTCGATCAGCCCCTCATCGGCAACCTGTACCGGCTTGATCCCGATCAGGTCACGGTACAGCGGTGGCAGTGCGCCGCACAATGCATCGAGCGCCGCCGGTGCCATGCCTTGCCGCACGTACTGGAACTGCCTCGGATTATCCGGGGGTAGCGCGCCTTCCATCGTCGAGCCATAGGCGCCCAGTTCCATGAAGCTGAGCGGTCCGTCGTCCGGCCCCACGGCCAGCACGAACGTGCCGTCTTTCGGATGGCCGAGGTAGCGGCGCACTTCCGCCAGCTGGCCGGCATCGGCTCCCGCCATCAGCTTGTAGCGCAACTGCGCATACGCACGCGTGCATTCCATGAACGCCGTGCGGATGCCGGACTGCGTGCGCCGCCCGTGGCAGCACAGCAGCAGGTTGCCGAACGCATCCAGCAACACCGCGGCATTGCCGCTGCCGCCCTGTGCCAGGTCGCGTTCCATCGCGTGCCGCAGGTAGGGGGCCAGCCCCGCGTCCGGCCGGCGCGGCGTGGCGCGGTAGGTCAGCGCATCCGGGCAGGCCCGCTTCAGCGCGCGCACGATCGCGTGGTCTTCCGGCAGCGCGGCGGGATCGCGCAGGCCGGCGCGCGGCGGGTCGACGTGGAACAGATCCATCACCGCTTCCGTGGTGGCCTCGAACACCAGCGAGCACAGCGCCTGGGTGGGTTCGGCAATCGTCTTGCCGATGAAGAACGGCGGCGGGGCGGCTCCAGCCGCGCCGCGCGCATAGGACGACGAACCCAGCACGGCCGGGTAGGCAAAGGTATCGCGCGCCTGCGGCCGGAGCGTTTCGGGCAGCGCGGGAAACGTGCCGCTGCCGTCGTGATTGATGCCCGCATTGGCATCGTTGGCGGCCACCACGACCTTGAAACCCGCCGCCAGGATCGCTCCCGCGCACATGCAGCACGGGTCGAGCGAGGTGACGATCGTGATTTCGCCCGGCGGCGGCAGCGCCCTGCCCTTTGCCTTCTCCGCGAAATACCAGTCGACCAGCTGGCGCTCGCCATGCGCGGTCGGATCCCAGATCAGGCCATCGCGGATCACCTGGTTGTGGACGGCCTGCAGCACATTGCCGAAGCCATCGAGCATCACGCCGCCGACGCCGAACGTACCCTGCGTTTTCGCGGCGATCGCCTCGAGCGAGGCAATGGTGACGGCCGCCTGGACGTCGATCGTCTTCTTCACGGCGCCGGTTTGCGCTTCAGGTCCTGGCCGCCGAACGCGTTCGGCAGCTGGGCCGCGGCGGTGGTCTCGAACACGTCGCCCTTCAGGTTCGCCAGGATGACGGGCAGCTCGTTGCCGCCCAGCTCCAGGATCACCTGGCGGCACGCGCCGCACGGCGCAATCGGGCCATCGGTCTCGCCGACAACCGCCAGCTTGTCGAAATCGCCCGGCTGGCAGCCCTGCGCGAACGCACTGAAGAACGCCGTGCGCTCGGCGCAGTTGCACAGGCCGTACGCCGCATTCTCTACATTACAGCCATGGAACACCCTGCCATCCCTGGCCAGCAGCGCCGCCCCCACCTTGAAGTTGGAGTACGGCGTATAAGCCTTCAGCCGCGCCGCCTTGGCTTCCTCGATCAGTTGTTCAGTGTTCATCAGCATGTTTCCTAAAACCGGGGTCTGACCCCGTTCTCGAGCAATATTTCCCGAAACCGGGGTCTGACCCCGGTTTTGAGCAATTTCTTAAGGGTTAAGGGCGGATGGTGCGGTAGACGATCGGGTTGGCGGCCGGGGCCGTGTCGGCGATCGTGTACGCGGCCTGCACGTCGGCGATGGCGCGCTGGGCGGCGGCTTCGGTGCGGGCGTGCACCCAGGCCAGCGGCTGGCCTGCCTCGATGCGCTGGCCCAGCTCGGCCAGTTCGGTGAGGCCGACGGCGAAGTCGATCGTGTCCTGCGGGCGGGTGCGGCCGCCGCCCAGTGCGACGACGGCCAGGCCGATGGCGCGGCAGTTGGTGGCGGACGCATAGCCGGAGCTCAACGCCGGTACCGGTACGATGATGGGCGCCTTGTCCAGGTACTTGTCCGGGTCCTGCATCAGGTCGGCCGGGCCGCCCAGCGCGGCGACCATGCGGGCGAAGCGGTCTGCGGCCTCGCCGGAGTCCAGCGACGCCTGCAGTTTGGCGCGTGCTTCGGTTTCATCGGCGGCCAGCTTGCCCAGCACCAGCATCTCGGCGCACAGCGCCAGCGTGACTTCGTGCAGGCGCGCCGGGCGCGATTTGCCGGTCAGGTAGTCGATCGCGCAGCGCACTTCGACGGCGTTGCCGGCGGCCGGCGCCAGCGATTCGTTCATGTCCGTCAGCAGTGCCGACGTCAGCGTGCCGGCGCCGTTGCCGACGTTGACGATCGACTCGGCCAGCTCCACCGATTTCTCGTACGTGGGCATGAACGCGCCGCTGCCGGCCTTCACGTCCATCGCCAGCACGTCCAGGCCGGCGGCCAGCTTCTTCGACAGGATCGAACCGGTGATCATCGCCACCGACTCCACCGTGCCGGTTACGTCGCGGATGCCGTAGAAGCGCTTGTCGGCCGGCGCCAGCGAAGCGGTCTGGCCGATGATGGCCACACCCAATTCCTTCACCACCTTGCGGAACAGTGCATTGTCCGGCACCGTGGTGTAGCCGGGGATCGAGTCGAACTTGTCGAGCGTGCCGCCGGTGTGGCCCAGGCCGCGGCCCGAGATCATCGGCACGAAGCCGCCGCACGCGGCGATCATCGGGCCAAGCAGCAGCGACACCAGGTCGCCCACGCCGCCGGTCGAATGCTTGTCCATCACCGGGCCGGGCAGGTCCAGCGACTTCCACTCCAGCACGTCGCCCGAATCGCGCATGGCGAGCGTGAAGGCAACGCGCTCGTCCATCGTCATGTCGTTGAAGTAGACCGCCATCGCCAGCGCGGCGATCTGGCCTTCGGTGGTTTCACCGGTGGTGATGCCGCCGACGAAAAAGCGGATTTCCTCGGCGGTCAGGGTGCCGCCGTCGCGCTTCTTGCGGATGATTTCCTGGGGGAGGTACATGGTTGTGTTCTTTCTAGCTGATGCGCTACAGGGGTCTGTCCCCGGTAAGTGGCAATTCAAACTCAGTAGGTAACGTATCGAGGGGACTGACCCCGGTTTTTGCCCGCGTTCCGACTTTGGCCGGGAAAACCGGGGTCAGTCCCCTGACAATGCTGGCGGCAAGCGCTGAAGTTCACACTTACCGGGGACAGACCCCAGCACGCAGCCGCTATCTGCGACATCAAACCCCGTACGGGATCCAGATATTCTTCACCTGCGTCACATGCTGCAGCACGTTGCGGCCGGCAGCCTGCTGCGTGCTGAACCAGTCGCGCCCTTTCGCGCCGCCGGTCCACGTACGCTTCAGCGAGCCGGCCGACAGCCGCTCCACTTCGGCGCAGCCCTCGGCCGAACCGTCGTGGCGCCAGACGGCGTCGATATCGGCGTGCGTGGCCAGCGTGCGCGCCAGCTCGTCGGCGCTGCCGGTGACGATGTTGACCACGCCGCCCGGCAGGTCGGACGTATCGAACACCTGGTACAGGTCGGTGGCCGACAGCGGATAAGCCTCGGAAGGCACAGCCACCACGCGGTTGCCGACGGCGATGGCCGGCGCCACCAGCGAAATGAAGCCCAGCAGCGGGTTTTCGTTCGGGCAGACGATGCCGATCACGCCGATCGCTTCGTTCAGCGCCACGGTGATGCCGTGCATCGGCGGCTGGTGCGCTGCACCGTCGTACTTGTCGGCCCACGCGGCCCAGTAGAACAGGCGCTCGATCGATGCCTGCACTTCTTTTTCGGCCGAATTGGCACCACCCTGGGAACCGGTCTGCGCGGCGATGCGGTCGGCGAATTCGCGGCCGCGGGCGGCCAGGTTCTCGGCGATGTAGTACAGCACCTGGGCGCGGTTGTGCGCGGTGGCCTTGGTCCAGCCGGCGGCCTTGTGCGCCGCCTCGACGGCATTGCGGATGTCCTTGCGGCTGCCTTCTCCGATCTCGCCGAGGAAGGCACCGTCGGCGCCGTGGATCGCGCGGCTGTAGGCGCCGTCCGGGCGGGCCTGCTTGCCACCGATGTACAGTTTGGCCGTGCGGTCGATGGCGAACGGATCGCTCGCCGGCGCGGCAGCCTTCGACGAAGCCTTGACGACCGGCGGCAGGGCCGGACGCGCATCCTCGCTCACCGGCACCAGGTATTCAACGAGCCCTTCGCGGCCGCCCTCGCGGCCATAGCCCGATTCCTTGTAGCCGCCGAAGCCGCACGCGGCATCGAACTGGTTCGCGGTATTGATCCACACCACACCCGCCTTGATGGCCGGCGCGACGTCCAGCGCCAGGCTGATGTTCTCGGACCACACACAGGCGGCCAGGCCGTACACGGTGTTGTTCGCCAGTTGCACGGCTTCGGCCGGGGTCCGGAAGCTCATCGCCACCAGCACCGGGCCGAAGATCTCGGCCTGCGCCACGGCGGCGGAGGTCGATGCGCCGGTGATCAGCGTCGGCGGGAACCACGAGCCATCGGCCGGCAGTTCGCAGCCGGCCGGCTGGTACACCGAGCAGCCTTCCGAACGCGCCGCTTCCACCAGGCCGTGGATGCGCTGGCGCTGGATCGGATCGACCAGCGCGCCGATGTCCATCGATTTGTCGAGCGGCGAACCGAGGCGCAGGTTGTCCATGCGCGCCTTCAGCTTCTTCAGGAAGCGCTCTTCCACCGATTCCTGCACCAGCAGGCGCGAACCGGCGCAGCACACCTGCCCCTGGTTGAACCAGATCGAATCGACCAGGCCTTCCACGGCCGCATCGAGATCGGCATCGTCGAACACGATGTACGGCGACTTGCCGCCCAGTTCCAGCGACAGCTTCTTGCCGCTGCCGGCGGTGGCTTCGCGGATCAGGCGCCCCACTTCGGTCGAACCGGTGAAGGCCAGCTTGTCGATGCCTTCGTGTTTCACGATGGCTTCGCCGGTGCGGCCGTCGCCGGTGACGATGTTGACGACACCGGCCGGCACGCCGGCCTGCACGCAGATCTCGGCGAACAGCAAGGCGGTCAGCGGCGTGAACTCGGCCGGCTTGAACACCACCGTGTTGCCGGCCGCCAGCGCGGGAGCGATCTTCCACGCCAGCATCAGCAACGGGAAGTTCCACGGCACGATCTGGCCGACCACGCCCACCGGGCGGTGGTTCGGGAATTCCTCGTCGAGCAGTTGCGCCCAGCCGGCATGGTGGTAGAAGTGGCGTGCCACCAGCGGCAGGTCGGCATCGCGGGTTTCGCGGATGGTCTTGCCGTTGTCCAGCGTTTCCAGCACGGCGAACAGGCGCGCGTGCTTCTGCATCAGGCGCGCGATCGCGTACAGGATCTTCGCGCGGCCATGGCCGCCGAGGCCAGCCCACGCCGGCTGGGCGCGGCGCGCGGCGGCCACGGCACGGTCCACGTCGTCAGGCGTGGCCTGCGTCAGCTCGGCCAGCGGCTTGCCGTCTGCCGGGTTGGTGGAGGCGAACAGCTCGCCGCTGTCGGACCACTGGTTGTCGATGAACAGGCCGAACTTGCGGCCATGCTGGTCCAGCCACGCCTGCGCTTCTTTCTGGCTCTCGGGTGCGGGGCCGTATTCCATGGTGTTCAGGATCTCGTTGATAGTTGGCATAACGTTCTTCTCAGGGTTGCGCGTGGCGGTGGGCGGCCGAATAGTGGCCGGTCACATGGTGTTCCAGCTGGCGCTCGATGTCGGTCAGCAGGCTCGATGCGCCGATGCGGAACAGGTGCGGCTCCAGCCACTCGTTGCCCAGTTCTTCCTTCATCACCGTCATGTACTGCAATGCCGCCTTGGCGGTCGACACGCCGCCGGCGGGCTTGTAGCCGACCTTGAAACCGGTGCGCTCGTAGTATTCGCGGATCGCCCGCACCATCACCAGCGAGACCGGGATCGTGGCGTTCACGCCTTCCTTGCCGGTGGACGTCTTGATGAAGTCCGCGCCGGCCATCATGCACAC
The DNA here is from genome assembly GCF_055502615.1 of Pseudoduganella sp. jia 9. Taxonomy (NCBI): domain Bacteria; kingdom Pseudomonadati; phylum Pseudomonadota; class Betaproteobacteria; order Burkholderiales; family Oxalobacteraceae; genus Pseudoduganella; species Pseudoduganella sp. jia 9. Next base: position 41,546 of record NZ_JBUPWE010000018.1, on the reverse strand, counting down.
CCAGGATGCCTTCGCCACGTTTTCCAGCGTGACCAGGTCACCCGTGGCCAGGATCGCCTTCACGTGCGCTTCGCCGCAGGCCTGGCGGTAGGCCACCATCTCGTCGTACAGCGCCTGCCAGTTCCCCGTCAGCACGTGCTGGCGGGTGATGACGATGTCGATTTCCTGCGCGCCGTCGGCCACCGACAGTTCGATCTCGCGCACCTTGGTTTCCATGCTCGTCAGGCCGGCCGGGAAACCGGTCGACACCGCGGCGATCGGCAGGCGCCCCTGCAGCACCTTGTCCGCATGGCGGATCATCTCGTGGTACACGCAGACGGCGCCCGTCTTCAGCTTGCGCTCCTGCAAGCCCAGCGCCTCGACCAGGTCGGTGCGCAGCGGGCGCAGCGCCTTCATGCACAGGCGCTCCACGCGGCCCGGCGTATCGTCGCCGGACAGCGTCGTCAGGTCGATCAGTTCGATGGCCTTGACCAGCCACGCGGCCTGGTATTCCTTCTTCACGGTGCGGCGGTTCGCCAGCGACGCGGCGCGGCGCTCGGCCGCCGCCTTGTTGACGTGGATGTGGTTCAGCCAGCCCAGGTCGAGGCCGGTGGCCTCGTTGCGCTTGAAGTCATTGCTCGCGGTGTTACTCATAAGAGGTTGGTTCCGTTGGAAAGGGGTTTCACGCCGAGGTGGTGCGCGATGGTCTGGCCGATGTCGGAGAACGTCTCGGAAATGCCCAGCGCGCGGCCGGCCACGCCGGGGCCGAAGAAGATCATCGGAATGTGCTCGCGCGTGTGGTCGGAACCGGGCGACGTGGGGTCGCAGCCATGGTCGGCGGTGATGACGACCAGGTCGCCATCCTTCAGCTTGCCGATGAATTCGGGCAGGCGCGCATCCAGTTCGTGCAGTGCCTGCGAATAGCCCTGGACGTCGCGGCGGTGGCCGAAGTGCATGTCGAAGTCGACGAAGTTCACGAACGTCAGCGACTTGTCGCCGGCCTGCGCTTCCACTTCGAGCAGGCGGTCGAACAGCGCCATGTTGTCCGGGCCCTTCACCACGCGCGAGACGCCCTGCCCCGCGTAGATGTCGCTGATCTTGCCGAGCGCGATCACTTCGCCGCCGGCATCCTTCACGTGGTCCAGCAGCGTCGGGCCGGTGGGCGGTACCGCGTAGTCGTGGCGGTTGGCGGTGCGCTTGTAGTTGCCGTCGCTGCCCAGGAACGGGCGCGCGATGACGCGGCCGATGTTGTACGGCTTCACCAGCTCATAGGCCTTCTCGCACATCTCGTACAGGCGCTCCAGCCCGAAGTGCTCCTCGTGCGCGGCGATCTGCAGCACCGAGTCGGCCGACGTGTACAGGATCGGCTTGCCCGTCGCCACGTGCTCGTCGCCCAGGTCGGTGATGATCGTGGTGCCCGATGCATGGCAGTTGCCGAGGAAGCCCGGCACGCCGGTCAGCTCCTGCAGGCGGTCGGTCAGCTCCTTCGGGAACGACGGCACCGTCTTCGGGAAGTAGCCCCAGTCGAACAGCACCGGCACGCCGGCGATTTCCCAGTGTCCGCTCTGCGTATCCTTGCCGGTCGACTGCTCGCGCGCGGCGCCGTAGGCGGCGGTAAAGCCTTCGCGGCGGTCGAAGCCGGGCGCCCAGGTGCCGCAGGCGGTATGGGCGGCGGCGGCGAGGCCCAGCTGTTCCAGCGCGGGCAGCGACATGGGCTTGCCCTGTTCGGCCGCCCATTTCGCGATGTGGCCGAAGGTGTTGGTGGCGGCGTCGCCGTACTTGTCGGCGTCCGGCGTGGCGCCGAGGCCGAAGGAGTCGAGCAGGAGGATGAATGCGCGTGACATGATTTATCCGGTCTGAAAAGTTCAAGGGCGGCCAAGGCCGCCCTTTGATTCATTAAGCTTTCGCCAGGTTCGCAAAGAATGCCTGGATCAGTTTCACCAGGCTTTCGGCGCCCACGGCCGCGTATTTCAGCGTCTGCTCATGGGACAGCGGGAACGGCGACAGGCCCTCGGCCAGGTTGGTGACGACGGAGACGCCGACCACCTTCAGGCCGCAGTGACGGGCCGGCACCACTTCCGGCACCACCGACATGCCGACGACATCCGCGCCCAGGCGGGTGAACGCGCGGATCTCGGCCGGCGTTTCGAAGTTCGGGCCCGAGTAGGCGATGTACACGCCTTCGTGCAGGGTGATGTTCTGTTCGGCCGCGGTGTCCTGCAGCTGCTTGCGCAGGTCGGCGTCGTAGGCATTGGCCATGCTGAAGAAGCGCGGGCCGAAGCGTTCGTCGTTCGGGCCGATCATCGGCGAACCCGGCAGGAAGTTGATGTGGTCGTTCAGCGCCACCAGCGAACCGGCATCGACTTCCGCGCGCAGCGAACCGGCGGCGTTGGTGACGAACACGAATTCGCAGCCCAGCAGTTTCAGCGTGCGCACGGCACTCGTCATCACGCCCAGGCCATAGCCTTCGTAGAAGTGGCCGCGCCCCTTCAGGCACACGACCGGCACGCCGGCCAGCTTGCCCAGCACCATCTGGCCGGCATGGCCATGCACGGTGCTGATCGGAAAGCCCGGCAGCTCGTCGAAACCGATCGTGACGACATCCGTCATCTGGTCGGCCAGCACGCCGAGGCCGGAGCCGAGGATCAGCGCGGCGCGCGGCGCGAAACCGGCCGGCACCCGGGAACGTACGATGGCCGCGGCCTGGAATGGGGAATTGTTCGACATGGAGTTCTCGCAGTGTTATCTGGTGAATACGCTGATGGCCCGCCGGGGCGGAGCGTGGCGTTCTTGGGCACGCGACACTATGCATCAATGGCTATATGTATGACAAATACCTATTTTCTTTGTCATTTATATGCGGCACGTATAAATTCCCCGTTATTATAGCTGTTTGACAGCGAACAAACATCTGTTTACGATGATCGACAAATGTTTGACGACTTTGACAAACTCTCCATCGGCGCGCGACAATGAGCAAGAAAGAGCAACTTTATGGCCTGATCCGCGCCAATCCGTTCATATCCCAGCAGGAGATGGCCCAGGCGCTGGGACTGTCGCGCTCCGCCGTGGCAGGGCACGTGGCCAGCCTGATCCGCGAGCGCCGCCTGGTCGGACGCGCCTACGTGCTGCCGCGGGAGCGCTCGGTGCTGTGCATCGGCGCGGCGAACCTCGACCGCAAGCTGCGTACCGTCGAGCCGCTGCGGATGGGCACCTCGAATCCCGCCACCGCCGCCGAGACCTTCGGCGGCGTGGCCCGCAATATCGCTGAAAACCTGGCCCGCCTCGGCACGCCCTGCACGCTGCTGACGGCCCTGGGCGATGATAGCGCCGGCCAGGCACTGCGGGCGCACGCCCTGCACTGCGGCATCGACATGAGCGGCACGCCGATCCTGCCGGGCGCCGCCACCGGCACCTACACGGCCGTGCTGGATGCCGGCGGCGAAATGGCCGTGGCGCTGGCCGACATGGCGCTTTACGAGCAGCTCACGCCGGATTTCCTCGCCAGCCGCCAGGCGCAGCGCGGCGCGGCGTCCTTCGTCGTCGCCGACCTGAACCTGCCGCACGACAGCGTCGCGCTGCTGCTGGACGAGGCGCGCCGGGACGGCATTCCACTGGCGATCGTGGCCGTGTCGCAACCGAAGATGGCGCGATTGCCGCGCGACCTGGCCGGCCTGCGCCTGCTGATCCTGAACCGCGGCGAACTGGAAGCCCGCGCCGGCCGCCCGCTGCCGACCGAGGCGGCGGTGCGCGAAGCCTGCCGCGCCGTGCAGGCCGAAGGCGCGCGGGACGTGATCGTCACATGCGGCGCCGCCGGCGTGTATTACACGTCGGGCCAGAAGCCGGGCCATACGCCGGGCACCGCGCCGGATGCCAGGGGGGCGGACGACCTGCACTGGCTGCCGGCCCATGACATACCCGTGGTCGACGTGACCGGCGCCGGCGACGCCTTTTCCGCGGCGGTCTGCTGGACGCTGGCCCAGGGCGGCGCCGACCTCGCCACGGCCTGCACCCGCGGCCTGCACGCCGCCGCGCTGACCGTGCAGAGCCCGCACACCGTATCCCCCGCGCTGACGGCCGAACTGTTCAGCGCATCTCTCCCTACCGAACAGGAATGACCATGCACCAGTTTCTCTCCCTGTCGCCCGAAGTGGCGAACGCGCGGGCCAGCGGCACGCCAGTCGTCGCACTCGAATCGACCATCATTTCGCACGGCATGCCGTACCCGCAGAACGTGCAGACCGCGCGCGAAGTGGAGCAGATCATCCGCGACGTTGGCGCCGTGCCGGCCACCATCGCCATCATCGGCGGCAAGATCTGCATCGGCCTGACGCCGGAACAGCTGGAATTGCTGGGCAGATCGCCGGAGGCGCTGAAGGTCAGCCGCCGCGACCTGGCCTACGTGCTGTCGCAGCACAAGCTGGGCGCCACCACGGTGGCGGCGACGATGATCTGCGCCCAGCTGGCCGGCATTTCCGTGTTCGTCACCGGCGGCATCGGCGGCGTGCACCGCGGCGCCGAAACCAGTTTCGACATCTCGGCCGACCTGCAGGAACTGGCGCAGACCAATGTGGCCGTGGTGTGCGCGGGCGTGAAGTCGATCCTCGACATCGGCCTCACGCTGGAATACCTGGAAACGCAGGGCGTGCCGGTCGTCAGCGTCGGGCAGGAAGGCTTTCCCGCCTTCTTCACGCGCGAAAGCGGGTATCACGCCGACTTCCGCCTCGATACGCCGGCCGAGCAGGCATCGTTCATCCGCACCAAGTGGGCACTGGGCCTGAACGGCGGCGTGGTGGTCGCGGCGCCGGTGCCGGAAAGCGATGCGATGCCGAAGGAGGAGATCGACGCCATCACCGTGCAGGCCTTGCAGGAAGCGGAAGAAAACGGCGTGACGGGCAAGAAGGTCACGCCATTCCTGCTGGCCCGCATCAAGACGCTGACGGCCGGCCGCAGCCTGGCCACCAATATCGCGCTCGTGAAGAACAATGCGCGCGTGGGCGCGGCACTGGCGCGCGCACTGCTGGAACATCCGCCCACGTAAGGCATAGCCGCCATGTCGATCGACCTGAAGCAACTGAAGTACTTCCTGGCCGTGGCCGAGGAAAAGAGTTTTTCGCGGGCCGCCGAGCGGCTGCACATTTCGCAGCCGCCACTGTCCCAGCAGATCATGAAGCTGGAAGCGGAGCTGGGCGTCAAGCTGTTTGCCCGTACCACGCGCAGCTTCGAGCTGACGGTGGCCGGCCGCGCGCTGATGAACGAAGCGGCCGAGCTGCTGGCGAAGATGCGCATGACGATCGACACCGTGCGCCAGATCGACCGCGGCGAAGTGGGCCGGCTGCGTGTGGGCATTGTCGGCTCGGCGATGTGGGGGCCGATCCCCAGCCTGCTGGAGGAATTCCAGAGCAAGTACCCGCGCGTGACGTGGACGATCCATGAGCTGGGCCCCACCGTGCAGTACGAGGCGCTGCGCGCCAAGCAGATCGACGTGGGCTTCTGGCGCGAGCCGAAGCTCGACGAGAGCGACCTGCGCAACGACAACCTGCGCCAGGAGCTGTGCTTCCGCGAGAACGTCTGCGTGGCCGTCAACGAACACCATCCACTGGCGAAGAAGGAAGCGATCGAGCTGACCGACATCGCCGACGAACCGATGCTGACCCTGGCGCTGGACAAATCCGCCTTTCCCCGCTACCTGATCCAGTGCTGCGTGGATGCCGGCTTCGAGCCCGCCATCTTCCAGGAAGCCAACGAGCCGCAGACCCTGCTGGCCATGGTCGGCGCCGGCCTCGGCGTCACGCTGATGCCGGAAACCACCAGCCGCATCGGCTGGCCCGGCGTGGTCTTCCTGCCGATCCGCACCAATCCGCCATCGGCCAACCTGTACATCACATACACCACCACCGACGATGCACCGGTGGTCAGGGCGTTCATGAATATCTTGCGGCCGGCGGAGCGGTGATATTGCCTAAAACCGGGGTCAGACCCCGTTTTTGAGCAACTAATTGCCTCAAACTGGGGTCAGACCCCGTTTTTGAGCAACTAATTCAGGTCAGAAATTCACCTTGAACTGCACCCCATACGTGCGCGGCTCGTTCAGGATACCCGTCAGGTTGTTGAAGTCGATCGCTCCCACCGACTGCACCTCGTCGGTGATGTTGCGGCCATACAGCGCCAGGTCGTACTTGCCGTCGCCCCACTTGTAGCCGACGCGCAGGCCGCCTTCCAGCAGGTCCTTGGCCTTGTACTCGACGGCTTCGTACAGGAAGAAGTTATACGACGAGCGATACGACCAGTCGGTGAACGCATACAGTTCGCCGTTCGCCACCGGCGCGGCGTACTTCAGCGTGAAGTTGTGCTGCCATTTCGGTGCGCGCGGCAGCGGGTTGCCGTCGATCAGGGCGACGCGCGTGCCGCCGACGAAGGAGACCGGGTTCGTCACCGTGCAGCCGCTGCCGCACGGCAGCACGAACAGGCTGCCATCCTTGATCTCGGTGTCGTTGTAGCTGGTGCCGAACGTGGCCGAGAAATTCTGCGACAGGTTGGCCTGCAGGTCCAGTTCCACGCCCTGCCCCACCGCCTTGTCGGCATTGAGCAGCTGGTTCATGTTGACGGTGCCGCTGCCGGCCGTCAGCTGCTTGTCCTTCACGCGGTAGTGGAACACGGTGGCCGACATGCGCGCGCGGCGGTCGAACAGGTCCTGCTTCACCCCCGCCTCGACCGACAGCACCTTCTCGGCGCCGGCCATCGACGGCCTGCTGCCGAGATCGTTCAGCCGGCCCTGCATCGACGGCGCGCGGTAGCCCGTCGCCACGCGGGCAAACACATTGGTGTCGCGGTTCAGCACATAGGTGCCGGAAGCATCCCAGCTGACGTTGCTTGAATCGTCGGACAGCGGCAGGTACGTGCGGCCTCCGGTTTCGATGCGCTGTGCAACGAAATCCTTCTTGTCGCTGGTGTAGCGCAGGCCGCCGCGCAGCTTCAGCCGTTCGCTGACGGCGTAGTTGACCGAGCCGAACACGGCCCAGGACTTGGCGTTCTGCGTCTGCGTCGCATAGTTCGGCACTTGCGGATTGCCCGGCGCCAGCGAATCGAACCCGATGCTGTCGATCGTGATGTCTTCCTTGAAGTAGAACAGGCCGGCGATCCACTGCAGCGGGCCGTCGCCGGTCGACTCGGCGCGGAATTCCTGCGACAGCTGCTTGTGATCGGGAATCAGGTCCGCCGTTTCGACGACGAAGGGAATGAAGCCCGGGCCGTACGGCGGCGCATACACGGCGCCGTAGCCGCCGTCGACGTCGGCGCGGCTGTAGAACTCGAGCTTTTCATAGCCGGTGATCGAATGCAGCGTCATGCCCGGCAGGTCCCAGCGCAGCCGGACATTGCCGCCCTTGTTCTTCAGGTGCTGCTCGTTGACGCCGTCGGTTGGATAGCGGTCGTAGTCGAAGCCGTCCACCAGTTCGTTCGTTCCTGCTTTCAGGATGTTGGCGCGGAACAGCGTGGCGGTGCCGTCCATGTCGCGGCCGTGCACATTGAACAGCGCCGAGAAGTTCGCCGACGGTTTCACCAGCACCTGGAGGCGCGCGGCATTGTCCTTGTAGCCTTCGAACTCGCGGGTGCCGGTGGCGCGCTCGTTGTCGACGCGGTCGCCGCGGTGCTGCGAAGAACCGGCAAAGCGGATCGCCACCGTGTCGCTGACCGGGATGTTCCAGGCGCCATCGACGTTGCGCACGCGGTCCTTGCCGAAACCGGCCGCCAGGTAGCCTTCCTGCTTGAACACCGGCTTCGCCGAGTCGAACTTGATCACGCCGGCCGGCGAATTGCGGCCGAACAGCGTGCCTTGCGGGCCGCGCAGCACTTCCACCTGGTCGACGTCGAACACGGGGAAGCCCTTCAGCATCGGGTTTTCCTGCACGATGTCGTCCATCACCAGGCCGACCGGCTGCGAGGCATTCAGGTCGAAGTCGGTATTGCCCAGGCCGCGGATGTAGAAACGCGGGAACGTGCGGCCGTAATCCGACTCGATGCTGACCGACGGCGAGCGGCCGGACAGGAAACGGATGTCCTGGCCGCCGCTGGTCAGCACGTCGAGCTTCTCGCCCTTCACGGTGGCGATCGACATCGGCACGTCCTTGATATTTTCCGCACGGCGCTGCGCGGTGACGATCACGGTTTCAAGCTGGCCCGGCTGAGTGGTTTCAGCGCTTGCCGCGGCCGCCCCGGTGTCCTGGGCGGAAGCGAGTGGGAAGGCGGCGGCGATCGCCAGCGCCATCAGGGTCCGATGGGTCAGTTTCATGGTGGGCCGGTTCCTTGTTGTCGAGTTTTAAAGTATGGCGGAAGACCAATATTGACCGATGCTACACGAACGAAACTGGCGGTCACAACAAGCTTATTGAGATGTTTTCAATATAAATTCTGTAGAAAAAAGGTATTTGTCATACATATCTCAGCCATGCAATAGTGTGCGGTCAGCCCGGCTCCGGCCGCCAGGCTGCCCCAGAGGAAGCGATCATTTCGGGGCACTTTCGCGACGCCAGAAGTGGAGCGAATACAACGGCGGCGGAGCGTGGCGGGCTACTCATGGGCCGTCCATGAACTGTTGTTCGATTCCAACAGGGGAACCATGCCGTGGCAGAAAATGCAAGAAATGGAAAATGCGGTGGTCCGGCAAATGCCGAGCAAGGCCTCTAAACAGGCGGCTTTCATACGCCGCCGCCTCAGCGGGATACGTCTTTTGCTCGCAAAAACTATACAATAGCGGACTTCCAGGAGCATTTTCATGAAAATCAAACAACTTTCCATGATGATCGCCGCAGTTGCGGTATCGGCGAGCGCCATCGCCGCCAATCCGAAACTCGGCGTCGTCTATGACGCAGGCGGCAAGTTCGACAAGTCGTTCAATCAATCCGCTTTCGAAGGTGCTTCGCGCTTCAAGAAAGAAACCGGCATCAACTTCATCGAAGTGCAGGCTTCTTCCGATACCCAGGCCGAGCAGGTGCTGCGTGGCCTGGCCCGCAAGAAACTCGACCTGATTGCTTCGATCGGCTTCGCGCAGACGCAGGCCGTGCAGAAAGTGGCCAAGGAATTCCCCAACGTGCGTTTCGTGCTGATCGACGGCGTGGCACAGGGCAATAACGTGAATTCGATCACGTTCAAGGAAGAAGAAGGCTCTTACCTGGTGGGCGTGGCCGCCGCGATGGCGTCGAAGTCGAAAAAGCTGGGCTTCATCGGCGGCATCGACATTCCGCTGATCCGCACCTTTGCCTGCGGCTACGCGCAGGGCGCGAAGTCCGTCGACAAGAAATCCGAGATCGTGCAGAACATGGTCGGCACCACCGCCGCCGCCTGGAACGATCCGGCCAAGGGCGGCGAACTGGCCCGCTCGCAATTCGAGCGCGGCGTGGACGTGGTGTTCGCCGTGGCCGGCGGCTCGGGCATGGGCACGCTGCAGATGGCCAAGGAAAAAGGCAAGCTGGCGATCGGCGTGGATTCGAACCAGAACCACCTTTATCCGGGCACGATGCTGACCTCGATGGTCAAGCGCGTGGACAATGCCGTGTACGACAGCTTCATGCAGATGAAGAACGGCACCTGGAAGGGCGGCGTCACCGCCAAGGGCATCAAGGAAGGCGGCGTGGACTGGGCACTCGATGCCAACAACCGCAAGCTGATCACGCCGGAGATCGAAAAGCGCGTGCTGGGTGCCCGCAAGGACATCATCGACGGCAAGACAAAGGTCATCGACATCCGCTCGGGCACTGCCTGCCCGGCCTGATTTACCGGTATCACAAACAAGAACGCGCCCGGAGCTCCGCTCCGCGGCGCGTTTTTCAGTAAAACACGACCTGAAAACTCCTATGCAGCCAGCTGTTGAATTCCGCGGCATCTCCAAGCACTTCGGCGCCGTGAAGGCGAACACGGATGTCAGCTTCGCGATCGCCAAGGGCGCCATCCATGGCCTGGTGGGCGAGAACGGCGCCGGCAAGTCGACGCTGATGAGCATCCTGTACGGCTATTACCATGCCGACGCCGGCAGCATCCTGCTCGACGGCCGCGAATGCCAGATCCGCTCCAGCCAGGAAGCCATCCGCCTCGGCATCGGCATGGTGCACCAGCACTTCATGCTGGTCGATAACATGACCGTGCTCGACAACGTGATGCTCGGCACCGAGGGCGGTTTCCGCCTCGCTTCGCACCGCGCCGAAGCGGAGCGCAAACTGCGCGAGATCTGCGAACGCTACCGGCTCGATGTCGATCCGCTGGCCACGATCCACGACCTGTCCGTGGGCGCGCAGCAGCGCGTGGAAATCCTCAAGCAGATCTACCGCAGCGCCAACATCCTGATCCTGGACGAGCCGACCGCCGTGCTGACCGCCCAGGAAACCGCGTCGCTGTTCGAGATCCTCCGGCTGTTCAAGGAACAGGGCAAGACGATCATCCTGATCACCCACAAGCTGCAGGAAATCATGGACATCACGGATACCGTGACCGTGATGCGCGGCGGCCGCGTGGTGGGCGCGGTCCAGACGGCGGAAACGTCGAAGGAAGCGCTGGCCAACATGATGGTGGGCCGGCCGATCGAGAACAACCTGCCGCGCGGCCCCTACAAGCCGGGCGCGCCGGTGCTGGAAGTCAAAGGCCTGGCGCTGAAGGACAGCGCCGGCGTCTCGCTGCTGGAAGACATCGGCTTCACGCTGCGCGCCGGCGAGATCGTCGCGATCGCGGGCGTCTCCGGCAATGGCCAGAGCGAGCTGATGGAAATCCTGTCCGGCATGCGCCTGCCCACCGCCGGCAGCGCCGACTTCGAAGGCAGCCCCCTGCCCTACAAGCGCCACGATGCCGACGGCCTGCCGCGGGTGTTCCGCAACCTGGGCATCGCCCACGTGCCGGAAGACCGGCTGCGCGACGGCGTCGTGAAGAATTTCAGCGTGATGGACAACACCTTCTTCGGCTACCAGGACCACGTCAAGGGCCGCTGGGGGCTGTTCGACTTCAAGCATATCGCCGAGCGTTGCGCCGGCCTGCTGCGCGAATTCGACGTGCGGCCGCCGAACCCGGACCTGCGCATCGGCCTGCTCTCCGGCGGGAACCAGCAGAAAGTCGTCATCGCACGCGAAGTGCTCGCCAAACCGAAGCTGATGCTGGTGGGCCAGCCCACGCGCGGCGTCGACATCGGCACCATCGAGGCGATCCACACGCAGCTGCTCGCCCTGCGCGACGCCGGCGTGGCGATCCTGCTGGTGTCGGTGGAACTGGAAGAAGTACGCGCGCTGGCCGACCGCATCCTCGTGATGTGCGGCGGCCGCATCACCGGCGAACTGCCGATCAATGAATTCGATACCACCCGCATCGGCTTGCTGATGGGCGGGATGCACAAGTCATGACAACCAACGATATGCCACGCTGGGCAACCGGCATCGTCCTGCCTCTTCTGAATCTGCTGTCGGCGCTGCTCGTCACCGCGCTGGTGATCCACCTGCTGGGCGAGGATCCCGTCGAATCGATGCAGATCCTCGTCAACAGCGCGGTGGTCAATCCGGAAGGCCTGGCCTACACGCTGTTCTACGCGTCGACCTTTGTCTTCACCGGGCTGGCGGTCTCGGTGGCGATGCAGGCGGGCCTGTTCAATATCGGCGCCGAAGGGCAGATGTACCTGGGCGGCCTGGGCCTGACCATCGCCATGCTGGCCTTCGACGCCAGCCTGCCCTGGTACCTGCTGATCCCCGCGGGCATGCTGGGCGCCGCGCTGTTCGGCGCGCTGTGGGCTTTCGTTCCCGGCTACCTGCAGGCGAAACGGGGCAGCCACATCGTCGTCACCACGATCATGTTCAACTTCATCGCCGCCTCGCTGATGAACTTCGTGATCGTCAAGTACCTGATCCCGCCGGGCGAACAGAATACCGCCAGCCGCGTATTTGCGCCGGGCGCCGAGCTGCCCCGCCTGTCCGACTGGCTGCCGGTGCTGGGCGATACGCCGCTCAACATCAGCTTCTTCCTGGCCATCATCGCGCTGGCCGTGTACGGCGTGATGGTGTCGCGCTCCTCGTGGGGCTACAAGCTGCGCGCCACGGGCCTGAACCAGCATGCCGCGCACTACGCCGGCGTGAAGATCTCGGCGATGATCATCGTGACGATGCTGATCTCCGGCGCGCTGGCCGGCCTGGGCGCCGTCAACTCGATCATGGGTTCGACGCATTACCTGTCGCTGAACTTCGTCGGCGGCGCTGGCTTCATCGGCATCGCGATTGCGCTGATGGGCCGCCAGCACCCGGTCGGCATCTTCCTGTCGGCCGTGCTGTTCGGCGCGCTGACCCAGGGCGGCTTCGACCTGTCGCTGGAAAAACCGAACATCCCGCCCGAGATGGTGATTCTCATCCAGGGCCTGATCATCCTGTTCTGCGGCGCGATGGAAAACCTGTATGCGCCGGCGCTGGCCAAACTGCTCAAGGGGAAACAAGCATGAGTTTCGAAGACCTCCACCTCGGCAGCATCGTCGTCTCCACCGTGCGCAATTCGCCCGTGCTGCTGTTCGCGGCGATGGCCGGCCTGTTCGCGGAACGCTCCGGCGTCGTCGACATCGGCCTGGAAGGCAAGATCCTCGCCTCGGCGTTCGTCTCGGCGGCCGTCGCCTTCACCACGCAGAACCCGTGGTACGGCATCCTGGCCGGCATGGGCGCTTCCGTGATACTGGCGCTGCTGCAGGGCGCCATCGCCATCACGCAGAAGGGCAACCAGCTGGTGGCCGGCATCGCCATCAACATCGCGATGAGCGGGCTGACGTTCGTGGTGGCGCAGTACTTCTTCCAGCAGGGCGGCCGCACGCCGGACCTGGGCGAGGCGCGCCTGTCGGAGATCGTGCTGCCGGGCAGCGCGGCCGTGGCCGACGTGCCGGTGCTGGGCTGGATCTGGACGCAGCTGCTGGGCGGCCACACGATCCTGGTCTACCTGGCGTTCGCGCTGGTGCCGCTGGTGCACTGGGTGCTGTACCACACGCGCTTCGGCCTGCGCCTGCGCGCCTGCGGCGAGAACCCGCATGCCGCCGACGCGGCCGGCGTTTCCGTCGAACGTACCCGCTACGCGGCCATGCTGATCGCCGGCATCCTGTGCTCGTTCTCCGGCGCCTACCTGGCGATCGTGCAGAGCGGCTTCTTCCTGCGCGACATGTCGGCGGGCGCCGGCTACCTGGCGCTGACCGCCATGGTGTTCGGCAACTGGCGGCCGTTCTACACCTTCCTCGGCTGCCTGATGTTCGGCTTCTTCGGCGCCGTGCAGATCCAGCTGGAAGGCGTCGACCTGCCGGTGGTCGGCCGCATCCCTGGCGCGCTGATCCAGATGGTGCCGTATGTCGTCACCGTGATCGTGCTGGCGGGACTGATGGCCAAGTCGGTGGCACCGAAGGCGATCGGCGTGCCGTTCGTGAAGTCACGGTAAGCGTCCCCTGCCCTGCCCCGAAAGCCTGCTTAACCCGCAGGCTTTTTTTTCGCCGCAGTGTTTCCTTAAACCGGGGTCAGACCCCAGTTTTTGGAAATATTTCTAAAATTCGGGGTCAGACCCCGGTTTTGGGAAACAAAAACAGTGCGGCGTGCTGCAGCAGCATGATGGTCTTGCCGTCTTCGATGCGGCCGTCGGCGATCATGGCCAGCGCGTCGTCGATGCCGAGTTCCAGCACTTCGATGTCTTCGCCTTCGGCCGCCACGCCGCCGCCATCGTCGGCGCGATGGGTGGCGTCGTATTCGGCGACGAAGAAGTGCAGCCGCTCGGTGACGGAGCCGGGGCTCATGAAGGCGTCGAAGACGCGCCGCACATGCTCGACATGGAAGCCGGTCTCCTCGGCGGCTTCGGCGCGGATGCGTTCTTCGGGCGAGGCGGCGTCCAGCAGGCCGGCGGGCGCTTCGATCAGGTAGCCGTCATGGGTGCCGCCGTAGCCGTAGGCGGGAAAGCGGAATTGCCGGACCAGCACGACGGTGCGGCGGGCCAGGTTGTACAGCAGGATCACGGCGCCGTGGCCGCGATCGTAGGTTTCGCGCGACATCGTCTGCCAGCTGCCGTCGCGCCGGCGGTAGTCGAACGTGGTTTTCTTCAGCAGGTACCAGTCGTCGGCCAGGGTCCGGACTTCGCGGATACGCACGTGCATGATCGCTCCTTTGCATGTTCAATGTTCTTTTTTAGGCTATCATGCGATCTCGTGCAATTTCAAGGAAAATCGTGCAATGCTGACCCGCCAGCGCAAGGAGCTGCTGCTCCGCCTCCTGAAGGAAGAAGGACAGATCGTCGCCAAGACCCTGAGCGAATCGCTGGGCTTGTCCGAGGATACGATTCGGCGCGACCTGCGCGAGCTGGCAAAGGAAGGACTGCTGCAGCGCGTGCACGGCGGCGCCCTGCCTGCCTCGCCAGCGCAGGGCAATTTCGCGGTACGCGAAAAGCTGTCGACGGATGCCAAGCCGGCCATTGCGCGCGCGGCCGCGGCAATGATCCGGCCGGGCCAGGTAGTGTTCATCGACGGCGGTACCACCGCCGTGCAGCTGGCGCGCGCCCTGCCCCGCGACCTGCGCGCGAGCGTCATCACGCACAGCCCGTCGGTGGCGGTGGAGCTGGTCGGGCACCCGGAAGTGGACGTGATCATCATCGGCGGCCGCCTGTTCAAGCACTCGATCGTGGCGATGGGTGCCGCGGCGGTGGAAGCGGTGGGCCAGTTCCGTGCGGACCTGTTCTTCATGGGCGTGTGCAGCCTGGACCCGGAGGCCGGCATCACGACGGGGGATTTCGACGAGGCCGCGATGAAGCGCGCGCTGTCGGCGCATGCGCAGCGCACGGTGGTGCTGGCGTCGCCTGAAAAGCTGGGCACCGCGGCGCCGTTCCAGATCGCGCCGCTGGCGACCGTGGATCACATCATCGTCAACCGCGGCGTGGATGACGCGCTGCTGCTGCCTTATCGGGAGATGGGGATCGAGGTGACGCTGGCATAAAACGAAGACCGGTGGCTTGATGGGGTTTCGTGGAGCATGCTCCACGCCCCTCACGCAGCCACCGGATTTGGATTACACCTCCGGCCAGATCTCCTTCAACAGCGCGGCCAGGTTGTAGCCCCCCTTGACCAGCTGCTGCCGCGCCAGCGCGGACGATGGCACCGGGTAGTCGTCCGGCACGTTCAGGGCCCATACCTTGTAGCTGGTGCCGCTGCTCTTCGACGTCTGCGTGGTGGCGGCACCCAGGGTCACGTCCATGTGCGCCAGTTTCGATACGGCCAGCGAATCGTTGGCCCACTGGTAGGGCCAGGTGGCCGCGTCGCCGGTGTTGACGGGTACCGCCGGCTTCCTGTCGATGGCGTACTGCGCGAACTGTTCGGGCGTGCGCGTGCTGGATCGGCGGAAGGCGTAGTCGACGACGGTGGTGTCCCAGTACGAGTGGAACGGTTTTGTCTTCGGCGCGCTCGCACCCGTTTTCGGCGGGGCGCCGGGCGGAATGTGCCGGTTGCCGATCGACGCGATGAGCGCGTCGTCGAGCAGCAGGTTGTTGCCGCCGCGCGAATCGAAGATGTTCAGTTCGTCGATCTCGGCGTGCGTCTTCGGCACCACGAAGCGGCCATCCTTGCTGACGAAGGCGGCGCCCACGTGCAGCGGCTGGTGGATGTCGCCGGCCAGGTGGGCCACGACGAGAAGCGCCTGGCGCGGCGTGAACTTGTGCGGGTTGGACTCCGGTGTGTCCTTGCCCTGCAGGACCAGGATCGCCGACTTCAGGGTCTGCACGATGTCGTCCTCGAACGTGCCGGGCGCGTGGTCGTGGTAGGCACTCAGCTGGAATGGCACGTCGGTGTAGTGGTATTCGGAGTGCTTCGGATTGGCGGCCACGTAGGCCTGCATTTCCGGCGTCTGCGGGCCGCACCACGTGCCCTTCACGCAATCGGCCCAGACGGCGATCGATTCCAGCGTTTCGCCCGGCAGCAGCAGCGCGGCGATGCGCTGCTCGGCGACGCTGCCCTTGAGCAGCTTGGCGGCGATGGCGCCCACGGCGCGGTGGCCGTCGTTGCCCCATGCCAGGGCGGAGGACGGCGCGACGGTGGCGAAGGCGCCGGCCAGCGCCAGCATGCATGCAAGTCGTTTCATTGTTCTGAAGCTTTCTGTGGTTTCGGGTAGTCCCTGTTGATGTCGAGCGGCTGCGCATACGGCGAGCTCCACACCTGTTCCTGCAGCGCGGCGATGCGCCGCGCCATCTGCTCGTTGCGCATCACGATTTCAAGATTGCGCGACAGGTCGAAGTAGCCGCCCGCCCAGTTGCTGGTGCCGACCCATGCCAGCTTGCCGTCGATGACCATCGTCTTCGAGTGGATCACGCGGGCAAACGGGATGAAGCCGGTCGATGCCTTCGGCAAGGTGACGACGCGGATTTCCACATTCGGCAGCACGGCCAGGCTTTTCAGGTACGGCAGGGTCTTGTGCTCGAGGTTCCAGTTCGACACCATCAGCTTGACCTTCACGCCACGGTTGGCGGCCGCGCGCACGGCGTTGTCGACCACGGCGTAATACGGCCGCGTGCCGTTCGGGCCATACGACAGCGGTGCGTAGTCGAGCAGCTGCACGCGCACTTCCTCCTTTGCCTCGGCCAGCAGTGCCGGCAGGCCGGTCTCGGAATCGGCGACGCCGGGCGGGTTGTAGGCCGCCGGGCTGGCCAGCAGATACGACGGTTGCGCCAGCAGCGTGGCCGGAGCGGCAAGAGACTTCTGCTGCAGCGGTGCCACCTTGCCGCCTTGCGCCAGGCGCGCCTGCGCGCTCCAGTCCTGCTCGAAGATCGCCTTGATCTGCGCGACGATCGCGGCATCGTCGACCAGCAGGCCGGTTTCATGGATGTGCGTGAATGCGCGCCAGTCGAAGTTCTGGCTGCCGACGAAGGCCCGCTTGCCATCGGCCAGCACGTACTTGGCGTGGATGATGCCATTGCCCGTCAGCTGGCTGAAATCGAGGATGCGCAGTTCCAGGTTCGGGATCGCGCGCAGCCGCTCCAGCGTGGCGGCATCGGACAGGCCGACGCCCTTCTTGTCCATCAGGAAGCGGATCTTCACGCCGCGCTGCCCGGCCGCCGCCAGGCGCTCGATCACTTTCTCAAACGGCGCACCCGGCTTGCTGGCCGCATAAAACTGGCCGATCGCGATGTCGTTCTTCGCGTTGTCGAACAGCTCGCACCAGACGGTGACGGGATCGCGCAGATCGGCGTTCGCCAGCGTGGTTTCCACCGGTGCGGTCTGCACCAGTTCGAAGCCGGGAATGCGGAAGTCGGCATGGGCGCTGCCGAAGCACGCGGCCAGCACGCCGCACAGGATCAGTCGTTTCATCATCGGTTCCTTGTCATGGGGCCTGGGTGCGCTGGATGCGCGGCCGATCGGGCGCCAGGCCCGCCGGCTTGCCCTCCGCGTCGCGGCGCGCCAGGTAGTCGTTCAGCGAATCGACGTCGCGGATACCCGTTTCGGCGCGGTTGGTGCCGTTGGCGAACATCGGGAATGCATCGTTGCCGCCGGCCAGGAAATTGTTGGTGGCCACGCGGTACGTCGCGCTGTCGTCCAGCGGGGTGCCGTTCAGGGTGACGTCCAGCACGCGCGAACCTTCCGGCCGGCCCGCATCGTAGCGATACGTAAAACCTTCGGAAACCTGCAGCAGGCCGCGCACGTGCACCTTGTCCGCCACCCACTGCTGCTCCAGCAGCGTGCGGATCTGCGCACCGGTCATGTCCATCACCACCAGCGTGTTCCCGAACGGCAGCGTGGCCAGGGCCTGGCCCTTCGTGACCACGTTGCCGGCGCCCGCTTCCAGGGCCCGGCGGATGCCGCCGCGGTTCATGAACGCGATCTGCGCTCCGAACGGCCGGCCCGCCAGCAGCGTGGCATCGGCGATCAGGTTGCCGAGCGCCGATTCGTCGCCTTCGTCGCCGCCGCGCGTGACGGCCGGCACGGCGATACGCGCGACCGGCCTGGCCAGTTCGCGGTTGCTGCGCTCGCGCACGCTGTCGAGGTAAGCGGCCACCTTCGGCTCGGACGGATACGCGCCCTGCTCGATGACGACGTTGCGTGCGTCGACGTCGACGACCTTGCCGGTCTGCCGGTCGACCATCAGCTTGATGCGCGACAGCATGTGCCCGCCCATCTGCGCCTGCGTGACGACCGTATTGCCCACCTTGCACAGGTAGCCCTTGTGCGAATGGCCGCTGATCACGAGCCTGATGGCAGGGTCGAGCCGCTTCACCACCGGCAGGATCTCGCCTTCCAGGTTGTTGCAATACTGCTGGTCGAACGGCGCTTCGGTGCGGCCGCCCTGGTGGATCAGCACCACGAAGGCGCCGACACCCTGCGCGCGCAGTTCCGGCAGCAGGCGGTTGACGGCATCGGCTTCGTCGGTGAAGCGCAGGCCGGCGATGCCGGAAGCCACCACCACGTCGGCGGTTTCCTTCAGCACGGCGCCGATGAAGGCGATCTTGACGCCCTTGGATTCGAGGATGCGGTAGGCCGGCAGGATCGTCCTGCCGCTGTTCGCTTCGACGACATTGGCCGCCAGGTAGCCGAACTTCGCGCCGCCGTACTGCGCGTCGAACTTGCAGGCCTTGTCCGGCCGCGGCGAATCGCAGCCGCCGTGCTGCTGGCGCAGCAGTTCCTTGCGCCCGCCGTCGAATTCATGGTTGCCGGCCGAGGTGACGGCGAGGCCCAGCATGTCCAGCGCGGCGATGGTCGGCTCGTCGGCCCACATCGCCGACAGCGCCGGGCTGGCGCCGATCATGTCGCCGGCGCCGACCAGCAGCAGTTCGCTGTCTTCGCGCCGCCATTGCTGCAGCGCGCCGGCGATGGTGTCGATGCCGCCGGCCATCACGGTGCGCGGCGACTTGTCGCCGGTGCCGCTGTAGGTGAATTTGGTGGCTTCCAGGTTGCCGTGCAGGTCGTTGATGGCGACCAGGTTGATCTCGGTCGCCGCCGGGTTGGAAGGCGGCGTTGCGCACCCGGCGAGCGCGGTCAGCGCCGCCGCCAGGGCGAGAGTATGCAGTGTAAGTTTCATGGAAAAGGTGTGGAACGCGACCGTGTATTGTACCGACGACTGCCGGGCAAAAACAGCGCGGCCGACGCGTTGATACCTTGTGTTACAGATGAAAAAAACCGGCACTTGTGCCGGTTTTTGGCCGGCTCGTACTGCACCGGCTTCAAGTCAAGCTAAGCTTGCACGAACCTCAGAATTCGTACTTCACGGTGGCCTGCAGGGCCCACTGCGATTCGCCTTTTTCCTGGCGCACGGTCAGGTCTTCCACCTTGTCGCGCATCTGGTAGATGTAGCGGCCCTGGCCATCCAGGCCCACCACGTCGACGAACGAACGGGCTTGCGCGCCGGCGGACTGGAAGCCCACTTCCTCGATGCGGCCCCACTTCTTGTTCAGCAGGTTACCCACGTTCAGGATATCCAGCGTGAACACGCCCTTGTGGCCTTGCCACAGGCCCGGCACTTCCTGGGAGATGCGCATGTCGAAGTTGTTGGTCCACGACGAGAAGCTGTTGTTGCGCTTGACGACGCCGCCGGCCGAATTGCGCAGGCCACGGTACTGGTCGACGATCGCCCAGAAGCGCTCCTCGTTGGCGTGGCTGGTGGCCGTGTCGCCCTTGAACACCACTTCGCCGGCACCGAATGCCGTCGGGATGTACATCAGGTCGTTGCCGCCCAGGCCATCGCCGTTGGCGTCGTTGTTGAACGTCCAGCTGTACGGCTTGCCGGAACGGCCTTCATAGAACACGCCCATCGTGGTGCGATAGGTACCGAAGAAGCGCTTCTGGAAGCTGACGGAACCGCTGATACGATCCTTCACCAGGTAGCTGGAGTTGGCTTCCACGTCCTCGTTCGGGTTGAACACGGAACGGCCCGACCAGTTCGAGTTCGAGGTCGACGACGTCAGCGGCGACACTTCCTTCGATTCGGTGTACGTATAGGCCGCATTCCATGCCCAGCCGGCGCTCATCGGACGGCTCAGCTGCAGGGTAGCCACGCTGCTGCCACCCTTCTTCGTGTTGGTGGCAACCAGCACGTTGGCGAATGCCTGGTTCGACTGTGCACGGGTGCGCGAGGTGCTGCATGCACCGCTGGTGATGCTGTTGCCGCTGGCATCCCAGCATGCCGTATTGAAGCCCTGCGGCGTGTAATACAGCGAGCGGCCGTCGGTACCGGTGCGGGTGGCGTCGCCGATGTTCAGGTTGCGGTAGTAGATCGCGTCGCGTGCATCCGTTTTCAGGAATTCCGCGCCGACCGTCATGCCGTACCAAGGCAGCTCATGATCGACGGCGAGGTTCATCTTCCACACGGCAGGCTGGCGCAGGCCGGCGGCCAGCACGTCCACCGAGGCGGCCGACGGGGTACCCGTGAAGCGCGGCTGGTTGTTGATGTCCGCGCTGAACACGCCGCCGGTGGTGGCGCAGTTGGCGAAGCCACTGATGCCGCAACCGATCGTCGACGTTGCCACGCCGGCGTTCTGGAACGGATTGCCCAGCCAGACGCTCATGGCGGCACCCTGGAACAGGCCGGCGCCACCGCGGATCTGCGTGCGGCGCTTGGTGTCCGCACTGTAGTTGAAGCCGACGCGCGGTTGCCACAGCTTCTGGCCATCGAACGTGTTGGCGTTGTCGATGCCGAAACCACCCGTGGCGCGGCCGGCGGCGTTCAGCGCACCCGGTGCTGCCGCCAGCGCGGCATTGGCCAGCGGACGTTCAGGCACGTCGATCTTGTCCAGGCGGACACCTGCCATCACGGTCAGGCGCGGGGTCACCGTCCAGGTGTCCTGCACGAACACGCCGGTGTTCTTCATCGTGAAGCGGGCCACGGCATCTTCCAGCGAGTAGCCGGCGTTGGCCACCTGCGTCTGGTAGGACACCGGACGGCCACGGCGGAAGTTCTCCAGCACGGCCTGCTGCACTTCGCTTGCGCTGTTCGTGCACGAAGCCAGGTTTGCGCCGCCCAGGAAATCGTAGCCGATGCCGGTCTGGCAGGCGAACGTGTAGTTGCCGTACACGTTCTGCAGGAACGCGTTGTAGATTTCGTTCTTCTGGTAGTCGGCGCCAAATTTCACTTCATGGTCGCCCAGCAGCAGGTTGCCGCCCACGTAGACGTCGTCCGTCTTCGTGCCCAGCACATTGCGCTGGCGGCTGTTGTCGGTACCGAAGTTGACGAAGCGGTTAGCGGTGGACAGGCCGGCTGGCGCGCCGGCAGCCAGCGGACCGGAGAAACGCAGGCCGACGGTCGGCAGCATCGCGTTCACGGTCGGCACGCTGTCGTAGTCGCGCGTCGACAGCTTGATTTCAGTCGAGAACGTCGGCGACCAGTCCGAGGTCAGCTGGGCAACCTTGGTCTCGATGACCTTGTTCTGCTGGTACCACTGCGAGTTCAGCGAGATGCCGGTGGCGCTCAGGCCGGAGAAGAACGGCTCGGTCTGCTCGGTCTTGGACCAGCGGAACATGGCGCGATGGTCGTCGCTGATGTTCCAGTCGAGTTTCAGCAGCTTGTCGGTCACTGCCAGCATCGTACCGCCAGGAACCTGGGAGCTACCGATGTCCAGGCCGTAGGTGCTCTGGGCAATCTGTTGCGCCTGGTCGATGGCGGCTTGCGTCACGCCCACGTTGGTCATCGAGCTGCCGATCGGGCCGAAGGATGGCGCGGCGCGGGTCGATTCCAGCTTTTCGTAGTTGGCAAAGATGAACAGCTTGTCCTTGATCAGCGGGCCGCCGACGGTTGCACCCTTGGTGGTTTCCTTGAACGGGGCCGGATCGTAGTAGGTGCCATCGGTCTGGTTGAAGCGCTCGCCAGCGGTCTTGTCGTTACGGAAGACGTAGTAGACGCTGCCCTTCACGTCGTTGGTGCCGGACTTGGTCACGGCGTTGATGTTGCCGCCCGTGTAGCCCTTCTGCGTCACGTCGTAGTTGGCGACGTTGACCTGCACCGACTGGATCGCTTCGATCGAGATCGGCTGCTTCGCGGTCGGGGAGCCGGAAGCTTCCAGGCCGAACGTATCGGACACGGCCACGCCATCGATCGTCAGCGAGTTGTAGCGGCTGTTCTGGCCGGCCACGGAGATTTCGCCACGCTCCTTGTCGGTCTGCGACACGCGGGGGTCGGTGCGTGCGTAGTCCTGCAGGTTGCGGTTGATCGACGCCTGGATGGCCAGTTCCGTCGGGCCGATATTGGTGCCGGTACCCATTGCCGTCTTCGAGAAGCGGTCATTGCGTGCGTTGGTGCCGGTAACGGTCACGGTCTGCATCGCCTGGCCCAGCTGCGCATCGACGGCAGCCGTTTCGGCCAGCGCGATGAACACGCCTTCGCGCTTTTCAGTCACGCCGTTCTGCGTGATCGTGATCGTGTACGGACCACCCACGCGCAGGCCGCGGGCAACGTAGCGGCCCTGGGCATCGGTTGTGACGTTGCTGACGGAACCAGACTCCACGTGCAGGATGCTGACCTGCGCACCGGAGGCAGGATTGCCGTCGGCGCCCGAGATGCGACCGCCGATGGCGGAGGTCGTATTCTGAGCGATGGCCGGTACCGCTGCCAGTGCGATGGACAGGCTCAGCGCGATCTGCGTAAGCCGGAGCCGTTTGTGATTCATCATTATTTAACCCCAAAATGGACGAATTTAATGGCAGTTCAAGACGGATCGGGTGAACCCGCTCTCCCTGCCACGCTTTACTTGATGTTGCCAACTGCTTAGCCGACCCGAAACTTTAGCTGTATACAATGTCACGGTCGTGACAGCTTTATGACGGTTTCATGACACCTGCGTGACCGGGAACCGGCTAACATGACATAGCTTCCAGTCAACTATGCATGACTGCAAAAATCATGACAAATTCGATTTAACAAGCGCATTTATATGCGGCTCAAATAAATCGACATGAAGACGCCATGAATGACGGTGTTTGCTGGGGTCAGCTGACGGCGGGATTATAGATGCGGCGAGATTGCGTGAAATTATTTCATTTAGAAATAATAAAAATGCTGCGGAGTTGCTACAAAACTGTAGCGCATTGACCACAAAATTAGCAGGAAAGAATTTAAATCCTGCAAGATCCCGGCCGTTGCAGCCGGGATCGGTCTTTTAAGAGGTAGTTAGCGCAATGGAAATGCTCGCGCTACCACATGCCGAGGTCATGCCGCGGTCATGCCAAGGTCATGCCAAGGTCATGCCAAGGTCATGCCGGGCGCGCCGCACCCTGTGGTTCGGGGCCTTATGGCTTGCCGGGCTGTGCGCTGGCAATCTCCGCCTCGAACTTCGCAAACCGTTCATCCAGCTGCCTGATCAGCCGCTTGCGGTCCGCCTCTGCCAGGAAGGCATAGCGGATGCTGTCGTACGACAGTTTCTTGATTTCGGCGTAGTCGGTCTTGTAACGCGTGGCGAACAGCACGTACTCGTTCGACAGGCTATGGCGCGTGACGCCGGCGTCATCCGTGGACAGCACGAACGGCACGCCATAGCGGCGGTACAGTTCGACCGGATGCTCGCCATCCTTGACGCCCAGGATGAACTCGTTGCTGGTCAGGTTGACCTCGACGGGAATGCGGCGCTCGCGCATCGTCTTCATCACTGCCAGCGCATCCTGCTCGTGCGCGATGTCCAGGCCATGGCCGATGCGGTTGGCGCCGGCAATGTTCACCGCTTCGGCGATGTGGAACGCCAGTCCTTCCGGCGGCACGATGCCGAGGCGCAGTTCGCCGGCATGCAGCGCCGTTTTCACTTCCGGGTACTTCGCCTTCAGGAAGCGGAACATTTGCATGTGCAGGCTGTAGTCGCGCATCGACACGTGCAGGCTTTCCTGGCCGACGATGTTGACGCCGACGATCAGCGGGTTCGCCTGCGCCAGCTTGAAGCTGGCCAGCATCTGCGAATACACGGCCGACGGCGACAGGAAGCGCAGTACGTACGGCTGATAGCGCATCGTGAAGCGCTCGTCGTCGATGCCGGCGGCGCTCTTCTCGACGTTGGCGACATAGTCGGCGATGCCGCGGGCGAAGGCGGGATTCGCTTCCAGCTGCGCGGTGAACTTCGCCAGCGCAGCATCCAGTTGCGCCGGCTGGAAACCGGGCGCGCCCACCATGTTGTCGAAGGCCGCATCGGGCGTCATCGGCGCCAGCTCGAAGATGGTTTCGATGTACGACAGGTTCTCGGCGATGGCGCGGGTCTTCAGCGTGCGCAGGCCTTCGTTGGTGTTGGTCGACGCCACCGGGCCGAAGTAGCCGAACGTGTCGAAGAAGGTCTGGTCGGGCGGCGCCTGGTCGGTCGAATGGTTGTGGAAGTCCAGCGTCGACCATTTCTGCAGCAGCTTGCGGTAGGTGTCGTTGTCGGCCACCAGGTCGGCGCCGGACACGCAGTTGCGCAGGCCGTTGGGCTTGGCGCGTTCCGCCTCGACGGCCGCCTTGTCGCTGGTGATGCGGAAGTTGGTCTTGTTGACGCAGTAGCCCTGCCGGTCCACCCATTCCAGGTACTGCTCGGCATAGATGGCGCCGGAGTAATGGTGGTGCAGGTCGCCGCCCTTCGGCATCATCGTCATGAACATCGTCAGTTCCGCGGTTTTCGCCGGGCTGGCGACCAGCGTGGCGAAATGGCGCTTGACGATGTCTTCGTTGCCGGTTTTCGCCTGGGCACCGCAGGTGAAAGCCGCAGCAAGGGCGGCGGCGATGAGACGGGGGGCGATTCGTGGTTGCATGGCACTCTCTCGTAAAAGGTGAGAAAGTCAGCTCTCCCGCACGTGCACCCGCTTGCCGGCCGAATACGTGGCCGCGATCACGCGGTCGTCGCCCAGCAGGGCCAGCGCGAACAGCATCTCTTCGAGGCTTTCCGTGCGGGCCGTGCGGCGCGCCAGCAGCGGCGTGGCCTGCGGATCGAGCACGATGAAATCGGCCTCATTGCCGGCGGCCAGGCTGCCGATCGTGCCGTCCAGGTGCAGGCTGCGCGCGGCGCCCAGCGTGGACAGGTAAAACATGCGCAGCGCGGGCAGGTAGCTGCCTTTCAAGCGCGCTACTTTATAGGCTTCATTCATCGTTTGCAACATCGAGAACGAGGTGCCGCCACCCACGTCGGTGGCCAGCGCCATCAGCATGCCGGCCTTGTCGGCTTCCTCGAAATCGAACAGACCGCTGCCCAGGAACAGGTTCGACGTGGGACAGACTGCCGCCGCCGACTGCGTCTCGGCCAGCCGGGCGCGGTCGCCGTCGTCGAGCCAGATGCAGTGGCCGAACACGGCGCGCGGGCGCAGCATGCCGTAGCGGTCGTACACGTCGAGGTAGCTGCGCGCCTGTGGATACAGCTGCTTGACCCAGCGGCATTCTTCCTCGTTCTCGGAGACGTGGGTTTGCAGGTAGGTGTCCGGGTACTTGCGGGCCAGTGCGCCGGCCAGTTCCATCTGCGCCTCGGTCGACGTTGGCGCGAAGCGCGGCGTGATCGCGTACTGCGAGCGGCCATGGTTGTGCCAGCGCCCGATCAGCTCTTCCGATTCGAGGGCGCCCCGCTCGGCCGTGTCGCACAGGAAGTCCGGGCAATGGCGGTCCATCATCACCTTGCCGCCGATCATGCGCAGGCCGCGCGCTTCGCTGGCGGTGAAGAACGCATCCACCGATTGCGGGTGCACGGTGCAGTACACCAGCGCCGTGGTGGTGCCCACGCGCAGCAGCTCGTCGAGGAAGAACTCGGCGACGTTCGCCGCATGGGCCGGGTCCGCGAACGCGCGCTCGGTCGGGAATGTGTACTGCTCCAGCCATGGCAGCAGGCCCGGTGCCGGGGAGGCGATCATGTCGGTCTGCGGGTAGTGGATGTGGGCGTCGATGAAGCCGGCCGTGATGATCTTGCCGCGGTAGTCCGTCACCGGGGTATCCGGCGGCAGCGTGGCGTGCAGCGTGGCCCAGTCTCCGGCGGCCTGGATCTTGCCGTTGGAAACGATCAGCAGGCCATCCTCGTACCAGGAATGGGCCCGCTCGCTGAAGGCCGGGTCGGCATGGAAGGTCAGCAGGCCGGCGCGGTAGGCCTGCACGTTCGGGTTGGTTTGCATGTCAGTTCTCTTGCAGGGCGGGCTGGCGCGGCATCGCGGCGGCGCCGTGTGCCTGCGCTTCCCAGGTCATCAGTAATTGCGCCGCCACGGAGACGGCAATGGCGGCGGGTGCCTTGTCGGTAATGCCGGGCAGGCCGATCGGGCAGACCATCGCGCCGATGCGGTCGGCCGGCAATCCGCGCGCGGCCAGCCGGCGTTCGAACAGCACGCGCTTTGTTTTCGAGCCGATCAGGCCGAACCAGCCCACGTCGTCGCGTGCCAGGATGGCGGCGGACAGGCGCTCGTCCAGCGCATGGCTGTGGGTCAGCACCAGATAGCTGGCGCCGGGCGGGGCCGATGCTACCACGGCTTCCGGCGTATCGGTGGCTTCGACGATCACGTTGGCCGGCACCTGCGCGGGGAACATGTCGTCGCGCTCGTCCACCCAGGTGATCGTGCACGGCAGTTCGGCCAGCGCCCGCACGATGGCGGCGCCGACATGGCCGGCGCCGAACAGCACCAGGTGCGACGCCGGCGCGGCGACCGGGTCGACCAGCCAGCCCTCCGGCAGCACGATCGCGCTGGAGGTGCGCGGGAAGCTGTGCGGCAGATGAGCCAGCAGGTCGGCGTCTCCGGCGACCAGCGTGCCTTGCGCATCGAACACCGCGTTGCGTGGCCGGCCGGCGATCGACGCGACGCGCCAGAAGTCGTCATGCCGATTGCCACGCAGCAGGGTGAGCGCTTCGGCGACGGACTCCGTCACCGGTTCGAACAGCAGCCAGACGACGCCGCCGCAGCACTGGCCCAGGCTCGGGCCGAGGCCGAAGCGCTCATGGCGCACCCCGGTGGCGCCCTTCGCCAGCATCTCGCGGGCGATTTCCACCGCGCGCAGCTCCAGGTGGCCGCCGCCGATCGTGTCGTGCAGCGTGCTTGTCGTCACCAGAAACTTCGCGCCCGGCTCGCGCGGCGCCGATCCCTCGACCCGCGCCACCGTCACCAGCACCGCCGGCTGGGCGGTTGTCGTCAGCCATTCGTTCATGATTCAACTACCCTCCGGGAACCGGAGCCCTGTTTGATGTTTCCTGAAAAACAGGGTCCGTCCCTATTTTTTGGTGTTCAGCTGGCGAGCTTCGCGGTGACGGCGTCGATTGCACGCAGGATTTCCTCGCTGGTGGCGGGGGCGTTCAGCGGCGGGTTCACCTGGTGGTTGCCCACCGCGGAGATGGCGTCGCGGATAGCGAAGAACACCGAGAACGGCAGCAGCAGCGGCGGTTCGCCGACGGCTTTCGAGCGGTGGATGCTGTCGGCCACGTTCGGCTGCTCGAACAGGGTCACGCGGAAGTCCTGCGGGCAGTCGGAGATGCTTGGGATCTTGTACGTGGATGGCGCATGCGTCATCAGCTTGCCGGACGCGTTCCACCACAGCTGCTCGGTGGTCAGCCAGCCCATGCCCTGGATGAACGCGCCCTCGACCTGGCCGATGTCGATGGCCGGGTTGAGCGACTTGCCGGCGTCGTACAGCGCGTCGGCGCGCAGCAGGCGCCATTCGCCGGTCAGCGTGTCGACGATGACTTCGGAGACCGCCGCGCCGTAGGCGTAGTACGAGAACGGGTGGCCGCTCATCGTCTTCGGGTCCCACGACAGGTGCGGCGTGGCATAGAAGCCGTCGGACCACAGCTGCACGCGCTTCAGGTAGGCCTGCGCCACCAGCACGGGGAAGCGGATGGCCTGGCCGTTGACGTGCACGTGGTCGTCCGCGAAGCGCACCGACGCGAGGTCGCCGCCATGCTGCTCCACCGCGAACTTCGCCAGGCGTTCCTTGATCTGCCGCGCCGCATCCTGCGCGGCCTTGCCGTTCAGGTCCGCGCCCGTCGATGCCGCGGTGGCCGACGTGTTGGCGACCTTGCTGGTATCGGTCGCGGTGATGCGCACGTGGCACAGGTCCAGTCCCAGTTCGTGGGCGACCACCTGCATCACCTTGGTGTTGACGCCCTGCCCCATCTCGGTGCCGCCATGGTTGACGAGCACCGAGCCGTCGACATACACGTGCACCAGCGCGCCGGCCTGGTTCAGGTGCGTGACGTTGAACGCGATGCCGAACTTCAGCGGCGTGAAGGCAAGGCCCTTCTTCAGCACGGGGCTGGCGGCGTTGAATTTCTCGACCGCTTCGCGGCGGGCGCGGTACTCGCTGGTCGCCTCCAGCCGCGCGGTCAGTTCCGGCAGCACGTTGCCTTCGACGACCTGGCCGTACGGCGTGACGTTGCGGTCCTCGATGCCGTAGAAATTCAGGCGGCGCACGTCCAGCGCATCCTTGCCCAGCTCGCGGGCGATCTCGTCGATGATGTATTCGATCGCGATCGCGCCCTGCGGGCCGCCGAAGCCGCGGAACGCGGTGTTCGACTGCGTGTTGGTCTTGCCGGCACCAGCGCGGATGTCGGCGTCGGACAGGTAGTAGCAGTTGTCGAAGTGGCAGATCGCGCGGGTGGCCACTGGGCCGGACAGGTCGGCCGAATAGCCGGCGCGGGAAGTCATGTCCACCTTGGCGGCGATGATGCGGCCGGCATCGTCGTAGCCCACTTCGTATTCGTACCAGAAGCAGTGGCGCTTGCCGGTAACGATCATGTCGTCGTCGCGGTCGGCGCGCAGTTTCACCGGCACCTTCAGCTTGTACGCGGCGATGGAGGCGGCCGCCGCCCACAGCGCGGACTGCGATTCCTTGCCGCCGAAGCCGCCGCCCATGCGCCGGCACTCGACCGTCACGTTGTGCGAATGCAGGCCCAGCGCATGCGCCACCACGTGCAGCATCTCGCTCGGGTGCTGGGTGGAGCACTGCACGAACATGCCACGGTTTTCCTTCGGGATCGCGTACGAGATCTGGCCTTCCAGGTAGAACTGCTCCTGGCCGCCGACGAACAGCTCGCCCTTCACCTTGCGCGGGGCGCGCTCGAACGCGGCTTTCGGATCGCCCTTTTCCAGCTTCATCGGCGGCAGCACGTACGAGCCCGCGGCTTTCGCCTGCTGCGGCGTGAAGATGGCCGGCAGCTCGTCGTACGTGATCGCGGCCTTGCGGGCGGCGCGGCGCGCATTGGTGTGCGTGTCGGCGACAACGATGAAGATCGGCTGGCCCACGTACTGCACCAGGCCGGGCGACAGGATCGGATCGTCGTGGATGATGGGACCGCAGTCGTTCACGCCGGGGATGTCCGCGGCGGTCAGCACGGCCACGACGCCCGGCGAATTCTTCACCGGCTCCAGGTCCATGGCGACGATGTTGGCGTGCGCCTTCGACGACAGGCCCAGCGCGGCGTGCAGCGTGCCTTGCAGCTCGGGGATGTCGTCCGTGTAGGTGGCCTGGCCCAGCACGTGCAGCTCGGCCGATTCATGCTTGCGCGACAGGCCCACTCCGGACCAGTTCGCGGCCGAGGTGGCGGATTCCAGCTCCGGAATGGCGGCCTTCAGTTCGGGGATGGCGGGATGGTTCATGGGTGTCTCCTCAGGCGGCGGCAAAGGCGTTCACGTCGGCATTCGCCAGCGGCGCATCGATACGGGTTTCAAGCCAGAAGCGGCGCAGCAGGTTCTGCGCGGTGCGCATCCGGTAGGTGGCGGAGGCCCGCATGTCGGACAGCGGAGCGTAGTCCCGCGCCAGCGCGTCCATCGCCTCGGCCAGCGCCTCTTCATCCCAGGCGCGGCCATTCAGCACGGCTTCGGCCAGCGCGGCGCGCTTCGGCGTGCCGGCCATGCCGCCGTAGCAGATGCGGGCGTTCGCGACCTTGCCGCCATCGAGTTCGACGGCGAAGGCGGCGCACACGGCCGAGATATCCTGGTCGAAGCGCTTGGCCAGTTTATAGGTGCGGAACGCAACATTGGCGCGCGGCAGCGGCACGCGCACGGCGCGCACGAACTCGCCCGGCCGCATGTCCTTCTTCATATAGTCGAGGTAGAACGCGTCCATCGGCAGCGTGCGGTCCCCGTCGGCACTGTGCAGCACCACTTCGCTGCCCAGGGCGATCATCCACGGCATCGAGTCGCCGATCGGCGAGCCGTTGGCGACGTTGCCGCCCAGCGTGCCCGCATTGCGGATCGGCAGCGAGGCGAAGCGCTGGCGCAGTTCGGACAGCTCGGCCGGGTAGTGCTCGCACAGTGCGCCGTAGGCGTCGTCCAGCGCCACGCCGGCGCCGATCTCCAGCATCTGGCCGTCCAGGGTCACGCTCTTCAGCGCTTCGACGTGGCCCAGATAGATGATGTCGGTCAGCACGCGCATCTGCTTGGTGATCCACAGGCCCACGTCGGTGGAGCCGGCCAGCAGCGTGGCGGCCGGGTATCCGGCGCGCAGCTGCGCCAGCTCTTCCAGCGTGCGCGGGGCGTGGAACGTCTGGCCGTTGGCGCTGTACGTGGCCAGCCTGTCGCGTTTCAGCGCCTGCAGTTGCGCGGCCAGCGCCGTGCTGTCGAAATCGACCAGTGGCAATTCGGTCATGCGGCGCGCGGCGTCGATGATGGGGCGGTAGCCGGTGCAGCGGCACAGGTTGCCGGACAGGCAATCGTCGATCTCTTTGCGCTCGGGGGCGCGGCCCTCCACTTTCAGGTACATGCCCCACAGCGACATCGCGAAGCCCGGCGTACAGAAGCCGCATTGCGAACCGTGGCATTCGACCAGGGCCTGCTGCACCGGGTGCAGGTCGCCGTTCGGCTGCTGCAGGTCCTCGACGGTAAACAGGGCCTTGCCGTCCAGCGTGGGCGTCAGCTGGATGCAGGAATTGACGGCTTTCAGCTCGACCTTGCCATCGACAAGGGAGCCGACCACGACGGTGCAAGCACCGCAATCGCCTTCGGCACAGCCTTCCTTGGTGCCGGTGCAATGCAGGTCTTCGCGCAGGTGCTGCAGCACCGTTTGCGTGGTATCGGCACCCTGCACTGAGTGCACGGCGCCGCGGAAGTAGAAGCGGATCGGTTCGGACATGTTGGCCTCGCGGTGGTATCAGTTTGTAAGACTAACATTCGCGTCCGACCCGCCTATAACAGATTGCTGATGAGCCTTATCAGCCAAACCGCATGAAGCAACTTTCCATGGCGGGGCGTCAGGGCTTGGCGGCCCGCCGGTCGTGGAATTCGAAGCGCGGGCGGTCTTTCGGGTCGTAGGCACCCGGCTGCACGTCGAGCCGCATCACGTTGGCGCCCGGTTGCGTGATCTTCGGCCAGGCCGGCAGGCCGGCGCCGTTCGGATCGCCGTGCTTGACGAAATTGGCGAAGTAGCCCTGCATCGTGCGCGACACGGCACGGTCCTCGTCCGTCCACGCATAGACCTTGTTGCCGTCCAGGTTGCCCATCGCGTACTCGATCTCGGCCGAGTGGGTCGCGCCGGTGGCGGCCGGCTTGCCGTCGACGGTGGCCGGGCGCGGGCGCGAGTAGTAATAGCGCCAGGTCGGCGCGGCCTTCGCATGCAGGTCGATCCACTTCCAGGTGCCGTAGACGATCCAGCGGTCGCTGGACAGGTCGCGCGCCGCGTCGGCCACGTCATAGCCGTACACGCGCGCAGCCTCGTCGGCATCGGCGCCGTAGAACTTCTGCAGCGCGGCCTGGAAGCGCTCGGGCGTCGGTTCCTGGTTGTCGAGGATCGCGCCGGCATGCATTTCCTGCGAATTCCAGCCGGCCAGCAGCGGCACTTTCGCCTGTCGGCCCTGCGCGTAGCTGTCCAGCGGCGAGCGGTCGATCACGTGGCCGTCGGTGACGATGCCGAACCACGGCACGCCGGGCTTGCCCTGCGCCTGCAGCAGCGCCTCGGCCGGCGCCGCGCGCAGTTCCTTCAGCGTGGCGAATCCGGCCGCCTGCGCGAACGCGGCGCCCAACTTTTCGGCCTCGGCCAGCGGCGGCGCACCGCGCCCGCCCAGCACCGAGCCGCTTTCGCCGATGGCACGCGCGAACAGCCCTTTCGACATCGGCATGATCATCTGGGCGCTGACCGAGTACGAACCGGCCGATTCGCCGGCGATCGTGACCTGCGCCGGATCGCCGCCGAACGCCGCGATGTTCTTTTTCACCCATGCCAGCGCGGCCGCCTGGTCCATCAGGCCGTAGTTGCCGGACGCCTTGTGCCGGCTTTCGGCGCTCAGCTCCGGGTGGGCCAGGAAACCGAACGCGCCGAGGCGGTAGTTGAGCGTCAGTGCCACGATGCCCTGCTTCGCCATCGCCGCGCCTTCGTAGCGGGGCTCGGAGCCGTCGCCCGTGGCCAGGCCGCCGCCGTGGATGTACACCAGTACCGGCAGTTTTTTCTTGCCCGCGCCGGCCTGCGCCGGCGTCCACACGTTGAGATACAGGCAATCCTCCGACTGGGCGGGCGAGCGGAACACCATGTCGGAATACAGCGGCAACTGCATGCAGCGGTTGCCGAATTCCGTTGCCTGGCGTACGCCCTGCCACGGCTGTACCGGCTGAGGCGCCTGCCAGCGCAATTCGCCGACCGGCGGCGCGGCGAACGGGATGCCCTTGAAGGCGCGCACGCCATCCTCGATGCGCCCTTCGATGCGGCCGCCATCGACCTTCACGGTGGTGGCGGGCGCCGCGGCCTGGGCAAGGGTCGTCGCGGTGGCCAGCAGGATGCCGGCGGAGGTTTTCTTCATCTGTTGTCTCCTTGTCGTGGGGTTATGGTTTTGGCAAGCCGGGCGCGCGGCCGTATTCCTGGATCAGCCTCGCCAGCAGGTAGATGCGCGGGGCGATGCTGTCCACTTCGGCGTATTCGTCGGCCGTATGGATGCCGCCGCCGACGATGCCCAGGCCGTCGATGGTGGGCAGGCCTGCGGCGAACAGCAGGCTGGCATCGGCCGCGCCGCCGCTGCTTTCCAATGTCAGCTTGCGGCCGATCTCGGCGTAGATGGCGGTCGCCCGCCGCGCCAGCCCATCGGTGACGGGGCTGGCCGGCATCGGCGGAAAGTCGCGCTTCAGGACAGCCGACACCTTTGCTTCCGGCACCAGCTGCATGGCGGAGAGGCGGCGCAGGTCGCGCTCGACGCGGTCGAATTCCTCGGGCGTCCTGGCGCGCACATCCGCCAGCGCCCTGGCGTGGTCGGGAATCACGTTGGTGCGATCGCCGCCCTGGACGACGGTCCAGCTCACGGTGGTATCTTTTGCATCGTCGCCCAGGCGCGACAGCTGCACGACCTGGTGCGCCGCTTCGAGCGCCGCGTTGACGCCCTGCTTCGGCGCCACGCCGGCGTGCGAGGCCTTGCCCGTGACGTCCAGCTCGATCTCGCCGCTGCCCTTGCGCGCCACCACCAGGCCATCGGCCGCGCGGCCCGGCTCCAGGTTGAATGCCACGTCATGCTCGCGTGCCAGCCGCTCGATCAGCGTGCGCGTGCCCGCGGAGCCGGTTTCCTCGTTGGTGTTCAGCAGGAGGGTCAGCCTGCCGAAGTCCTCCGCGGCCAGCAGGCGGGCGGCATTGACGGCGATGACGATGCCGCCCTTGTCGTCCATGATGCCGGGGCCGTAGGCACGCCTGCCGTCGATGCGGAACGGACGCTTCGCGGCGGTGCCGTCGGCGAATACGGTGTCCATGTGCGCGACCAGCAGCACGCGGCCCTTGCCGGTGCCGGTGCGCGTGGCCACCAGGTTGCTGCCTGCCGCCGGCGCCGCGGGCAGCTTCTCGATACGGAACCCCTGCTGCGCCAGCTCGGCCGCCACGATGGCACCGACCGCATCCAGCCCGGCCGCATTGAAGGTGCCGGAATCGATGTTGACGAGCTTTTCCAGCAGCGCCAGCGCGGCCGGCTGCTGCGCCGCCGCGCGCTCCAGCAGCGCCGGATGCGCCGACGCCGTTCCCAGTGTTGCCAATGCCAGCGACATGCCGGCGGCCAGCTTGCGCATATGATGCCTCCCCAATAACACCCGATCATAGCTCAGTGTGCTGAACAATGGCGTCGGCGCGCCACCGGCAGGCGGC
The DNA here is from genome assembly GCF_055502615.1 of Pseudoduganella sp. jia 9. NCBI lineage: Bacteria > Pseudomonadati > Pseudomonadota > Betaproteobacteria > Burkholderiales > Oxalobacteraceae > Pseudoduganella > Pseudoduganella sp. jia 9. The sequence goes on along the minus strand of NZ_JBUPWE010000018.1, from coordinate 7,623 downwards.
CGGGACTACACTGGCGACACCGTGCACGGCCGGGCATGCTGTTGACAAGCGCATCAGGGTCGTTGAAACAAGGACCAGAACGGGGACGTAAAGTCGTCAAATTACGACAGTCCTAAGGGATGAGGATGCTTTACAAATGTGATGCCTGACGGCATCATCGCTTGATTGCCCACACTTCAGCGGCACTTTCCAGCACACTTTCATCTATGGCAGCAGTCCAACCCACGACGGCCAACGCCCCCATGCCGGGACTGGCAAGGGTCCTGGTGCAGGCCGGCCGCCTGACGGCCGCGCAGGCGGACGCGCTGCACAAACGCGCGGGCACGGAAAAGCAGCCGTTCATCGACGTGCTGCTCGGCAGCGGCATGATCGGCGCGCGCGACCTGGCCGCCTTCTGCGCCGAGACCTTTGCCTACCCGATGCTGGACCTGCAGGCGATCAGCGTGGCCGCCCTGCCGCAGAAGATCATCGATGAAAAGCTGATGCAGAGCGGCCGCGTGGTGGCACTGGCCAAGCGGGGCAACAAGATGTCGGTGGCGATCTCCGATCCCACCAACACGCAGGCGCTGGACCAGATCAAGTTCCAGACCGAATCGTCGGTGGAGCCGGTGATCGTGCCGCACGATGCGCTGCTCCGGCTGCTGCAGGAACTCGGCAAGAACAGCGCGAAACTGATGGACGAACTGGCCGGCGCGGAAGCCGAGATCCAGTTCGCCGAAGACCAGGAAGCGGCGGCGCCGGAAGCGCCGGCGACGGACATCGAGGATGCGCCGATCGTGCGCTTCCTGAACAAGATGCTGATGGATGCCGTGAACATGGGCGCTTCCGACCTGCACTTCGAGCCGTTCGAGAAGTTCTACCGGATCCGCTTCCGCGTCGACGGCGTGCTGGTCGAGCACGCGCAGCCCCCGATCGCCATCAAGGACAAGCTGGTATCGCGCATCAAGGTGCTGGCCCGGCTCGACATCTCGGAAAAGCGCGTGCCCCAGGATGGCCGCATGCGGCTGATCGTGTCGCCGACGAAGACGCTGGACCTGCGTATCTCCACGCTGCCCACGCTGTTCGGCGAAAAAACCGTGATGCGTATCCTCGATGCGACACAGGCGCAGATGGGCATCGATGCGCTGGGCTACGAACCGGAACAGCGCGCGCTGCTGCTCGACGCGATTGCCCGCCCCTACGGCATGGTGCTCGTTACCGGCCCCACCGGATCGGGCAAGACGGTGTCGCTGTACACCTGCCTGAACATCCTGAACAAGCCCGGCATCAATATCTCGACGGCGGAAGATCCGGCCGAGATCAACCTGCCCGGCGTGAACCAGGTGAACGTGAACGACAAGGCCGGGCTGACGTTCCCGGTGGCGCTGAAATCGTTCCTGCGCCAGGATCCGGACATCATCATGGTCGGCGAAATCCGCGACCTGGAAACGGCCGATATCGCGATCAAGGCGGCGCAGACGGGGCACATGGTGTTCTCCACGCTGCACACGAACGATGCGCCTTCCACGCTGACCCGCCTGATGAACATGGGCGTGGCGCCGTTCAACATCGCTTCCTCCGTGATCCTGATCACGGCGCAGCGGCTGGCGCGCCGGCTGTGCAGCTGCAAGCAGCCGCTCGACATCGCGCCGGACAAGCTCGTCAGCGCAGGCTTCCGTGCCGAGGAAGTGGACGGCAGCTGGAAGCCGTACGGCCCGGTGGGCTGCGAACGGTGCAACGGCTCCGGCTACAAGGGCCGCGTGGGCATCTACCAGATCATGCCGATCACGCCGGCGATCGAGGCGCTGATCCTGGCGCACGGCAACTCGATGCAGATCGCCGCCCAGGCCCAGGCCGAGGGCGTGAAATCGCTGCGCCAGTCCGGCCTGGTGAAGGTGAAGGCGGGACTTACGAGCCTGGAAGAAGTGCTGGGCTGCACGAACGAATAGGAAATCAGACATGGCACACGCGGGCGGCATCAAGGAATCCATCTTTGCCTGGGAAGGCAAGGACAAGACGGGCAAGACCGTGCGCGGCGAACTGCGCGCGGGCGGCGAGGCGGTCGTCAACGTAACGCTGCGCCGGCAGGGCATCATGGTCACCAAGGTCAAGAAGAAGGTGTACCGCTCCGGCAAGAAGGTGACGGACAAGGACATCACGCTGTTCACGCGCCAGCTGGCGACGATGATGAAGGCCGGCGTGCCGCTGCTGCAATCGTTCGACATCGTGGGCAAGGGGCACGCCAACCCGTCCGTGTCGAAACTGGTGATGGACCTGCGTGCGGACATCGAGACCGGCACCAGCCTGAATGGCGCGTTCCGCAAGTTCCCGCTGTACTTCGACCCGCTGTTCTGCAACCTGGTGGGCGCCGGCGAACAGGCCGGCATCCTGGAAGACCTGCTGACGCGGCTGGCGATCTACAAGGAAAAGACGCTGGCGATGAAGGCCAAGATCAAGTCGGCGCTGACCTACCCGATCGCGATCCTGGCGGTGGCGTTCATCGTCACGGCCGTGATCATGATCTGGGTGGTGCCGGCCTTCAAGGAAGTGTTCACCAGCTTCGGCGCGGACCTGCCGACGCCCACACTGGTGGTGATGGCGATCTCGGAATTCTTCGTGAACTGGTGGTACGTGATCTTCGGCGGCCTGTTCGCCGCCGTGTACTTCTTCTTCCAGGCCTGGCGGCGCTCGCTGGCCATGCAGCAGGCGATGGACCGGCTGCTGCTGAAGGTGCCCGTGTTCGGCGCCGTGATCAGGAAGGCCACGATCGCCCGGTGGACGCGCACCCTCTCCACCATGTTCGCCGCCGGCGTGCCGCTGGTCGAGGCGCTCGATTCGGTGGGCGGCGCCTCCGGCAACGCCGTCTACCTGGACGCCACGCGCAGGATCCAGAGCGAAGTCTCCACCGGCGTGAGCCTGACGGTGGCGATGCAGAACGTGGAAGTGTTCCCGAACATGGTCACGCAGATGGTGGCGATCGGCGAGGAATCCGGCGCGCTCGACAGCATGCTCGGCAAGGTCGCCGACTTCTTCGAGGAAGAAGTCGACGAGGCGGTGGCATCGCTGTCCTCGCTGATGGAACCGGCCATCATGGTGATTCTCGGCGTGCTGATCGGCGGGCTGGTGGTGGCGATGTATTTGCCGATCTTTAAGCTGGGGTCGGTGGTTTAACGGTCCAGCTGTAGGTTCTCAGAATACTTCGCAGTGTCTCAGAAAACTTCGCAGTGAATTCACAGTGAGCTCATGGTGTTCGCAGTAGTTTGCTCGAGCTTGGCAAACTACTGCATAAGCGAGATGCCAAAGACTGAACGTGGCGTCAAGCTAATGTACGCCTCTTGCAAGTATTCTCTTTTATAGGTCGCTAGCAGCGTTAACGCACGCCCAATCGCAAATGGTCTGCTCGCGCTCGCGAACCCGGCGCAGGACCGCCTCATGGACAATCTTCCAAACGCTCATTTCCATCCATTCTTGAGAAACAGTGCTTGGCCATCGCATCCGTTCCCGTGCGAATATACCGCCAACTTAATGCAAGGACAGTAGCGGCTTACTTCTGTTATCGACTGCAGATTCAACCGGTCGATGCAACACAATCGAAAAATCGCGTACTGTCACGAAGGACCAGAACCGACCCCAAGGAGACTCTGGCAAGAGCGCACTTTAGTGCGCCACGCGTCCCGTGCTTGGAGCAACGAATCTGATTTGCGCCGCTGGAGTAGTCATTGAAATGGCACGGAGACCGGATCCGACCCAAAACGCTCGCTCAACCTAGTCAAAAAAGCGCATAGAATCATATGGGGCTATCCGGCATTGAGCAAGTCGAGTGTCGAGGTCGCCAACGTGCACTTCAAGCTTATGACCGTCGGGGTCAAGAAAGTAAAACGAGTCTCCCTCGCTGCAATTATCCTTCCATTCGACGGCACGATGTTCCCGCAAGCGTCTTACCAATTCGTCGAACTCGTCCTGCGCTACGCTGAAGGCGTAATGGGTATAGTCCGGTGCCGGTTCTGTGCTCCGCTTCGGATCCAGCGACAGGCACAACCACAGGTCTCCCATCGAAAGGTAGGCGCCTGAACGCCAAGTCGCGCGGACTCGACACTCGAGCAGGACACTGTAGAATCGCAGGCTACGCTCCAAGTTCAGCACGCCCAGGGTTAGATGGTTAAGTCCAGATAACATTCTCGAATCCTAGAAATAGATGCCCCATGGGATACAGCACGACGTCGCTTTCAGCGTACTGGGCGCGCTGAATCTGTACGGGTTCCGCAGCGGCATGGAGCATACGCATATTGCTACCGCTTCTCTGTTGCCAGGCGCTTCTCCAGGCGTTTACGATAGTTGGCAACCAGATCGCGGCACGCATTGGGATCGATGAATGCCGAACTTCCGTTGTGAGCCTGGTGTTGCAGGCGTCCGAACAAATCGTTTGCCTCAGGGTGTGCGGTTACCAGGATATCGCAAGGCATCGCCTCGAAAGCGGCGAAGCCTCGTCGAAGACTGGCGACGGTGTCAGGATGGTCAGTGTAACGATAGCTCGTGGCCGCGTTAGGGCTGACGCTGTCACCGAATACCATGTTCTTGCATTTGCCATCAACGCAGGATTTCCAGGTCCAGCTTGTCCCGCCAGGCGTATGGCCGGGAGTTGCGTGCGCCGTCACGGTAAGCGTCCCCACTGCCACGACCTCGCGGTCGCTGATGGCGCGCAACCTGGTAACCGGTTCGAAGTCTGGCAGATCTCCGTATTGAGGATCGTCCCTGCTGGCTTTGCCACTGGCTAGCGTTGCTAGATTTGCCTGACCGGCCACCACCGGCGCATTCGTCAGCCTTTGTAACGCGGCGATACCGCCCGCGTGATCGGAATGCGCGTGCGAATTGAGAATATATTTGACATCACTCAGCTTATAGCCGAGTGAACGGATATTGTCCGCAACGATCCCGGCGCCTTTCGGGCCTGTCCCATCGATCAGGATATGGCCTTGTTGTGAGGTAATCAGCACAGCACTGATGCCCGCGGTACCGACATAGTAGGTATTTCCGTACAAGGCAAACGGCTTTTCTGGCGCATCCCAATGAGCCGGGTAGGCATTGGCGTCCGTCGAGACGATACAAAGCGCGGCAATAAGAACTTTCAAGCGATTCTCCTCAGGTGCTTATCCGATTCGATCCCCCGAACTCCTGAGACCAGTAAGGTAAATTCTATAGAACGATCGACTGTACGAGTTAAGGATCGTGACGAAACACCCATTAGGCGTGCTGAAAAGAACAGCGCGTGTAACGGCGCGCTTTTGGAACGGCCGGAATCGCATTCATACCCGGTTTCAGCGAAACAAGCGAAAACGATAGCCTGCTCACGCCTACACAATCTGCGAACTAGGTTGCTGACGGCCGCGACAGCCCGGCTTCCACGTGAGCGTGTTCTCGCCAGTTGCAAATGACGACCTGTATGGGCAGTGTTGAGCAAGTGTCGACCGGAATCAGCCCTACATTCACCAACGCTAAGGCCGAATCGCCGCAACTGTTAGAGTTTGAGTGCTTGAGTGGCCAGGAAGGTTGGCAGGAAGTGTTCGATAACGAATCGGGGATGCGGCTGCCAATCTTCGTAGAATCCCTTCAGCATAAATCCGGCTTCCAACTGTCCTCCGATTTGCTGGGTCAGGCTATGGCCAAATACCAGTGGATCACCGCGCTGCTGTTTGTCTTTCAGCGCCTCGACATCCAGCTGTTCAAGATCGGAATATGGAAGGCGAAAGCGTGGATGTATCAGCCCCTGCTCGGTATAGCGTGCATCGCGGTCGCCGACGAAAACCACGGGATTATAAAAGCTGCTCAGCAGCGTCCCGCCGCTGCGGAGTACCCGGAAGCACTCACGCCATACGAGACCAACGTCAGATACGTACAAATTGGAGATGGGATGAAAAACCAGATCGAATGATGCATCGGCGAATATCGACAGATCACGCATGTCGCCTTGTATAGTGTCCAGTGTCAACCCATCTCGGTGCGCCACCATTCGATCCTGTTGCAACTGCACTGCGGAGGCATCGAACACCGTGACCGTGGCGCCCGCCGCGGCTAGAATAGGGGCCTGCTGGCCCCCTCCGGCAGCCAAGCACAATATCCGCAATCCTTGTACGTGGTCGAGCCATCCGACTGGGAGGCGATTCGGCGTCAGGCGTACATGCCAGTGCCCGTTTCGGGCGGCGGCAACTTCGGCTGCACCGACGGGCTGGGACCACGCACATTGTTGCCTGGCTTGGCGATCCCAAGAAATACGGTTGTGGTTGAAAACATCAACATCATGGGGGGAAACATAAGGTTCATCGCACTTTGCCGGGGAACGCATTCTTGATTTTCAAGAAGAAGTAGGATGCGTCCCGGAATCCGTAAGCCATGCGTTTGATCACTTTGATGCGATTGTTGACGCCTTCCAGGATGGATGAGTTCATCGGATAGATGGCCGAAGCCAAGATACCGCGCCGGTATTTGGCCAAGCGTTTAGCGAACTGGATCAGCGGTGCGATCTGGCTTTCCAGGGCGAGCTTGAGCCAGGTTTTCCATCGACGAGCACCTTCCCAGGCCGATGGCGCATACCAGATCTCTTTCAGTTCGGTCTTGAGCAGGTAGACCGTTGCCAAGGGCTGGTTGGCGGCGAGCAGTTCGTCAAGTTTGATCGCCTGGTCGGTTTTGAGATTGTCGCGATTACGCAGCAAAAGCCATCGGCTGCGCTTGATGACCTGACGGGCTTTTGGCTCTGCACGTAGTGCATTGGCTTGATCGACCCGTACCCGGTCAACGACTTCGCGGCCAAAACGGGCCACGACATGAAATAGGTCGTAGACCACCTCGGCATTGGGGCATTGCTGGCGCACTTCGAGATCCATAGCCGTGTTCATGTCCATCGCCACGGCTTCAATCCGCTGGCAGCCTTCCGGTCCCAGCATCTCGAAAAATGGCCGGATCGCTTCCCGGCTATTGCCTTCTCCAACCCACAATACGCGCATCCGTTCAGCATCGAGCGCGACAGTGGCATAGCGGTGTCCCTTGTGCAGGGCGAATTCGTCCATCACCAGGCGCCGTACACCCTCTGCTGAGAAGTCAGCATGCAAGTGCTTCAAGCGCCGATGATCGATCTCTTTGACGGTATGCCAGTGTAGGCCGGTCAGCCGGGCCACATGTGCTATCGGAAGCAGTTGCGCCAGCGCCTCGACCCACAGGCGCACACGATGCGTAATGCGTGAACGCCGGTCAAGCCAGACAATGTGCTCGGCAACCCGTGCATTACAGTGATGGCAGTCCAGTCGCCGCACTGGCACATCAAGCCAGACGCGTTTGTCCAGAATATCGCGGTCGCGCACCTTGCGTCTTCGGCGCTCATGCACCAAGGCGCAAGGCTGGCGGCACGACCCACACAAAGCATCACTTGTCGGACAGGGTTCGAGAACGATCAGCAGGGAACCGTCTTTCTGTTCTTGGACGGAGTCGAGAATATGGCCTTCCCAAAACGGGAGAGACGACATAGCATTGAGCATGGCGGTGGTTTGAAAGATTGACTTGTTTGGCGACTATCAATCTACCAACTTCAGACCCCCGCCACCACTTCCTGCTCAGATCGTCAATCCCGTCTTCCCCCATTCCCCGCGAAGAACC
>NZ_JBUPWE010000017.1:0-180539 GCF_055502615.1 Pseudoduganella sp. jia 9 | reverse complement strand
GGTTCTTCGCGGGGAATGGGGGAAGACGGGATTGACGATCTGAGCAGGAAGTGGTGGCGGGGGTCTGAAGTTGGTAGATTGATAGTCGCCAAACAAGTCAATCTTTCAAACCACCGCCATGCTCAATGCTATGTCGTCTCTCCCGTTTTGGGAAGGCCATATTCTCGACTCCGTCCAAGAACAGAAAGACGGTTCCCTGCTGATCGTTCTCGAACCCTGTCCGACAAGTGATGCTTTGTGTGGGTCGTGCCGCCAGCCTTGCGCCTTGGTGCATGAGCGCCGAAGACGCAAGGTGCGCGACCGCGATATTCTGGACAAACGCGTCTGGCTTGATGTGCCAGTGCGGCGACTGGACTGCCATCACTGTAATGCACGGGTTGCCGAGCACATTGTCTGGCTTGACCGGCGTTCACGCATTACGCATCGTGTGCGCCTGTGGGTCGAGGCGCTGGCGCAACTGCTTCCGATAGCACATGTGGCCCGGCTGACCGGCCTACACTGGCATACCGTCAAAGAGATCGATCATCGGCGCTTGAAGCACTTGCATGCTGACTTCTCAGCAGAGGGTGTACGGCGCCTGGTGATGGACGAATTCGCCCTGCACAAGGGACACCGCTATGCCACTGTCGCGCTCGATGCTGAACGGATGCGCGTATTGTGGGTTGGAGAAGGCAATAGCCGGGAAGCGATCCGGCCATTTTTCGAGATGCTGGGACCGGAAGGCTGCCAGCGGATTGAAGCCGTGGCGATGGACATGAACACGGCTATGGATCTCGAAGTGCGCCAGCAATGCCCCAATGCCGAGGTGGTCTACGACCTATTTCATGTCGTGGCCCGTTTTGGCCGCGAAGTCGTTGACCGGGTACGGGTCGATCAAGCCAATGCACTACGTGCAGAGCCAAAAGCCCGTCAGGTCATCAAGCGCAGCCGATGGCTTTTGCTGCGTAATCGCGACAATCTCAAAACCGACCAGGCGATCAAACTTGACGAACTGCTCGCCGCCAACCAGCCCTTGGCAACGGTCTACCTGCTCAAGACCGAACTGAAAGAGATCTGGTATGCGCCATCGGCCTGGGAAGGTGCTCGTCGATGGAAAACCTGGCTCAAGCTCGCCCTGGAAAGCCAGATCGCACCGCTGATCCAGTTCGCTAAACGCTTGGCCAAATACCGGCGCGGTATCTTGGCTTCGGCCATCTATCCGATGAACTCATCCATCCTGGAAGGCGTCAACAATCGCATCAAAGTGATCAAACGCATGGCTTACGGATTCCGGGACGCATCCTACTTCTTCTTGAAAATCAAGAATGCGTTCCCCGGCAAAGTGCGATGAACCTAAAAAAAGGCGCCTCGGCGCCTTTTTTGTTGCCCGAATTCGGGGTCTGACCCCGGTTTTGGGCAATACAAAACCGGTGACGGACTCCTTTTTTTGAAACATTTCCTGGAAATCGGAGCCGGTCACCGTTTTTCCTGCATCACAGGCTGAGCCGCAGGCCGGCGTAGTAGCGCCGGCCGATCGGGTCGTACGTGCCGGCCACGGTTTCCGCGCCGGTGTCGCTGCCGGGCAGGCCGGAAACGATCGGCGGCGCTTTCGTGTCGAACGCGTTGTCGATGCCCAGGTAGACCTGCCATTTCTTGTTGAAGTCATACGAGAACTGGAAGTCCTGGTAGGTCTTCGAGCCGACCGTCACGCCATTGCGGGGAATGTCGAACTGGGCCAGGAACTGGTCGTCGAGCGCCGCCTTGCCGATGAACGTGGTGGTGCCGTTGATGCTCCACGGGCCCCATTTGTAGGCCAGGTTCAGCGTGGCGCGGTTTTTCGCGGCGGAATCCACTTCGCCGGCCCAGTAGTCGCGGTCGGCGCCCGGCGTCGGCACGTCGTAGCCTTCGCGCAGCCAGGTCCAGGCCAGGCGCGTCGACAGCCGGCCCGGGCCGACGCGATCCGCCCACGAGACCGTCACGTCGACGCCCTCGGTGGCCACGCCGCCGCTGTTGCTGACCAGCGAGTCGATGTATTCCAGCGAGCCCGAGCTGTTGCCGCCGATCCGCGTGGGGCGGCGCGTGATCACGTTGCACAGCGAAGCGTCGCCGCCATAGCAGTTCTCCAGCGCAAACTGGCGCGGCATGAACACCAGCGCATCGTCGATCGTGATGTCGAAGTAGTCGACCGTGAAGGCGAAGTTACGGATGACGGGGATCGAACGCGGCGTCCACACGAAGCCGACGGTGGTGGACCAGCCTTTCTCGGCCTGCAGGTTCGGGTTGCCGCGGTCGTAGCCGCTGATGCCCTGCACGTCGGCCTGGTTCAGCGTGAACGCACCGTTGGCCGCGATGTTTTCCATCACACCGGGAGCGGCCCGGCAGGCCGCGTCGCGCGCACCCGACGACGAGGCCGTCACGCCTTCGCACGGGTCGACGATATCGGCCGGGAAGGTCTGCTGCGGCGGCTGGAACAGTTCGTTGATGTTCGGCGCGCGGGTCGACAGCGCGCGCGTGGCGCGGAATTTCAGGTCGCTGATGGGCGACCATTCCACGCCCGCGTTCCAGCTGCTGGCATAGCCGACGGTGGAATAGTTACCGCGGCGGAAGGAGCCGGACACATCCAGCGCGCGCGCGAACGGCTGGTCCTTCAGGATCGGCACGCGGACCTCGGCGAACAGTTCCTTCACGTTGAAGTCGCCGAAGGTCGGCGGCAGTTCGTTGCCGCCATTCAGGCCGGCCTGGGTCAGCGCATCGGGCACGGCACTGGATTCCTCGCCACGCCATTCGAAGCCTGCCGCGAAGCCGACCGCGCCGGCCGGCAGGTCGAAGAGATCGCCGGTGATGGAGCCGCCGGCCAGTTTCTGCGTGATCTGCGTTTCCAGGCTGCCTGGCGCGCCCACGTACTTCAGTGCTTCCGGCGAGATCGAGCCGTAGCCGAACACGTTGATCGGCACGCAGCCCTGCAGGCGCGCGTTCGGGTCGCGGCAGACCGTCTCGGTGGTGTTGCCGTTGTTGTTGGCATCGTCGACGTCCTGGATTGCTTCCAGCGCATTGCGGAAGTTCAGCACGTTCACCTGGCCCGTCGAGCTTTGCGCTTCCTTGGTCTGGCCATAGGCCACGAAGGCTTCGTAGTTCCATTGGCGCAGCAGGTTGAAGCTGCCCTTGATGCCGCCGGCCAGACGGAAGGTATCGCGGTTGGCCTCGGCCCCGCGGGTGCCCACCTCGGCCATGCGGCGCGTGAAGTAGTAGTCGCGCAGGCCGTCGCCATCGGTGTCGCTGATGCGGTCGTACAGGTATTGCGGCACGATCGGGTTGCGGCGCAGCGTGCCGTCGACGAGGAACTCGGCCGGCACCTGGCCGCCGCTGGCCGGATAGATGTCCTCGGCGCCCAGCGCGAAGGGTTCGATGCGCGTCGCCACGCGGGTGGCCGCATAGTTCCCTTCGAAGAACAGCGAGTGATTCTCGTTGAGCGCCATGTTGCCCGTGGTGGCCAGCAGGTAGCGTTCGGTCGGCACGGCGATCGAGCGGTATTCGGAGCGGTTGAAGCCGGTGGCCGCCTGGGTGGCCGAGCCGTTCGTGTTCCAGGGGATCACATTGCCGGCCTGGTCGTACGTGTAGCTGCCCTCGTCATGGAAGAAGCGGCCCTGCGGTGCGAAGCTGGAATAGAACGGCCGCACCACCTTGAACAGGTCCTCCGGATCGCCCTCGGAGTTCTGGTCGACGGCTGTCGCGGCGCGGTCGCGCGAATATACCGCGCCCTGCTTGGTGTAGCCGAAGTGCGTCATGATGTTGCTGGTGCCTTCGGCATTGCTGACGCCCCACGTCGCCGAGAATTTCTTCTTCGTGTCGTCGTGCTTCGTGCTCTGGCCGCCCTGGGCGTCGAGGATCAGGCCGTTGAAATTGCGCTTCGTGATGATGTTGACGACGCCGGCCACGGCATCCGAACCATAGGTGGACGACGCGCCGCCCGTCAGCATGTCGACGCGCTCGATGAAGTCGGTGGGGATCACGTTCAGGTCGACCGCCGTTTCGCCCGGCATGCCGGCGACGAAGCGGCGGCCATTGAGCAGCACCAGCGTGCGCGACGTGCCCAGCGAGCGCAGGTCGACGGTCGAGACGCCGCCGCTCGAGGTCTGGAAGTTCGAGTTGGTGCGGCTGACCGTGGGCGTGCCCAGGGTCGGGTTCTTCAACAGCAGTTCCTGCAGGTTGGTGACGCCGGAGGCGGCGATGTCGGTGGCCGTCAGCACCTGCAGCGGCGACGCCGATTCGGCACCGGGCGCCCGGATTCGCGAGCCCGTCACCTGCACCGTCTGCATCGGCGCTTCCTGCGCCGATTGCGCGGGTGCCGCCTGGACTGGCGCCTGCTGGTCCTGGGCCTGTGCATTCATGCCCACCAGTACGCTGCCAAGGCACATCAGGCGGACGGACTGCGAAAGTAGTTTCTCTCTCATTCTGTTGCTCCCCTGGTTGATCAAACGGTCGACGCAGGATCACCTGCCGATGGAATGATCTTTAGCCAGGGGTGCAAAAACTACAATTAATTTCAACCGAACGGCGGTAAATTGTGTGGAACGTACAACGTTCCGCGCCAACCGCCAGTCATTGTTCGGTGCCAGCCACCGCGGTCCAGGCCGCTGGCTCCGCCTATTCCCCGAACAGGGTGCGCCACAGCCGCGTCACGTTTTCCGCATGCAGCGCCACGCGCAGCGGATCGACGTGCGACTGCTCGCCACCCTGCAGCCGGATCTGGTGCTGCAGCTTGCGCATCGCCCGGTAGGCGTCGCCGACCTGGGCGGCCAGCGCGGCATCGATCAGGCCCAGTTCCGCGCAGATGCGCAGCAGCGCGATATTGCCCCGGTTGGCCGTCAGCTCGCGGTGCTGTCCGGCATGCTGCAGCACCAGGTATTGCACGATGAACTCGATGTCGATCATGCCGCCGGCATCCTGCTTCAAATCGAAGCTTTCCGGCCGGCTCGGATAGGCGTCGTGCATGCGGCGGCGCATCGCCAGCACTTCCTGCTTCAGCTCCTCGCCGGTCACGCGCGGCTGGCGCAGCACCTCGCAGCGGATCTCCTCGAAGCGCCGGCCGATGTCGGCATCGCCGGCACCGAAGCGGGCCCGCGTCAGCGCCTGGTGCTCCCATACCCATGCCGACTGTTTCTGGTAGCGCTCGAACGCGGCCACCGACGACACCAGCATGCCGCTGGCGCCGTCCGGGCGCAGCGCGGTGTCGATGTCGAACAGGATGCCGGCCGGGGTGTGCGTGGTCATCCACGTGATGAAGCGCTGCGCCAGCTTGGCGTACAGGCCGGGCGCTTCCTGGTCGTCGTCGTCGTACAGGAAGATGACGTCCAGGTCGGAGACATAACCCAGTTCCTTGCCGCCCAGCTTGCCATAGGCGATGACGGCGAAGCGCGGCACCTCGCGGTGGCGCCTGGCGACGGTGCGCCAGGCCGCCTGGATCACCGCGGCCACGATCACGTCCGCCAGCGCGGACAGGTGGTCGGCCAGCTTTTCCACCGTCAAATCGCCGGCCAGGTCCTGCGCCAGCAGGTGGAACAGCTGCGCATGGTGCACTTCGCGCAGGATGTCGAGCTGGCGCTCGGTGTCGCCTTCGTAGACGGCCAGCTGGCCATCCAGGTCCTGCGCCAGCGCCACCGGGTCGAACACGGCGGTGCGGATGCGCTCGTCGAGCAGCTCGTCGAGCAGGATCGGGTGCTGGGTCAGGAACGTGGCGGCCCAGGCGCTGGCATGCATCATGTCGATCACGCGCGACAGCGTGTGCGGATACTCGGTCAGCAGCGACAGGTAGGAGGAGCGCCGCGCGATCGCTTCGAGGAAATCGAGCAGGCGGCCCAGCGTGCCCAGCTGCGTGCCGACCGGATTGTTCTCGGCGGCCCGGGCAATGCGGGGCAGGGCCGCGTTGATCAGCGCCACGAACAGCTGGCGGCTCGCTTCCGGCATCGACTGCACGCGCGGCGCCTGCCAGGTGGCGATCAGCCGGCGCGCGGCGGCGGACGGGTTGTCGTAGCCCAGGCTGGCAAAGCGCGATTCGATCGCCTCGAAATTGTCCGGGTCGGCGCATTCGTTGCTGGTGGCCGGATCGATTTCCTCGTCGCCGGCCTTGTCGGCGAACATCGCGTCGAACTGCTCGGCCACGAAGCGCCGGTGCCGTTCCAGTTCGGCCAGCAGGGTGGCCGCATCGGCCAGGCCCATCATGCGTGCCACCGTTTCGCGGTCGGTGTCGTTCGGCGGCAGCGTATGGGTTTGCGCGTCTTCCAGGTATTGCAGCCGGTGTTCCAGGTTGCGCAGGAAGGTGTACGAATCGAGCAGGCGCTCCACGGTATCCGCCGCCAGCAGGCCCTTGTCGGGCAACTGGCGCAGCGTGGCGCGCGTGGAACGGTCGCGCAGGCTGGGATCGCGGCCGCCGCGGATCAGCTGGAACACCTGGGCCAGGAACTCGATCTCGCGGATGCCGCCACGGCCCAGCTTGACGTTATGGCTGCGCTCCGGGTGCAGCCGTTCCTGCCGGTTCACCTCGGTGCGGATCTGCATGTGCATGGTGCGGATCGCATCGATGACGCCGAAGTCCAGGTAGCGGCGGAAGCAGAACGGCCGCACGATCGCATCGAGCGCGGCGATATCCTCGGCGCGGCCGGTCACGGCGCGCGCCTTCACCCACGCATAGCGTTCCCATTCGCGGCCCTGCACGATCAGGTATTGCTCGACCATGCCCAGGCTGGCCGCCAGCGGGCCGGAGCCGCCGTTCGGGCGCAATGCCATGTCGACGCGGAAGGTGAAGCCGTCCTCGGTGATCTCGGCGATCGCGGCGATCAGCTTCTTACCCAGCCGGACGAAGTACTCGTGGTTCGACAGCACGCGCTGGCCAGGTGCGGTCGGCACGGTATCGCCGTCTTCGGGATACACGAAGATCAGGTCGATGTCGGACGACACGTTCAGCTCGAAGCCGCCCTGCTTGCCCATGGCCAGCACGATCAGTTCCTGCGCCACGCCCGACTCGGCGCCCGTCGGTACGCCGTGCGCCGCGCGCATCTCGGCATCGAGCTCGGCCAGGTGGGTGCGGATCGCGAAATCTGCCAGCCGCGTTACCGCCGTCACCACCTCGTTCAGGTCGGCCTGTCCCTCCAGGTCACGCCGGATCAGGCCGGCAATCAGCAGGTTGCGCAGGCGGCGCATGCCGCGCCCCGTGGGCAGCGTGGCACCATCGCGTTCCACGGCCAGCAAGGCCTCCAGGTCGGCGCTGTCCAGTGACTGTTGCACCAAAGAATCGATCTTTGCCTGGCGGTCGGGCGCGGCGGCAAGCCAGCGCTGGTAGAAGCGGCTGCTGGAAACTGGGGAGACGTGAGAGGACATGAAAGGGTTTCGTAACGTTGTGTAATGGTCAGCTTTGTGCGGCCTAGTTTAACCGGGCCTTGGGGTAGAATGGGCACCTCTCGTGCCATGGGGGCACTTGACAACCGATCGTGACATAAAAGCGTCTAATTTCGTGCAATTGCCTACGAAACTTCGTCGCTGCTATGGGTCGCGACGTTGCCAGGTGCCCCTTTGGCGTGAATGGACCGATTTTTATTTTTGCTGCTGCCCCATGCTTGCAGCGGCTGACCCAGGGATTGTGCGTTGACGGAACAAACGGCAGAGAAAGAGCTGACAGGCGAGGGCCCGCTGGTTGCGCGCTGGCACCGCCTCCAGGCTGCTTACCGCCTGTGCAACCTGGCCACCCACCACATACTGGGATTCACGATCAAGCTGGTGCTGGTCGTGTACTTCGCGCTGGCGCTGCTGTTCCTTGCGCTGCGCTGGGTCGTGCTGCCCAATATCGATCACTACAAGGACGATATCGAACGGCTGGCCAGCCGCGCCGCCGGCAATCCCGTCACGATCGAACGCATCTATGCTTCCTGGTCCGGCCTGCGGCCGAACCTGTTCCTGGGCGACGTGGTGCTGCGCGACGACGCGGGCCGGCAGGCATTGCGGCTGCCCAGCGTCTCGGCCACGCTGTCGTGGTGGAGCCTGGCGTCGTTCGGCGTGCGCTTCGAATCGCTCGAACTGATCCGGCCGAACCTGGACGTGCGGCGCGAGGCCGATGGCAAGCTCTATGTGGCAGGCGTGCTGCTCGACCCGAACCGCAAGGATGACGGCAGCGGTGCCGACTGGCTGCTGGCGCAACGCGAGATCGTTATCCGCGAGGGCCGGGTGACATGGACCGATGCGCTGCGCGGCACCGCGCCGCTGGCATTGCAGGACGTGCACGTGGTGCTGCACAACAGCTGGGGCCGGCATCGCTTCGGCATCAGGGCCGCGCCGCCGCGCGGGCTGGGCGGCACGCTCGACATCCGCGCCGATTTCAAACAGCCGGCATTCACGCAGCATGCGGCCGACGTCAAGCAATGGCGCGGCACGCTGTATGCGGCCGTGAAGGGCGCCGACCTGGCCGCCTGGAAACCGCACCTGCCGTATCCGCACGAGCTGGAATCCGGCCGCGGCAGCCTGCAGGCCTGGTTCGACATCGACCGCGCCCGCCTGACGGGCGCGACGGCCGACGTGGCGCTGGACGACGTCGTCGCCACGCTGGGCCCGGATTTGCCGCGGCTGGACCTGGCCGCCCTGGCGGGACGGCTTGCCTTCAGCGAGGACAAGGCACCGCGCGGCGCCGACCGCAACGCGCCCGGCGCCTACGGCCACAGCGCCAGCGTGACCGGCCTGACGCTGCGCACCCGCGACGGCGCCGTGCTGGCGCCGACCACGGTGGCCGAGCGCACCACGGCCGCTACGAAAAGCACTCCGGCGCGCACCGAAGTGACGGCGCCGGCGCTGGACTTGCAGGCGCTGGCCGGGCTGGCCACGCGGCTGCCGCTGCCGGCCGCCCAGCGTGGCCTGCTGGCCGACCTGGCGCCGCGCGGGCGGGTGGAAAACCTGCATGCGCAGTGGCAGGGGCCGCTGTCGGCACCGGCCGGATGGCGGATCAGGGCGGACCTGCGCGAATTCGGCGTGGCGGCGCTGGCCGCGCGCGCGGCCGTGCCGGCGGATGGCACATCGGCCGCGTTGCCGGCCATTCCGGCCCTGCCGGGTTTCGAGCGGCTGTCCGGCACCATCGATGCGCGTGACAGCGGCGGCAGCGTGGTGCTCGACGCGCCCGGTTTCGTGCTCGACATGCCCGCCTGGTTCGACACGGCGAAAATGCCGTTCAGGAAGCTGGTGCTGGATGCCTCGTGGTCGCGCGACGGCGACGGCATGCGCGTCGACCTGGGCCAGCTGGAATTCGACCAGGACGGCCTGACGGGCAAGCTGTCCGGCAGCCACGTGCTGCCGGCCGGGAAAGACGGCAGGCTTGCCGGCCCCGGCATCGCCGACATCGAAGGCCGGCTGGATGGCTTCACGATCAACCGCATCGGCCGCTACCTGCCGATCGCCACGCCGGAACACCTGAAAGCCTGGCTGACCGGCGCGCTGCAAGGCGGCAGCGCGCACGACGTGTCGCTGCGGCTGGCCGGCGACCTCGCGCATTTTCCCTTCGCGGCCGATACGCCCGATGCCGGCAAGGGGCAGTTCCGCATCGCCGGCCGCATCCTGGACGGCAAGCTGAACTACGAGCCGGCCCATTTCGCGCCGGATGGCAAGTCGCCGCTGTGGCCGCTGGCCGAGCAGATCCGCGGCGGCTTCGTGTTCGAGCGCGCGCGCATGGAGATCCGCGCCGATACCGCCAGGACCGGCAACGTCGCCCTGGCAGACGTGAAGGCGGTCATCGCCGACCTGATCCACCACGACAGCGTGCTGGAAATCGACGGCAACGCGGCCGGCGCGATGAGCGATTACCTGCGCTACGTGGCCAACAGCCCGGTGCTGGGCTGGATCGGCCACTTCACCGACCAGACCACGGCCACCGGCAACGCGAAACTGGCGCTGCGCCTGGACCTGCCGCTGAACCGCCTGCTCGACAGCAAGGTCAACGGCACGCTGCAATTGCAGGGCAACGACGTGACCTTGTGGAACGACATGCCGCCCGTGCTGCTGGCCACCGGCAAGATCGAATTCAACGAGCGTGGCGTCAACCTGAACGGCTTGAACGGCACGCTGCTGGGCGGCCAGCTGAGCGTCGGCGGCGGCACGCAGCGCGACGGCACGATCGCCGTGCGGATCGGCGGCAACGTCACGGCCGACGGCCTGCGCCGTACCTATCCATCGCCGGCGATGCAGCGGCTGGCCCGGCACATCAAGGGCGGCGCCCGCTACAACGGCCTGGTCACCGCGCACAACCATCGCTACCAGGTCGTCGTCGAATCGCTGCTGACCGGGGTGGACCTGGATTTCCCGGCACCGCTCGTCAAGAATGCCGCCGATGCGCTGCCGCTGCACTTCGTGCTGAACGGCGCGGCCACCGATGAAGCGGGGCTGGCGCGCGACGATATCCGCATCTCGCTCGGCAACACCGTGGCCGCCTATTACCAGCGCCAGCGGCAAAACCGCGGGCAGGAGCGCGGCGCATGGCAACTGCTGCGCGGCGGCATCGGCGTCAACACGCCGGCGCCGGAGCCGGACAGCGGCATGGGGCTGAACGTCAGCATGAAAACGTTGAACGTCGACGAATGGCTGGCGCTGGGCACCGACATCGCCGGCGCCGGGGAAGGGAACGGCGGTGCCGGAACCGGCGGCGGCGAGGGCATGAACCTGGCGCAGTACATCGTGCCGGAAACGATGGCGGCGCGCGCCGACGAACTGATCCTGGCGAGCCGCAAGCTCGACGGTGTGGTGCTGGGCGCCACGCACCGCGGCGGCACCTGGCAGGCCAGCATCGATTCGCGCCAGGCCAACGGCTATATCACCTGGGCCGAATCGCCGACCGGGCGCGGCATGGGCAAGGTGACGGCCCGCCTGTCCAGCCTGATCATCCCCGAATCGGCGGCCGGCGACGTGAAGGACATGCTGGAACAGTCGGCCAGTTCGCCGGCCATTCCCGCCCTCGACATCGTGGCCGAGCGCTTCGAGCTGTTCAACCGCCCGCTGGGCAGCCTGGAGCTGCAGGCCTACAATGCGCTGATCACCTCGTCGCGCGAATGGCGCGTATCGAAGCTGGCGCTGGTCAATGCCGACGGCGCGCTGCACGGCACCGGCCGCTGGGTCAGCCGCGGCGGCCGCCAGGACGACCAGCGCGGCCGGCAATCGGGCGAGCGGCACAACACCGCGCTCAATTTCAACCTGGAGATCCACGATGCGGGCAAGCTGCTGGAGCGCTTCGGCTTTGCCGACACGGTCAAGGGCGGCAAGGGCAAGCTGTCCGGCGATATCGCCTGGCAGGGGTTGCCGTACTCCCTCGATATTCCCACGCTGTCCGGCAAGCTCGACCTGAACGTGGAAAAGGGCCAGTTCCTGAAGCAGGATCCGGGTGCGGCGAAACTGCTGGGCGTGCTGAGCCTGCAGGCGCTGCCGCGGCTGCTGAAGTTCGATTTCAACGACGTGTTCTCGCAAGGGCTGCAGTTCGACGGCCTGACGGCCAATGCGCAGATCGACCGCGGCATCGTGAAGACGGAGGACCTGAAAATGCACGGCGTGCAGGCGACCGTGCTGATGGCGGGCACGGCGGACATCGCCAACGAGTCGGCGGACCTGCACGTGGTCGTGATCCCGGAGCTGAACTTCGGCACCGCGCCGCTGGTCTACGCGCTGGCCGTCAATCCCGTGATCGGGCTGGGCAGCTACCTGGCCCAGCTGTTCCTGTCCCAGCCGATGATGAAGGCGCTGACGTACCAGATGCAGGTGACGGGGCCGTGGAAGGCGCCCGTCATCACGAAACTCGACAACAACAGGCTCGAATCCGGCCGCAGCGACCTGGCCACGCCGGATCTGTCCACCACCACCCGAACCCAGTGAGGCCGTCATGACCACCGTTCCCAACTTCGTTGCCGCCGTCCAGATGGTTTCCACGCCCGACGTGGCCGAAAACATCGCCACCGCCCGCCGCCTCGTCGGGCAGGCCGCCGCGAACGGTGCCGGCCTCGTCGTGCTGCCCGAGTACTGGCCGGTGATGGGCATGAGCGATACCGACAAGGTGGCGCTGGCCGAACAGCTCGGCAGCGGCATCATCCAGGCCACCATGGCCGAGCTGGCACGCACGCACGGCATCTGGCTGTTCGGCGGCACGCTGCCGCTGGTCAGCGGCGAGGCGGGCAAGGTGCTCAACACCACGCTGGTGTTCGACCCGGCCGGCGCGCAGGTGTCGCGCTACGACAAGATCCACCTGTTCGGCTTTGCCACCGACACCGAATCGTACGACGAGGCGCGCACCATCGTGCCGGGCAAGCATGTCGGCACCGTCGAGACGGGCGCCGGCAAGGTGGGCATGGCGATCTGCTACGACCTGCGCTTCCCGGAGCTGTTCCGCGCGATGGGGCCGGTGGACCTGATCGTGGTGCCCGCCGCGTTTACCTACACGACCGGGGCGGCGCACTGGGACACGCTGCTGCGCGCCCGCGCCATCGAGAACCAGTGCTACGTGCTGGCCGCGGCGCAGGGCGGCACGCACGTCAACGGCCGGCGCACCTGGGGCCACAGCCAGCTGATCGACCCGTGGGGCGAGGTACGCGCGATCATCGAGGAGGGCGAGGGCGTCTGCGGCGGACTCGTCGATCGCGAGCTGATCGACAGCGTGCGGCAGAAGCTGCCGGCGCTGCGGCATCGGACCATGTGAGCTTGAAGAATGCAAGGCGCCGACGATGCAGGCGCGGCGGGGCGGCGGCGTCCGCCCGATGAATCCACTACAATGACAGCCAGTCATAGCTCGGGAAATACACCATGAAACCATTCGAACCGAACCTCACGTCGCTGGCCGTCGCGCGCGATGTATTGCTGACCCCGTTCGGCCTGGACGAAGGCAAGCTGATCAAGACGCTCGGCACCATGTTCACGCACAAGGTCGACTACGCCGACCTGTACTTCCAGTTCACCAAGAACGAAGGCTGGAGCCTGGAGGAAGGCATTGTCAAGACCGGCAGCTTCTCGATCGACCAGGGCGTGGGCGTGCGCGCCGTGTCCGGCGAGAAGACCGCGTTTTCGTACTCCGACGAGATTTCCGAAGCGGCGCTGCTCGACGCGGCCGCCGCCACGCGCACCATCGCGCGCGCCGGCGCCGGCAAGATCAAGGTGGCCGGCAGCCTGGCCCAGCAGGGTGGCCGTTCGCTGTACCTGCCGCATGATCCGTTGACCTCGCTCGATGCCGCGGCCAAGGTGAAGCTGCTGGAAAGGGTGGAAAAAATCGCCCGCGCCAAGGATCCGCGCGTGGTGCAGGTGATGGCCGGCCTGGCCGGCGAATACGACGTGGTGCTGGTGGTGCGCAGCGACGGCGTGCTGGCGGCGGACATCCGCCCGCTGGTGCGCGTGTCGGTCACCGTCATCGTCGAGCAGGACGGCCGGCGCGAGATGGGCTCGTCCGGCGGCGGTGGCCGCTACGACTACGGCTATTTCACCGACGAACTGCTGACGCAGTACGCCGAAGATGCCGTCAAGGGCGCGCTGGTCAACCTGGATTCGCGCCCGGCCCCGGCCGGCCCGATGACCGTGGTGCTGGGCCCGGGCTGGCCCGGCATCCTGCTGCACGAGGCGATCGGCCACGGCCTGGAAGGCGACTTCAACCGCAAGGGCTCGTCCACGTTTGCCGGCCGCATCGGCGAACGCGTCGCGGCCAAGGGCGTGACGGTGGTCGACGACGGCACCCTGCAGGACCGCCGCGGCTCGCTGAACATCGACGACGAGGGAAACCCCACGCAGTGCACCACGCTGATCGAGGACGGCATCCTGCGCGGCTACATCCAGGACACGCTGAACGCGCGCCTGATGAAGATGCCGGTGACGGGCAACGCCCGCCGCGAATCGTTCGCGCACCTGCCGATGCCGCGCATGACGAACACCTACATGCTGGCCGGCGACAAGGACCCGGGCGAGATCCTCGCCTCCGTGAAGAACGGCCTGTACGCGGTGAACTTCGGCGGCGGCCAGGTCGACATCACGAACGGCAAGTTCGTGTTCTCGGCCAGCGAAGCCTACATGATCGAAGACGGCAAGGTCACCTACCCGGTGAAGGGCGCCACGCTGATCGGCAACGGCCCGGACGTGCTGAACCGCGTATCGATGATCGGCAACGACATGAAGCTGGACCCGGGCGTGGGCGTGTGCGGCAAGGAAGGCCAGAGCGTGCCTGTGGGCGTCGGCCAGCCGACCCTGCGCCTCGACGGCGTGACCGTCGGCGGCACCGCGTAACCTCGCTCCGCCACTTCAAAATTGGGGACGGACCCTGTTTTTCAGGAAATTTCCTGAAAAACAGGGTCCGTCCCCATTTTTTGGTCAGAACGTGTAGGAGCCGCGCAGGTAGAGGGCCCGGCCGATCGGGTCGGTGTAGCGCGGGTCGTAGCCTTTCTGGAACACGGTGCCCTGGTTCGAGAACGGCGGATCCTTGTCGAACAGGTTCTTCACGCCGGCGGTCAGCGTGACATTCCGGAAGCCTGTGTAGGTGCCCGACAGGTTCACCAGGCTGTACGACGACACGCGGTTGAAGTACTCGTCAGCGACCAGGTTCTGGTCGTCGTAGCGCGTCTTGAAGTTGTGGGCGACGGTGGCGCTCCACGCTCCGGAGCGCCACGACAGCGCCGCGTTGTGGCGCCAGCGGAAGACCACGTTGTTGTCCGCATAGCGGCCGACGTTCTGGATGAACTCGCCCTCGCGTTCGTTCTGGTACTCGTAGCTGTGCACCCACGTGCCGTCGAGCGTGAACGTGAGCCCGCCCCAGCTCTGGTTCGGCGTGCGCGCCGTCAGGCTGACGTCGATGCCGTCCGTTTCCACCTTGCCGAGGTTTTCGTTCAGGTCCAGGATCGCGTTCGGCGAACCGTCCGCGAAGCGCAGGAAGCGGTCGCGGTACCGCTCGAAGTTGCCGAAAATGGTCTGTTCGGGCAGCGCGCCGATCTTGTCGCGCAGGTGGATGTCCCAGTAGTCCACCGCCAGCGTGATGGCCGGCACCGGTTCGAACACGGCGCCGACCGAGAACGTGCGCGACTTCTCGGGCTTCAGGTCGGGATTGCCGCCTTGCAGCTTGAACTGCTGCAGGTCGCAGTCGCGCAGCGGATTGGCGCCCGGCTGCGGCACGCCGCCCGGGCACAGGATCGGATCGTCGTAGCTGTTGCTGGTATCGTTGCGCGACAGCGGGGCGTTCTTCTCGAACAGCGTGGGCGCCCTGAACCCCGTGCTGGCCGAGCCGCGCAGCACCAGCGCCTGGTGCGGCTGGAAGCGCAGCGACGCCTTGGGATTCCAGGTGCTGCCGGCATCGCTGTAGTGGTCGTAGCGGGCGGCCAGCGAGGCTTCCAGGCTTTTCATGAACGGTGCACTGACTTCGCCGAACACGGCCTGGATCGTGCGGCTGCCATCCTTCGACAGCGAGCCGGACAGGCCCGAGCTGGTGGCCTGGCTGGCGATCTCGCGGTTGACGTTGAAGTCGGCGTTCTCGTGGCGCAGCTCGGTGCCGAGCGCGACGGCGAACTTGCCGCCGGCCATGTCGAACAGCTCGCGGCTGGCCTTGAGGTCGAAGGCCGTCTGCTGGTTCTTGGCATCCTGCACGCGGCCGCGCAGCGCCGTGGTGGCCAGATAGGCGCGGCCCGCTTCGTCCTGCAGGCCGAACGGGTTCAGGATACCGTTCAGGACGCCCGCGGCAAAGCTGGCATCCTGCACGTAGCCGCCCGTGAAATTCTCTTCGGAACGGCTGACCGAGAAGCTCAGGCCGCCCTGGTAATCCCAGCCGGCAATGACCCCTTCGAGTGAGCCGACCAGGCGCGTGCCCCGGCCTTTCGACTGGATCTGGCGCTGTCCGGCCTCGGTGGGCCGCCAGCTGACATTGAGCGGGTCACCGGACAGCCCGGGCTGTGCCGGCACGCCGCCCGCGTTGCCCGGATAGAAGGGGCTGGTCGATGGCAGGACCAGGCCGGTCTGCGGCGGCGGCGCGGTGCGCGACATCACGTTGTTCACCGAGTACAGCAGTTCGACCGACGCGGTGTGGTCGGCACCCAGCTTCATGCTGGCCTTGCCGTAGGCGGTGACGTGCTCCTGCTCGGGGATATTGTCGATCAGGCGCGTGTAGTCCTGGCGGCAGGTGCCGTCGCTGGCGCGCGGGACCGACAGCGGCGCATCGCAGCCGGCGGCGAAATACGGGTTGCCTGCCACCTCGCTGCCGGGGTCGAAGTAATTGGCCGGGAACGGCGTGCCCGACGTTTCGTTGAGGCCGCGCGACGGGATCACGCCGGTGGCCGAGAAGGGCCGCTGCTGCGACGTCATCACATCTTGCTTGTGGTAGTCGAACACGCCCAGCACGCTCCAGCGGTCGCGGTCCAGGTCGCCGCCGCCGGCGGTCAGGTTGGCGCGCCGTTCGCGCCCGCCCGTCTCTTCGGGAAACGTGGCTTCCAGCGCGATGGTGGCGCGGTCGACGCCGCGCTTGGTGATGAAGTTGATCACGCCGCCGATCGCATCGGTGCCGTAGATCGCCGAGGCGCCGTCGCGCAGCACTTCGACGCGCTCGAGCGCCGCCACCGGGATCAGGTTCAGGTCGACGCTGGCGCCGTCGTACGGGTGGGTGGCCAGGCGCCGGCCATTGAGCAGCACGAGGGTCTTGTCGCCGCCCAGGCCGCGCAGGTCGGCCGTGGCCTGGCCGCCGGTCGGCAGGCCGCTGGCATTGCCGCCCACCGCGTTGGCGGCGCCGAAGCTGCTCTGGTTCGACGGGATCCGGTCCAGCACCTCCTGCGCCGTCGTCAGGCCCTGCTTGACGAACTCCTCGGCGCGGAACACCGTCAGCGGCGTTGCCGTTTCCGACTGGATGCGCTTGATCGACGAACCGGTGATTTCCACCCGGGCGACCTGGCCTTCCTGGGCCTGCTGGGCGTGGGCGGACAGGGAAGCGAGTGCGAGGGGGATGGCGGCGAGGCGGAGGAAGCGGGGAGAGCGTGGGCGGGAGGTATTCATGGACGGGGATTCTCCTCAAGTAGTTGCGTGGAACTGCCAGGAAGTAGCCGATGCTTTCACTTATATGCATCAGCTCGCAATAACACTTTGACACGGTATTGATCGTCCACAAATCGTTGTTGAATAAAATGCATTCGACGGCGCGTTTTTGTTGTAGCCATGCTGCCGTCCCACGTGTGCTAGCGCCGCGTATGCCGAACTGGCCGGTAGGGCAATGCCTTCCGTCAAACAATTGCTTGCCAAACCGCGCGGCTTGTTGTTATAGTGAACTCAACTCATAGGACCTGTTTCCATGCACCGCTTTGTTTTCTTTACCGGCTTTTTCTACTTTTGGCTCCCTGCCTCCAGGCGGTTGAGTAAAGGCCGGTGCACGTAAGCGAGAAGCAAACGAGTCCAGCAGATACGAATAAACCGCCAGTGATGGCGGTTTTTTTTTACCTGCATTTTCCAGACCATGATCACGCCGCATTTTTCCAGGAGAGCACCATGCAACGCACCGACGACCTGCGCATCCGCGAGATGAAGGAACTGACGCCCCCTTCGCACCTGATCCGCGAATTCCCCTGCACCGAAGCCGCTTCCGCCACGGCGTCCGGCGCGCGGGTGGCATTGCACCGCATCCTGCATGGACAGGACGACCGCCTGATGGTGGTCATCGGCCCGTGCTCGATCCACGATCCGAAGGCGGCGATGGAATATGCGCGCCGCCTGGTCCAGGTGCGCGAGCGCCTGAAGGACGACCTGGAAATCGTGATGCGCGTGTACTTCGAGAAGCCGCGCACCACGGTGGGCTGGAAGGGCCTGATCAACGACCCGTACATGGACAACAGCTTCCGCATCAACGACGGCCTGCGCATGGCGCGCGAACTGCTGCGCGACATCAACGAGCTGGGCCTGCCGGCCGGCACCGAGTTCCTCGACGTGATCAGCCCGCAGTACATCGCCGACCTGATCGCCTGGGGCGCGATCGGCGCCCGCACCACCGAATCGCAGGTGCACCGCGAACTGGCGTCGGGGCTGTCGTGCCCGGTGGGCTTCAAGAACGGCACCGACGGCAACATCAAGATCGCCGTCGAAGCCATCAAGGCCGCGTCGCAGCCGCACCACTTCCTGTCGGTCACGAAGGGCGGCCACTCGGCGATCGTCTCCACCAGCGGCAACGAGGACTGCCACGTCATCCTGCGCGGCGGCAAGGCGCCGAACTACGACGCCGCCAGCGTCGCCGAAACCTCGGCCGCGATCGCCGGCCACGGCCTGGCCGCCCGCCTGATGATCGACGCATCGCACGCGAACAGCTCGAAGAAGCCGGAGAACCAGGTACCGGTCTGCGCCGACATCGCCGGCCAGGTGGCCGGCGGCGACACGCGCATCGTCGGCGTGATGGTCGAATCCCACCTCGTCGCCGGCCGCCAGGACCTGGTGCCGGGCAAGGAACTGACCTACGGCCAATCCGTCACCGACGGCTGCATCGACTGGGAAGCCAGCGAAAAAGTCCTCGACCAGCTCGCCGACGCCGTCCGCCAGCGCCGCCTGAAGGGAGAATAGAGAACGAAATATTGCCTGAAATCGGGGTCTGACCCCGGTTCCAGGCAATATTTCCTAAATTCGGGGTCTGACCCCGGTTTTTGGCAACAACTCCTGCTGCGCCCCGGTTTCGCGCAAAAAAAAAGCGGCGCACGAGGCGCCGCTTTTCGTTGGGCCACCGGGCCGCGAGGCCCGGGGGACATCAGAACCGGTAGGAACCGGAGATGTACAGCTGCCGGCCCAGCGCGCTGGAGTAGGCAGGGTTGTAGCCCATCTGGTGCGAACCGGCGTTACGCAGCGACAGCGGCGGGTTGCGGTCGAACATGTTCAGGAAGCCGGCCGAGATTTCCACGTTGTTCAGCGGGCGGTAGGCCACCTGGTAGTCGAACGTGGTGTAGCTCGGCACGTCGAGCGTGACGGCCTGGCATTCGCCCGAACCGACCGCGATCACGGTGCAGTCGTCCACGCTCCACGCCTTGTCGACGTAGCCGTTGCGGTACGAAGCGGTCAGCGTGTGCGTCAGCTGCTTCGTCTCGAACGACGTCGACGCCTTGATCACGTGGCGGAAGCTGACCATGTCGTTGCTGCCGTAGCGATTCAGGCTGGTGGTCCAGACGTCGTCGGTGCCCGGCTCGGTGTAGCGCGAGCGCAGCAGGTACGTACCGGCCAGGCGGTTCGTCAGGCGGCCGCCCCACACGTTCATCTTGTGGGTCAGGTCGTAGTCGATGCCGCGGTTTTCCGTCTTGCCGATGTTGATCGGCGCATAGATGATCGCCAGCTCGTTGGCACCGGTCGAGTTCAGGTACTTGGTGGTGTACAGGTTCGCGTACGTGACCGGGTCGGCGAAGATGCGCGATTCGGCAACGTCGCTCACCTGGTCGCTGATTTCCACGTTCCACAGGTCCAGTGCCAACGACAGGCCGTTCAGCGGTTCCCACACGGTGCCGATCGACCACTGCTTCGACTTCTCCGGCTTCAGTTCCGCGTTACCTGCGCGGAATGCCTCGAACTGCGTGCGGCCGATGCCGTTGCAGTAAGACGCCAGCGGATGGCTGGTGCCGGCCAGCGGGCAGTTGTAGGTACCTGCGGTGACGCCCCAGTCTTCCTGCACGCCGGCGATCTGCTGCATCGTCGCGGCGCGGAAGCCGGTGCCGGCCGCGGCGCGGAACATCAGGTTCTTCGTGGCCGAGTACTTGCCCGACAGTTTCCAGGTGTTGGCGCTTTCGGTGTCGCCGTAGGTCTTGCCGCCGACGTTGTCCTTGACGGCGCCGATCCGGTCGTAGCGCGCCGAGGCGGTCACTTCCAGCGACTTCGTCAACGGCATCATCAGCTCGGCGTAGGCACCCGCGTTGGCGCGGTGGTAGCCGCTGTCGACGGCGCCGCCTTCATACAGGATCTCGGCGTTTTCCGCGACACTCTCGGAATCCACGTGATAGTTGGTGTCGCGGTAGTCGACGCCCACGCCCAGCATGGCGGTGCCGCCCGGCAGCTTGAACGCTTCACGCGAGCCCCGCGCATCCCAGCCCTTCATGATCACGGTCTGCGTCTGGTACAGGCCGGAGAAGCCGGTGCCCAGCAGCGTGTTCTTCATCGCCTCCGGCATCTGGCCCAGGCCGTAGCTGAACGGGTCCAGCAGGCCGGCATCGATCGCCGATTCGAACTTCGCAGCCAGCGGGAAGCCCCTGACGTAGTCCTGCGTCTGGCGGTTGCGCGACCAGGTGAACGCCGAGTTCAGGTCCCAGCCGAACGCACTGCCGTCCACGCCGGCCACGAGGTGGGTGGCCTTGGTGCCGTAGTCGTACGTGCGGTTGCCCATTTCCATCAGGCGGTAGTTCGCATTCACGGCCGTCACGCCGGCAGCCTGTTCGGCGGTCAGGTACGGCAGGATGTACTGGTTGTACAGCGACGAGTCCTTGGCAATCGAGAACTGCGCCGGGAACGGGGCGATCGCCGAACGCACGTTGGCTTTCGTGAACGCGAAGTCGTAGAAACCGCGGAAGCCGGTATTGCCCAGCTTCAGTTCGCCAGAGCTGAACACGCCATCGCGCTTCGTTTCAGGGTTGATCTCGATGGTCGACGAGGAATCGAAGTAGCAGTTGCCGTCGCCGTACAGGTCGGCGTTCAGCGGTGCGCAGGCGCCGTTGTGCGAAAGTGCGTACGGGTTCAGGTTCACAGCCTTCGCCGTGCCGTCGGCAGCCGTGTAGCGCACCGAGGCGTTGGCCGGCAGCGCGCGGCTCGAACCGGTCGCGAACAGCATTTCCTTGCCGGTGGCCGGGTCGGTGAAGTTGATGAAGCCGCTCTTGGCGAAGTTGCGCTGCGAAGCCTTCAGCGACTTCTGCACGTCGTGGCTGGCGGAGAAGAACACGCTGTAGCCGTCTTCATCGATGTCGCCGAAGCCTTTCGAGATGGAGATCGAGTTCGATGCGCCGCCGGAACGTTCCGGGTTGTTGTACTTGGCGTCGATCTGCCAGTCGGAAGCACCCTTCTTCAGGATGAAGTTGACGACGCCGGCAATGGCGTCGGCACCGTACAGCGCCGAGGCGCCGTCGGTCAGCACTTCCACGCGCTCGACGGCGGACAGCGGGATCGAGTTCAGGTCGATCGTGGTGCCGGAATTGGACGGCGCGATGCGGCGGCCGTTCAGCAGCACCAGCGTGTACTGCTCGCCGATGTCGTGGATGGATGCCGTGGTAACGCCGCCACCACCGCCGCCGACGGACTGGGCCGCCGCGGTGAAGCCCTGCATCGCCGGGATCTGCTGGATGAAGTCGGTAACCGTGGTGACACCGGTTTTCTTGATGTCCTTCTGGTTAAAGGACTGCACCGGCAGCGACGCTTCGGCGGCGATGCGCTTGATGGACGAGCCGGTGATCTCAACGCGTTGCATGGGCTGCTCGCCGGCTTCCTGCGCGGTCGCGGCATGCATGCCCATCGCCAGGCTGCCCGCGAACATTACGCGCAGCGAGCGAGACAATACTTTCTCAATCATGAAACTTCTTTCAGGTTATTGCGAACGACAAAGCGGCGGCCGCCCGGGTAGGGCGGCCGCCGGCGCAGCCCATGCTGCAACTGGAAGTAACTGGTATACAGTAACCACTAGCCCCTGTGATTCTCACAAATAATCACGGGGGTGCGTATCAAACCATCTATCGATGCTTCTTGTCAATTTTTGTTCGGCGAATGTAAGGAAAAGTAGCGGACCGCTGCCAAGGATTTGTCAAATGAACAAAGTCCTTACGAAGCGTTTGGTAGTTACATCAATAGAATGTACATCTGTGAATTCGGAGTTGGCAAAGGGATGCCGACGACATACCCAGCATGCGATGGTATGTTACGTAAATACAACAGATAAAAAAAGCGCCCCAAATGGGGCGCCTTTGTGGCACTGCGACAGTCAGGTCAGAAGAACTTGTAGCTCGCGCCAACCCGGAAGTAACGGCCGATCGCGCCCGATGCATCCATCGGGTTGTAGCTGATGCCGCCGTAGGTCAGCGGATCGAGCGGGGCGATCTTGTCGAACACGTTGTTGACCGATGCAAACAGCGTGAAGTTCTTGCTCACGTTGAAGCGGGTCGACAGGTCCACCGTCGTGAACGAAGCGATTTCGCAATCCTTCGTGCCCGGCTGGCCATTGGCCAGCGTCGACGCACAGGCGGCACCTTCGAACGAGATATTCTTCATCTTGTCGCGCCAGTTCAGGTTGCTCGTGAAGTTCCACGCGCCGATATCCCAGGAAGCGTTCAGGTTGACCTTGTTCTTCGGCGTGCCGGCGCAGTTCGACGTATCGCAGTTGCCGTGCGTGCCGGCGAACTGGTACGAGGTCGTCGCGCTTTCGTGACGCGCCCACGATGCCACGTGGGTAATCACCATGCCCACCGTGGCGCGGCCGTAGTTACCCAGGCGCAGGCGCTGCTTGATGTCCAGGTCCACGCCCGAGATCTCGGTGTAGCTCGAGTTGCGGTAAGGCGCCTGCGTCAGGATCAGCGTGCCCGAGTTCGGGATCACCTGGCCATTCTGCACCAGGTTGTTGTCGTTGCGGATCGCCGTCGGCAGCGCGGCCGCTTCGTTGTACGGCAGCGGATTGATCTCGTTTTCACGCTTGATCTTCCAGCCGTCGAGCGCCACGCTGGTGCCTTCGAACGGATCCCATACCAGGCCCAGCGTCATGCCTTTCGACGTTTCCGGCTGCAGGTTGGCATCGCCGACCTTGACGGCGGCCACGGGAATCGCGCAGTCGGTCGCCGTGGCGCCGCCGGCGGCAGGAACGTTGCCAGGGCAGCGGATCGGGTCGCGCACGGTGGAGGTGCCGGTCGACTGCGATGCCGAGCTGCCTTCCGCAGGGCCTGGCGCACGGAAGCCTTCCGTGTACGTGCCGCGCAGGGCGAACGTGCGGACCGGCGTCCACTTCAGGCCCACTTTCGGCGTGGTCGAATTGAAGTTGTCGTATTTGTCGTAACGCACGGCGGCGGACAGTTCCAGCGATTTCAGCAGCGGCGCCAGGATCTCGGCATACACCGCCGACACTTTCGAGTCGCCGAACGCGGCCACATAGCTGGAGTTGATCGAGCCATTCTCGGAACCGGCCAGCGACGGGTTCGACACTTTCTCGCGACGGTGCTCGGCACCGAAGGCCAGGCCGATGTTACCGCCCGGCAGTGCGATCGGCAGTTCGCGCGATGCCTTGAAATCGATCACGGACAGGCTGGTCTTCGAATGCGACATCGCATTCACCACCATGGCCTGGTACAGCGAGGCCGGATTGCGGCCGGCTTCCGCGCCGATATAGTACGGGAAGTACTGCGAGGCCGGATTGCTCAGCGCCTGCGTCAGTACGTTCATGTTCAGCATGTTCGTGTACAGCAGGTCCAGCTTCGAATCGGAGTAGGTGAAGCCGGTGTCGTAGTCCCAGCCCATGGCCGAACCCTTGACGCCCACCACGAAGCGGCGGAACTCGTTGTCCGCGTTGCGCTCGGAAGGACCGATGTCGGCGGCGATGTAGCGCATCCGGGCGTTCGCGCCGAACGGATTCTGCGGGTGCGCGGCCGACATCAGGTTCAGGTTGCCGTAGTTGATGAAGCCTTGCGGCGTCTGCGCGTTCGGCGGGAAGGCCACGGTCGGCGTCACCGATGGCGGCGTCATCGTGAAGGCGGTCGAGCGCTTCGAGTAGCCCAGTTCCACGTAAGCCTGGGTGTCCGCGTTGATCTGCCACGTGCCCTTCGAGTACAGGTTCAGCGACTCGATCTCCGGCTGCATGTCGCGCCACTGATCCTGGTAGTACAGGCAGCCGCCCTTGGCGCCGGTCTGGTCGGTGGTGGTCGAGATCGCCGAGCAGCCCGGCAGATTCACGTAGTTCGTGGACACCGGGTCGCGTACCATGCCGGTCGGCGACGGGCTCACGTTGTTGGTGCCGTTGATGTAGCCGCCGGCGAACTGGGTGCCGATCGGGAAGCCGTAGCCGCGCAGGTCGCCGTTGCCGATATGGGCGCGGCGGTTGGCGCGGTCGCTGTTCTTGATGCGGTCGCTCTGGTTGTATTCGGCGTTGACCACCCAGTTGAACTTGTCTTCGTCCAGGTCGCCGATGCCGTAGGTGATCGAAGCCTTGTTGGCCTTGCCGTCGTCATAGCGCGACCAGCCGGTGTCGGCCTTCACTTCCAGGCCTTGCACGTCCTTGCGCAGGATGATGTTGACCACGCCGGCGATCGCATCGGCGCCGTAGGTGGACGACGCGCCATCCTTCAGGATCTCGATGCGCTCGACGATCTGCATCGGCACGGTGGAAATATCGGTGAAGCTTTTCTGGCCATCGTCGGCGCGTGCGAACGGCGCCATGCGGCGGCCATTCAGCAGTACCAGCGTGGAGGTGGCGCCCAGGCCGCGCAGCGAGATCGCGGTGGAACCGGCGGCAAAGCCGTTGCCGAAGCCGGTCGGCAGCGAGCCGGCACCGTCGACGGTCAGCGTCTGCAGGTATTCCGACACGGTGCTCTTGCCGGAGCGCAGCAGTTCGTCGCGGCCGATCACCGTGACCGGCGACGCGGTTTCCGCGGATGCGCGCTTGATGCTCGAGCCGGTGATCTCGACGCGCTGGATATTCGTGCTGTCCTGGGCCACGGCCGTGCCTGCCATGCCCAGCGTGGCCATCAGGCCGCCCGCGTATAACAGGCGAACCGAACGTGCCATCATTTTCTCTACCATGGGTACTACCTCCACAAATAATTTCTGATGAGCTACAAAGGCGGCGTTGT
The DNA here is from genome assembly GCF_055502615.1 of Pseudoduganella sp. jia 9. Classification (NCBI taxonomy): domain Bacteria; kingdom Pseudomonadati; phylum Pseudomonadota; class Betaproteobacteria; order Burkholderiales; family Oxalobacteraceae; genus Pseudoduganella; species Pseudoduganella sp. jia 9. The sequence goes on along the minus strand of NZ_JBUPWE010000017.1, from coordinate 155,787 downwards.
GTGCGTATCCGTTGCTCGTTTTCAGGAAGCGCTCTGCTTCCTTGAGGCTGCATGTAATCATTTCGCCTTGATGACGGTCAAATAAATAGTTGTCGAAGTGTATTTGCCGAAATGTATGGCTGGGCGATGAAGATATAGGCAAGGCAAGTAAAAACAGAAAATTTTGTTGACTTCGCATCTTCTGCAATGATCTTCGGCCATCTCAAGATTTCCTGTTTGAACAATTGGGATATCAACGTTGTGGGCGAATTGATACACTTCTTTGCTTATCTTTTCATGTAGCAACTTTATTATGTGTAAACGACGCACTGCCGTGCGGTAAGGTTTTGCGTTACCGTTACGTTTTCGACCAGCGGCCCATCCATGCTTTCATTCCTCCTGCGCCGCCTGTGGCAGATGCTGCCCACCATGGCGGGCGTCGTGCTGCTGGTGTTCGCGCTATTCAACTGGGTCGGCGGCGATCCTGCCTATGTACTGGCCGGGAAGATGTCCAGCGCGGAAGCCATCGCCGGCATCCGCCGCCAGCTGGGCGTCGATGAGCCGTATCACGTGCAGTTGCTGATCTTCGTGAAACAGATCGCCACGTTCGACTTCGGCCAGAGCTGGGCCACCGGCGAACCGGTCGGCCACATCATCGCGTCGCGCCTGGGGCCGTCGCTGACGGTGCTGGTGCCGCTGACGATCCTGGAAACGGCGCTCTGCATCGCGCTGGCGCTGGCCGTCGCCTTCGTGCGCGGTTCGCTGACCGACCGCGCCGTGATGGTGGCCTGCACGGCAGCCATGTCGGTGTCGATCCTGGTCTACATCATCGCGTTCCAGTACGGCTTGGCCTACCGGCTGGGCCTGTTTCCGGTGCAGGGCTGGGGCGACAGCCTGGGCGAGAACCTGCTGCGCTATGCGCCGCTGCCGATCCTCATCGGCCTGGCGGTATCGGTGGCGCCCACGCTGCGCCTTTACCGCAGCTTCGTGCTGGACGAAGCCAGCCAGGATTACGTGCGCACCGCGCGCGCCAAGGGCTTGCCGGAGCGGCGCGTGATGTGGGTGCACGTGCTGCGCAACGCGGCGATTCCGATCATCACGCACGTGATGGCCAGCCTGCCGGCGCTGCTGATCGGCGCGTTCCTGCTGGAGCGCTTCTTCGGCATTCCCGGCATCGGCAGGGAAGTGATCCTGGCCGTCGAGCGCAGCGACTTCCCCGTCATCAAGGCGATCACGGTGTACGTGGCCGCCGCCACGATGGTGTTCAACCTGCTGGCCGATGTGCTGTACCGGGTGGCCGATCCGCGGGTGCGGCCGGCATGACGGCTGGCATGACGCGATTCCAGGCCGGCCTGTGGACCCTTGCCTGGCGGCGGCTGCGCGCCGACCGGCTGGCCATGGCGGCGCTGGCCGTGGTGGCCGGCTGGCTGGTGCTGGTCGCGCTGTCCGCCGCCGGGCTGCTTGCCGCCGGCTGGGAGCGGGAGGTGGGCGTCAGCTACGCGCCGCCATCGTTCCTCGGCGCGGCGCCTTCCGCTTCAGCTTCTGCTTCCGCTCCGCCCGCCGCGGCGCCGCCGGCCGTTCGCGCCAATCCGTTCGATCCGCTCGCCGCCGACCTGGCCGCGCTGCGCGCCACGCTGCCGGACGGCGCCGCGGCGCACGCGCGCCGCACCACGCTGCCGTTCGGTGCCGACAAATGGGGCCACGACATCGTGCAGAAAACCATCAAGGGGGCCGAGACGTCGATCGTCGTCGGCCTGGTGGCGGCCTGCCTCGCCGTGGGCCTGGGCACGCTGGCGGGTGCGCTGGCCGGCTACTTCGGCGGCATCGTCGACGACCTGTTCGAGTGGCTGTACAGCGTGTTCACGGCGATCCCGTCCATCCTGATGATCCTCACGGTGGCCGCGGTGCTGCACACCAAGGGCGTGGCCACCATCGTGCTGATCCTCGGGCTGACCGGCTGGACCGGGCCGTACCGGCTGATGCGCGCCGAGTACCTGCGCCACAAGGCGCGCGAGTACGTGCTCGCGGCGCAGGCCATCGGCGCTTCCGCGTGGCGCCAGATGTTCGCCCACATCTTCCCGAACGTCAGCCACGTGGCGCTGGTGCAGCTCTCGATCCTGGTGGTGGGCTTCATCAAGGCCGAGGTGATCCTGTCGTTCCTCGGCTTCGGCGTGCCGGCCGGCGTGGTGTCGTGGGGATCGATGCTGAACGAGGCGCAAAACGAGCTGTTGCTGGGTAAATGGTGGCAGCTGGCGGCTGCCGCGTCGGCGATGGCGCTGCTCGTGACGGCCTTCTCGCTGGTTGCCGACGCGCTGCGCGACGCGCTCGATCCGAAGGTGAAGGGGTGAGCCCGGTGGACGAACCCCTGCTGTCGGTGCGCGGCCTGCGCATCGCGTTCAAGGTCGACAGGTGGCGCACGGTGGAAGCCGTCAAGGGCATTTCGTTCGACGTGCCGCGCAACGCGATCGTGGCGCTGGTGGGCGAATCGGGCAGCGGCAAGTCGGTCAGTTCGCTGGCGGTGATGGGCCTGCTGCCGGCGGAGAGCACGCTGGTCGGCCCGGCCGGCAGCATCCGTTTCGACGGCCGCGACTTGCTGTGCCTGCCGGCACGCGAGCGGCGCGCGCTGTGCGGCCGCGAGATCGCGATGATCTTCCAGGAACCGATGTCGTCGCTGAATCCGGTGTTCACGGTGGGTTTCCAGGTGGGCGAGGTGCTGCGCCGGCACATGGGCATGGGCCGGCGGCAGGCCCGCGCCCGCACCCTGGCCCTGCTGGAAGAGGTGGGTATTGCCGATCCGGCCACGAAGATCGATGCGTATCCGGGCCAGCTGTCCGGCGGCCAGCAGCAGCGCGTGATGATCGCGATGGCGATCGCCTGCGAACCGAAGCTGCTGATCGCCGACGAGCCGACCACCGCGCTCGACGTGACGATCCAGCAGCAGATCCTGGCGCTGATCGCCCGGCTGCAGCGCGAGCGCGGCATGGCGGTGCTGTTCATCACGCACGACCTGGGCCTGGTGGGCGAGATCGCCGACCGCGTGATCGTGATGCGGCATGGCGAGATCCGCGAGTCCGGCACCGCGCGGCAGGTGCTCGGCGCCCCGCGCGACCCGTACACGCGGGCATTGCTGCACTGCCGGCCGACGCTGGACGCGCGGCCGGTGCGGCTGCCGGTGATCGCCGACTATATGGAGAAAGAGTCCATGGAGAAGGAGTCCATGGCGAAGATGCCGGCGCGCGCGCGCGAGGAGGAGCGGGCAGCGGCGGAAGCGGTGCCGCAGCGCACGCGCGGCTATTCCGCAGACGACGAGATCATCCTGGACGTGCGCCAGCTGCGCAAGAGTTTCTGGGTCCGCGACGGGTGGTTCGGCAAGCGCGAGTTCCAGGCCGTGAAGGACGTGTCGTTCCAGCTGCCGCGCGGGAAGACGCTGGGCGTGGTGGGCGAATCCGGCTCCGGCAAGAGCACGGTGGGCCTGACCCTGCTGCGGCTGCACCGCGCCACCGGCGGCAGCGCGCTGTTCGACGGGCAAGACTTGCTGGCGCTGACGGACCGCGCATTCCGCCCGTACAGGCGGCGCATCCAGATCGTCTTCCAGAATCCCTACGCGTCGCTGAATCCCCGCTTCACGGTCGGGCAGATCCTGCTCGAACCGATGCGTTTGCACCGTATCGGCGCCGATGATGCGCAAAGGGTGGCGATGGCGCTGGAACTGCTGGCCCGCGTGGGCATGCCGGCGCAGGCCTTGCACCGCTATCCGCACGAGTTCAGCGGCGGGCAGCGCCAGCGCATCGCCATTGCCCGCTGCCTGACGATGCAGCCGGAAATCCTCGTCTGCGACGAATCGGTGTCGGCGCTGGACGTGTCGGTGCAGGCCCAGGTGCTGAACCTGCTGCAGGACCTGCAGGACGAGTTCGGCCTGTCCTACCTGTTCATCTCGCACGACCTGGCGGTGGTCAAGTACATCTCGGACCGGGTCATGGTGATGCGCGGCGGCGCGGTGGTGGAAACCGCCGATGCGGACGAGTTGTACCGCAACCCCCGGCATCCGTATACGCGCAGCTTGTTGTCGGCATTTCCCCGTGGCGTGGAGTAAGATGGCAAGACTATGGCGAACTTGATCTATCTGTTGCAGGAATACGGCGTGCTGATCGTCTTTATCGTCGTCCTGGTCGAGCAGATGGGTGCGCCGATCCCCGCGTATCCGGTGCTGATCGTGGCCGGCGCGCTGGCGATGCACGGCGGCACACCGCTGCCCGGCGTGCTGGCCGTGGCGCTGGCCGGCTGCGTGATGGCCGACCTGTTCTGGTTCAGTGCCGGGCGCCGCTATGGCAAGCGCATCCTGAAGGTGCTGTGCCGGATCTCCCTGTCGCCCGATTACTGCGTCTCCCAGACGGAAGACAATTTCAGGAAGTGGGGCGTGAAGTCGATGGTGGTGGCCAAGTTCATCCCCGGCTTCAACACGATCGCGCCGCCGATGGCCGGCGCGATGGGCACCCGCCTGTCCCTGTTCCTGTCGTTCAGCCTGCTGGGCGGGCTGCTGTGGAGCCTGACGGGCATCCTGATCGGCGTGTATTTCAACGAGAACATCGACGAAGTGCTGGAAATCCTGTCGACGATGGGCGGCACCGCGCTGGCCGTGCTCGGCATCCTGCTGGCGCTGTTCGTGCTGTTCAAGTACATCGAGCGGCGCCGCTTCCAGCGCGCGATGCAGACCGAACGGATCAACGTCGAGCAGCTGCGCGCGCTGGTCGACGCCGGCCACGATCCGGTGATGGTCGATGCCCGCAGCGCCACGGCGCGCCAGCTGGACCCGCCCGTGCCCGGCGCGCTGCCGGTGGACGGCAACCTGGCCGGACTGCTCGACGCGCTGCCGCGCGACCGGCACATCGTCGTCTACTGCAGTTGCCCGAACGACGTCACCGCGGCCAGCGTGGCCAAGCAACTGCACGAGCGCGGCTACACGCTGGCCAAACCCCTGCATGGCGGGCTCGAAGCCTACAACACCGCGTTCCGCGCCGGCGACACGGTGCTGGTCGGCGAGCAGATCCCCGCCACGGACCGCTGACGCACCCTGCCGAGAAACGGGCACAGGCTCCAGTTCCAGGGAAACGTTTCGGAATAATCGGAGCCTGTCACCGGTTTGGTAGTCATACTACTGCGGCGATTTTGCAGCTGCCCCACAGTTGAGGCGCGGTTTGTACCCAAACTACAGTCAACTCTTGCGCGTTCGCCAAGAAATCCGCTAGCATTGGGCTTCAACTTTTTCTTTCATGCCCATGAACGCCATGTCGACTCCCGCGCAGCAGACCCTTGTTTCCGCTTTTCCCGGTGGGCCCCGGCTGCTGGCCGACGTGGGTGGTACCAATGCGCGCTTCGCGCTGGAGTCGGCGCCGGGGCAGGTCAGCCACATCCACGTGCTGGCGGGGGCCGGGTATCCGACGCTGGCGGCGGCACTGCAGGCTTACCTGGCCTTGCCCGACGTGGCGGCCGCCGCGCCCGCCGTGCGCCACGGTGCGATCGCGATCGCCAATCCCGTGACCGGCGATTACGTGCGGATGACCAACCATCATTGGGAATTCTCGATCGAAGGCATGCGCCAGGAGTGCGGCTTCGAGGTGCTGGCGGTCGTCAACGACTTCACGGCGCTGGCCCGTTCGCTGCCGTTCCTGGGGGCGCACAAGCGCCAGGTGGGCGGCGGCACGGCGGTGCCGGATGCGCCGCTGGGCCTGATCGGCGCCGGTACCGGCCTGGGCGTGTCGGGCCTGATCCCCAGCGCCTCGGGGTGGACGGCACTGCTTTCCGAAGGTGGCCACGTCAGCTTCTCGCCCGTCAATGAAACCGAAGTGGCGATCCTGCAGTTTGCCTGGCGCGAATTCGAGCACGTGTCGGCCGAACGGCTGATGTCCGGCGCCGGCATCGAGCTGATCTACCGCGCGCTGGCCGATCGCCGCAAGCTGCCGGCCGAGGCGCTCGCTCCGGCCGAGATCGCGCGCCGCGCGCTGGCCGGCGATTGTGCGCTGTGCGACGAGGCGATCGAAACCTTCTGCGGCATGCTGGGCACGATCGCCGCCAATCTCGCGGTCACGCTGGGCGCGCAGGGCGGCATCTACATCGGCGGCGGCATCGTGCCGAAGCTGGGCGAGCGCTTCGACCGCTCCTGCTTCCGCGCCCGCTTCGAGGCGAAAGGCCGCTTCCGCCAGTACCTGTCGGGCATTCCGGCCTTTGTCATCACTGCGGAATATCCGGCCTTCGTTGGCGTTTCCGCAATCCTTGCCGAGCGCCTCGGCGCCTGATCGGGTACACTGTCTCGTTACGCCTCAACCGCGAATTGCACTTCCCGCGGTTTTATGGAGTACAATGCCCGTCATTGGATGAAACGGCGCCACCCGATCCAGCAATTCTTCCGGGTAAGGCCGACAAGGTTTTCAGGTCTTGAAAACACTTCTCTCCATCATTGACCTTATTGATAATTTACGCCCTGGTTTGATAACTGACGCCCGTGCGGCCCCGGGCAGTTACGCCCCGGTGTTTCCGGCAATTCGCAGAAATTAGCTGGATTTTTTCAGCCGGAACGCGGCGACCACATGTTGGCATATGGATACAGCTGAGGCGAAAAAAGTCCTCGAAACCGCATTGCTGTGCGCGCGTGAGCCGTTGTCGATGAACAGCCTGCGCCGGCTGTTCGTCGATGTCGACGATGCGGGCCGCCCATTGGCCGAGGGCGCCGGTACCGAGGAGATCCGGGCCCTGCTCGAGCAGTTGCGGCAGGACTGGCAGGGCCGGGGTGTCGAAGTCGTCAGCCTGGCTTCCGGATGGCGTTTCCAGAGCCGGCCCGAAATGAAGCAGTACCTGGACCGCCTGAATCCTGAAAAGCCGCAGAAGTATTCGCGGGCCACGCTCGAGACGCTGGCGATCATCGCTTACCGCCAGCCCGTCACGCGCGGCGATATCGAGGAGATTCGCGGCGTGGCGGTGAATTCGCAGACGATCCGGATGCTGGAAGAGCGCGGCTGGGTCGACACGATCGGCCACCGCGACGTGCCGGGCCGTCCGGCGCTTCTCGGTACCACGAAACAGTTCCTGGACGATCTGGGCTTACAGTCGCTGTCCCAGCTGCCGCCTTTGCAGCAAATCAGCGATACGCAGAACGCCAATTCGATCGAGATGCTCGAAGCCGCGCTGCAGGAGAATTTCGAGAAGGCGGCGCATGCCGCCGATGTCACTGACAATGCAGCGCCCGGGGAAGCACCCGCCACCGATGCGGTGCAGGCGCCTGACGCTGAGCCCACGCAAGAAAACACGCATGAACAATACTGAGAACATCATTGAGACCGGCACGCCGGCCGACCCGGCTGTGAAGCCGAAGCGCCGCACCAAGGCGCAGATCGCCGCCGAAGCGGCAGCCGCGCCCGCCGAAACCGCGGCGCCGGCACAGGCCGCGGCGGCCGAAACGCCAGCCAAGCCGAAGCGCACGCGCAAGAAGGTGGAAGCTGCGCCCGCTCCGGAAGCAGCGGTCGCCGAGGTGCCTGCCGCTGCCGCTCCGGCCGCGGACGACGCCGCCCCCGTGAAGAAGCCCCGTGCCCGCAAGCCGAAGGCCGAAGCGCCTGCCGAAGCGGCACCAGCCGCCGCGGTAGCGCAACCGGCGGCCAGGGTGGCCACTGAAGCGGCCGCCAAGCCTGCCGAAGCCGGCAGTGACGCGGAAGCGGCGCCGAAAAAGGCCCGCGCGCCGCGTGGTCCGCGCCAGATGCGCGAAGAGCGTGCCGTGCGCGAGGCGCTGAAAGCCGAGCAGGCACCGGCCGTTGCCGAACTGCAGCCGGCCGAGCCGGCCGCGCAGCCTGCGGAAGCGCCCGCCGTGGCGCCGGTACAGGCCGAAGCCGCCGCGCAGGAACGCGCCGCGGGCGGTGAAGCGCGCCGCGAAGGTGGCCGCAACAAGGGCAGGAATCGTAACGAAGCCAATCGTAACGACACCAATCGTAATGAAGCCAACCGCGGCGGCAACGACAAGAATGCCCAGAACGCCCGCGGCAAGGGGCAGGGCCAGCGCCAGAACCCGCAAGGCCAGCGCCAGGGGGGCGGCAAGCCGAGCGAAGCCGATGCCGTGTTCTCGTTCGTCACGTCCGACGCGTTCGACCAGGAAGACGGCGCGCGCGGCAAGGGGCAGCAAAAGCCCGTGCGCCGCGACCTGACGGCCGACGACGACGCGCCGAAGCTGCACAAGGTGCTGGCCGAGGCGGGCCTGGGCTCGCGCCGCGACATGGAAGACCTGATCGTTGCCGGCCGCGTGTCGGTGAACGGCGAGCCGGCCCACATCGGCCAGCGCATCCTGCCGACCGATGCGGTGCGCATCAATGGCAAGCTGATCCAGCGGAAAGTCACCAAGAAGCCGCCGCGCGTGCTGGTGTACCACAAGCCGGCCGGCGAGATCGTGTCGCATGACGATCCGGACGGCCGTCCGTCCGTATTCGACCGCCTGCCGCAGATGAAGGTCGGCAAATGGCTGGCCGTGGGCCGCCTGGACTTCAATACCGAAGGCCTGCTGCTGTTCACCACGTCCGGCGACCTGGCGAACCGCCTGATGCACCCCCGTTACAACATCGACCGCGAATACGCCGTGCGCACGCTCGGCGAGCTGGAAGAGGGCATGCGCCAGAAACTGCTGGCCGGCGTCGAGCTGGAAGACGGCCTGGCGCAGTTCTCGAAGATCGCCGACGGCGGTGGCGAAGGCGTCAACAAGTGGTACCGCGTGGTGATCGGCGAAGGCCGCAACCGCGAAGTGCGCCGCATGTTCGAAGCCGTGGGCCTGACCGTGTCGCGCCTGATCCGCACCCGCTACGGTGCGCTGACGCTGCCGTCGAACCTGAAGCGCGGCCGCTGGGAAGAGATGGAAGAAAACACCGTGCGCGACCTGATGGCCTTCGTGGGTGTCGAGAAGAAGGCGCCCGGCGGCGAGAAGAAAGCCGGCGAGCGCCAGGGTGGCGAACGCCAGGGCGGCGAACGCCAGGGCGGTGAGCGCGGCAATGGTGGCGGGCGCGGCAATGGTGCCGAACGGGGCAATGGTGGCGAACGCGGCGAAAAGCCCGGCGGCCGCGGCCGTGATCGCGAGCGCGACAGCGAACCGAATTTCAACCGGATGGATGTTTCCAACAAAAACGCCGATCCGTTCCCGCAGGCGCCGCGTGGCCGTCCGGGCAGCCAGGGCGCCGGCAGCTACTTCGGCGCCGGCAACATCGGCCGTGCCGGCCGGGGTGCCGGTGGTGTCGGCCGTGCCGGGCTGGGCGACCAGGGCAGCGGCCGTCCGCAGCAGGGCAGCGGCCGCCCGCAACAGGGCAAGAGCGGGCGTCCGCGCCAGCCGGATCCGCTGCAGACGACGTTCGGCTTTGGCGCCCAGCCGCAACGCCGTGGCGCCCAGCCGCGCGGTGGCGCGACGGACCACGGCATGCCGCGGCGTCGCAAGGGTTAAGGCGGGAACAAGCCTGCCGGCCGATGGGCCGGCAGGGCTTGAATTCCGGCGCGGCGGCCGCAGATAGCTGTCCTGCGTTGATGCAACGCTGTCCGATACCGGAATTGTCCCCGCTGCCAGCTTTTTCTCGGCAGAAAAAACAACCTTGACTCTGTTGTAACGGCGTCCGCTTTGCCTATGCGGCATTGCAGCGAAATGGATATGCCGTTATAATAAGCGGCCTAGTAAAAGTTCTTCAAAAGGATTGTTTCTTACTTCGTAAGGATCCTTTCCTCAAAAGATGCTTTCATCTGGCTGGTAGTACAAGAAGATGGGCAGTTGCCCATTTTTTTTTTGCTCACGGAAAAGTAAGCGCGGAAGTTAGCGAAACGTGGGCAGGAAATGAGCGATAAGCAAGCGATAAGCAAGCAATAAGCAAGCGAGAAGCAAGCTGCTCAGTAAATGTTTTTATTGGGTCCGCCGCTCAGGCGTGCGCGAGACCCCGATCTGGAGATTTTCCTTTGCAACTGCCGGAACTGATTGAGAAGACCGTCGCGGGTCTCGGCTACGACCTGGTCGATTTTGAACGGGCCGAACGCGGCCTGCTGCGCGTGTATATCGATTTCCTCCCTGCGGACGCAGAGGAAAAGGGCCCGATCACGGTGGAAGACTGCGCTACGGTGAGCCACCAGCTGTCGCACGTGCTGACGGTGGAAAACGTGCCGTACGAACGGCTGGAGATTTCCTCGCCAGGCCTGGACCGGCCGCTGCGCAAGCTGTCCGATTTCGAGCGCTTTGCCGGCCACGAGGCAATCGTCAAGCTGCGCATGGCGCTGCCGGGCACCGCCAACCGCAAGTCCTACCAGGGCATCCTGCAGGCACCCGAGGGTGACCAGCTGGGAATTGAATTTGAAAGTAAAGATGGTCCTGCGGTGCTGAATTTCACGCTCGCGGATATGGATAAGGCACGCTTGGTGCCACAGGTGGATTTTAGGAGCCGCAAAGCATGAGTCGCGAAGTTTTGTTATTGGTGGACGCGCTTGCGCGCGAAAAGAACGTCGACAAGGACGTGGTATTCGGCGCGCTCGAATTCGCGTTGGCGCAAGCCACGAAGAAACGCTATGAAGGCGAAGTCGACATTCGCGTTTCGATCGACCGCGATTCCGGCGAATTCGAATCCTTCCGCCGCTGGCACGTGGTGCCCGACGAAGCCGGCCTGCAATTGCCCGACCAGGAAGTGCTGCTGTTCGAAGCCAAGGAACAGATCCCCGATATCGAAGTCGACGAATACATCGAAGAGCCGATCGAATCGGTGGAATTCGGCCGCCGCTTCGCGCAGGACACCAAGCAGGTCGTGCTGCAGCGCGTGCGCGATGCCGAACGCGAACAGATCCTGCAGGACTTCCTCGAGCGCGGCGACGCGCTGGTGACCGGCACGATCAAGCGCATGGAACGCGGCGATGCGATCGTCGAGTCCGGCAAGATCGAAGCACGCCTGCCGCGCGACCAGATGATCCCGAAGGAAAACCTGCGCATCGGCGACCGCGTGCGGGCCTACATCCTGCGCGTGGACCGCAATATGCGCGGCCCGCAGGTGATCCTGTCGCGCACCGCGCCGGAATTCATCATGAAGCTGTTCGAGCTGGAAGTGCCGGAAATCGAGCAGGGCATGCTGGAAATTAAATCGGCCGCCCGCGATGCCGGCGTGCGCGCCAAGATCGCCGTCTTCACGGCCGACAAGCGCATCGACCCGATCGGTACCTGCGTCGGCATGCGCGGTTCGCGCGTGCAGGCCGTGACCGGCGAACTGGGCGGCGAGCGCGTCGACATCGTGCTGTGGTCCGAAGACCCGGCGCAGTTCGTGATCGGCGCGCTGGCTCCGGCCAACGTGTCGTCGATCATGGTCGATGAAGACAAGCATGCGATGGACGTCGTCGTCGACGAGGAAAACCTGGCGATCGCGATCGGCCGTTCCGGCCAGAACGTGCGCCTGGCTTCCGAGCTGACCGGCTGGAAGATCAACATCATGACGGCCGAGGAATCGGCCGACAAGGCAGCCCAGGAAACGGCGGCGGTACGCTCGCTGTTCATGGAAAAGCTCGATGTGGACCAGGAAGTGGCCGACATCCTGGTCGAGGAAGGCTTCAGCAGCCTGGAAGAGATCGCCTACGTGCCGATCTCCGAGATGCTGGACATCGAAGCCTTCGACGAAGACACCGTCAACGAACTGCGTACCCGCGCCCGCGATGCGCTGGTCACGGAGGCGATTGCTTCGGAAGAAGGCCTGGAAGGCATGGACGAAGGGCTGGTCGGCCTGGAAGGCATGGACCGCATCACGGCTGGCAAGCTGGGTCTGGCGGGCATCAAGACGCTGGAACAGTTCGCCGGCCTGGCATACGACGAATTCGGCGCCATCCTGGCCCTGTCGACGGACCGTGCAACTGAACTGATTAAAAATGAATTTGAAGATGTGACCGACGATGAAATGAAGCTGGTCGACGGAAAGTACGACGATCGCGCCAAGGCCCTGCAGGCCAAGGCATGGTCGCTGGCCGAGGCGGCCAAGGCCTGAGCGCCCTGGACACCCCAACCAGCCAAGCTTGTAATTATTCATCTACGCGACACATAGAAAAGAGGACTGAATGGCGAGTAACAACGTAGCCCAATTTGCCACCGAACTGAAGATGCCTGCAGACCTGCTGCTGACGCAGCTGCGATCCGCCGGCGTCGAGAAGAGCTCGGCGTCAGATCCATTGTCGAAAGATGATAAGGACAAGCTGCTGGAGCACCTGCGCCGCACGCACGGCGCGGCAGGTCAGGCTGAGAAGAAGAAAATCACGGTCACGCGCAAGGAAACCAACGAGATCAAGCAGGCCGATGCCTCCGGCAAGACCCGCACGATCCAGGTCGAAGTGCGCAAGAAGCGCACCTTCGTGCAGCGCGACGATCTGCCCGCAACCACCACGCCCGCTCCGGCGGCACCGGTGGTCGACGAGGCCGAGAACGCCCGCCGCGAGGAAGATGCACGCCGCCAGGCCGAGCTGATCGCCCGCCAGGAAGCGGACCTGCGCGAGAAGCAGGAGGCCCTGGCGCGTCTGGACGCCGAGAAGGAAGCGCAAGCCAAGGCCACCGCTGCTGCAGAAGCGGAAGCCAAGCGCCGCGCCGACGAGGAAGCCGCGAAAGCCGCCGCCGAGAAGGCCGCCGCCGACAAGGCCGGTGCACGCGACGCGCAGAAGCAGGCCGAAGCCGACGCCGCCGACAAGAAACGCGCGGCCGACGCCGAAGAAGCCAAGAAGAAGGCCGAGCAGGCCACCAAGGAAGCCGCCGAACGTGCCGCGGCCACCGAGCGTGCCCGCAAGGCCGTCGCCGACGAAGTGGCCCAGATCAAGGCCATGATGGCGCAGCCGCGCCGCGTGATCAAGGCGCCGGAACCGGCACCCGTGGCCGCCAAGCCGGCTGCGCCGGCTGGCACGCTGCACAAGCCGGCCGACAAGAAGCCGGGCACCACCACGGCTGCGACGACCGACAAGAAAGACGATAAAAAGCCGGGCGATCGCAAGTCGATCAAGTCGGCCAACGTGTCGTCGACCTGGTCGGACGATGCCAAGAAGCGCGGCGCGCCGGGCGGCGGCAAGGGCCGCGGCACGAGCACCGGGCCGACCAGCCGCGATGGCTGGCGTGCCGGTGGCGGCCGTGGCGGCCGTGGCCGCAACTCGCACCACGATGACCGCGAATCGAACTTCCAGGCACCGACGGAAGCGATCGTCAAGGAAGTGCACGTGCCGGAAACCATCACCGTCGCCGAACTGGCGCACAAGATGGCCGTCAAGGCATCCGAGGTGATCAAGCAGCTGATGAAGCTGGGGCAGATGTGCACGATCAACCAGGTGCTGGACCAGGAAACGGCGATGATCGTCGTCGAGGAAATGGGCCACAAGGCGCATGCCGCAGCCGAGGACGATCCGGAAGCGATCCTGGCCGACCAGGGCGAGCAGACGCACTTCGAAGCGAAGCCTCGCGCACCGGTGGTCACCGTCATGGGTCACGTCGACCACGGCAAGACCTCGCTGCTGGACTACATCCGCCGCGCCAAGGTCGCGTCGGGCGAAGCCGGCGGCATCACGCAGCACATCGGCGCATACCACGTCGATACGCCGCGCGGCATGATCACGTTCCTGGATACCCCGGGCCACGAAGCCTTCACGGCAATGCGTGCCCGCGGTGCCAAGGCAACCGACATCGTCATCCTGGTGGTGGCGGCGGACGACGGCGTGATGCCGCAAACGAAGGAAGCGATCGCCCACGCCAAAGCGGCCGGCGTGCCGCTGGTGGTGGCGATCAACAAGATCGACAAGCCGGGCGGCAACCTGGAACGCGTGACGCAGGAACTGATTTCCGAAGGCGTGGTGCCGGAAGAATACGGCGGCGAATCGCCGTTCGTGCCGGTGTCCGCGAAGACCGGCCAGGGCATCGATGCGCTGCTGGAAAACGTGCTGCTGCAAGCCGAAGTGCTGGAACTGAAGGCACCGGTGGAAAGCCTGGCGCGCGGCCTGGTGGTCGAAGCCCGCCTGGACAAGGGCCGCGGCCCGGTCGCCACGATCCTGGTGCAGTCCGGTACGCTGAAGCGTGGCGACGTGGTGCTGGCCGGTTCGTCGTATGGCCGTGTGCGTGCGATGCTGGACGAAAACGGCAAGGCGATTACCGAAGCCGGTCCGTCGATCCCGGTCGAGATCCAGGGCCTGACCGAAGTGCCGGCCGCCGGCGAGGAAGTCATGGTCATGGCGGACGAGCGCAAGGCGCGTGAAATCGGCCTGTTCCGTCAGGGTAAATTCCGCGACGTCAAGCTGGCCAAGCAGCAGGCCGCCAAGCTGGAAAACCTGTTCGACCAGATGGCCGAAGGCGAAGTGCAGAACGTGCCGCTGATCGTCAAGACCGACGTGCAGGGTTCGCAGGAAGCGCTGGTCGGCTCGCTGCAGAAACTGTCGACCTCCGAAGTGCGTGTGCAGATCGTGCACGCGGCCGTCGGCGGCATCACGGAATCGGACGTCAACCTGGCGACCGCGTCGAAGGCAGTCATCATCGGCTTCAACGCCCGTGCCGACGCCCAGGCGCGCAAGCTGGCCGAGACGAACGGCGTGGACATCCGCTACTACAACATCATCTACGACGCGATCGAAGAGGTGAAGGCGGCAATGTCGGGCATGCTGGCTCCGGAGAAGCGCGAGCACATCACCGGCCAGGTGGAAATCCGCCAGGTCATCCTGGTGTCGAAGGTCGGCGCGATTGCCGGCTGCCTGGTCACCGATGGCGTGGTCAAGCGTTCCTCGTCGGTACGCCTGCTGCGCAACAACATCGTCGTGTGGACCGGCGAGATCGACTCGCTGAAGCGATTCAAGGACGACGCGAAGGAAGTGCGCGCCGGTCTCGAGTGCGGCCTGTCGCTGAAGAACTACAACGACATCCAGGTTGGCGACACCCTGGAAGTCTTCGAGATCCAGGAAGTGGCACGTACCCTGTAATCGGGAACGCGGTATCCGTGGCGGGTGCCGCCCACTCCGCGCAAGCGGATGGGCGCACCCGCCATTTTCTTATTTGGTAGAACATCATGGCTAAACACAGCAAATCGATCCCCGCGCGCGGCCTGCGCGTGGCGGACCAGATCCAGAAAGACCTTTCCGAACTGATCGCCTTCGAGCTGAAGGACCCGCGCGTGGGCATGCTCACGCTCGCCGAAGTGCAGCTGACGCCGGACTACGCGCACGCGAAGATCTACTTCACGATGCTCAAGGACGACCCGGACACGGTGAAGAACACGCTGGCCGGCCTGCAGGCCGCCGCCGGCTACCTGCGCAACCAGCTGGGCAAGCGGCTGCACATCCACACGCTGCCGCAGCTGCACTTCGTGCACGACACGTCGGCCTCGCGCGGCATGGCGATGTCCGCGTTGATCGACCAGGCCAACGCCACGCGCGCGGCCGACTATGAAGAAGATCCGGGCGAAGCAAAAGAATGACCGAAGAAGTCAAGGCTGCCCGCGTCAAGCGGGTACGCGACCTGGTCGACGGCGTGCTGCTGCTCGACAAGCCGGTCGGGCTGTCGTCGAACGATGCACTGATCAGGACCAAGCGCGTGCTGAACGCGAAGAAGGCCGGCCACACCGGCACGCTCGACCCGTTCGCCACCGGCCTGCTGCCGCTGTGCTTCGGCGAGGCCACCAAGTTCTCGCAGGACCTGCTCGAAGCCGATAAAACCTATGTAACGACCGTGCACCTCGGCGTGCGTACCGACACGGGCGATACCGAAGGCCTGGTGCTCGACGCCGATCCCGCGCTGGACCGCGACCTTGCCTCCATCGGCATCGAGGAAATCGAAGCCGTGCTGGCGCGCTTCCGCGGCCCGATCGCGCAGGTGCCGCCGATGTACTCGGCCCTGAAGCGCGACGGCAAGCCGCTGTATGAATATGCCCGCGCCGGCATCACGCTCGAGCGCGAGGCGCGCAACGTCGTCATCCACAAGCTGGAACTGCTGTCGTACGAGGCGCCGTTCCTGCGGCTGGCCGCCACGGTCAGCAAGGGTACCTACATCCGCGTGCTGGGCGAGGATATCGGCGCCGCGCTCGGTGTCGGCGCGCACCTGAACGCGTTGCGGCGCACGGGTGTCGGCGCGCTGAACGCCGACAACATGGTGACGCTGGAGGACGTGCAGGCGCATGCCGCGCCGCTCTCCCTGCTGGCTCCGGTGGATGCGCTGCTGTCGTCGTTCCCCCGCATCGAGCTGACCGCCGAACTGGCGAAGCGCTTCCTGCAGGGCCAGCGGCTGCCGCTCGGCAAAGAGGCGGAGGTGCAGACGCCCGCGCCGTACGAAGGCCGCGTGCGCGTGTACGGGCCCGCCGGCGACGGCGCCCGGCTGCTCGGCACCGGCCTGTTCGAACAGTGGGCGATCCTGAAGCCTGAACGGCTGATCGCCGCGGCGCAATAACTCCCGCTGCTCATCCGCCGCTCAGCCGCCGAACAGCGCGTTGCAGTTGGGGTTCCACGGGAAGCCGGGAGCATTCAGCGTGTCGTTGACGCTGATCGTGCCCGGCGCGGGCGGCACCAGCGGATACAGCAACTGGTATTTGTAGGTGGCCGCATCCGAGCCGTTCGCGTTGCTGGTGCCGACCATGATGCCGACCGGCCGGTTGACGGTGACGGTGGCGTTGGCCGGCACCGTTACCGGAGGCCCGTTGCTGCCAAGGTTGGCCTGCTCGTCCGAGGGCGGATTCACCTGCAGCGTGCCGGGATCGAACTGCCATGCGACGGGTGGCGACGTGTTGTCGATGTAGTTGATGCGAAACACCACGATCGCGTGGTGCGGTGGCGCAGTCACCGTGCCGTCGGGCAACTGGGCCGAATTGCACGCGCCGAGCTGGCTGTAGTGGATCGTCGCTATCTTGAGACCGCCGGGCGGGAGCGGGCATCCCGTCAGGCCGGCGCCCAGTGCGACGGCGGCGGCGATCCGCCTGGCGGGCGTGCGTCCGCGATGGTGTTTGCGTTCCATGCTGTACCTCCTTCCGAAATTCCCCATCCAGGCCGGCGCACCGGTGCCGGCAATTGCGCCCGGCGCCAGCGCGCTAGCGCGGCCAGCGCCAGCGCGCTGGTCATGGTGCCGCTGTCGTGGTGCGGGCCGCGCGGCAGCGTGCCGCTGCCGCCACGCCCTTGCGCCGGCACGAGCAGCACGCAGCTGCCCGGCCAGCCCTGCGGCGTGGCCGCCGCCAGCAGCCGGTGGGCATGCCAGGCGGCGAGTTCTCCATATGCGGACGCATGCCGCTGCAGATGGCCGAGTGCCAGCAGGTGCAGCGCATGTTCGAACGGACTGGCTTCCTGTCCGGCCCCGCCCTCGAGCCATGCGGCCGCCTGCCCGGCGGCTTTGGCGGGGATGCCTCCCGTGCCGGCCAGCGCGGCGACGCGCCAGGCGTTCCCGTAGCTGGCCGTGTCCCACCAGAACGGTACCGGGGCGTGGACGAGCAACGCGCCGCGCAGCGGCGCAAACTGGCCTGGCGGACAGCCGGCCGCGGCAAGTGCCAGTGCCGCCAACGCCGTCACTTCGCCATGCGCGCCGCTCCAGTCGCCGTAGCGCGGTTCGGCGAACGTATGCACATTGCCTGCCGCATCCACATGCTTCAGCAGGGCCGGCACGGCGGCGCGCGCCAGTGGAGGCGCCGTGACCGCGAGCAGCAGCATGGCCCAGGCGGTGCTGTCGGCATCGCAGCCGGTCAGCCGGTTATAGCCCCAGCCGGCGGGCCGCGCGCTGGCGGCCAGCGCCGTAGTCGCGCGGTACAGCGCGCCGCGCACGGCGGGCCCGGCCGCCGGGGCGTGCGCGAGGCCCCAGCCCGTCCATGCGGTACTCCATGTTTCGGACGGCCCGGGCCGCAGCGCGAACTCGCGCCAGAAGCCGTCGCTGTCCTGGCGCCGTGACAGCGCCAGGGCCACCTGGGCGATCGCCTCGTCCGCCTCGGCGGCGAGAGCGTCCATCACCAGTCCGATGGATCGCTGATGCCGAAACAGACGCCACACGGGTAGGGCGTCTTGGTCTTCTCATAGCCGTGGACCGTATTGTTGTTGCACACGTAGACTTCCTTGCACCACATGACGAGCAGCGTGCAGAACGTGTCGGTACGCGCGTAGCGGCATTCTTCCTGGCTGGGGGTATCCCACACGCCGGCTGCGGCGATGGGCGGCGTGACGTGCGGCGTGAAATGCGGCGTGATGGCGCCGAGAGCAGTGAATCCGGGCAGCATGGCGATCTCCTCGATCAGTAGTGGGGCATGCGTTGCGCGGCGCTGCCGCGCGTGTCGGTCAGCAGCGCCGGCTGGCCGTTGCGCGACGGGCCGTGCGGCCGACAGGAAAAATAGGCACGCCAGCCGGCGAAACCGGTGGCGTCGTACTTGACGCCCAGGTAGCTCAGCGTGCGGGCGCGCAGCGTGCGGCACAGTGCCAGGCAGCGCTCCGTGTCCGCGCCGTGCGCGAGCAGGAACGGCAGCGCGCGTGCGAGCGGCACGTTGGCCGGATCGCATTTCAGGGTCTGCGGAGCACCGCCGGCGTCGAGGTCGGTGCCGATCACGCCCACGCTGCCGCCGGGGTGCAGCGCGCGCAGCGCCTGCGCCAGTTGCGCGCAGTGCGCGTCAGGCCAGCCGAATACGGCGGCGAGATCGCGCACGGTGTCGGCGCCGAACGACTGCAGGTCGCGCTCGACGCGAAAGTACACCGACAGCCGTTCCGCGCCATCCACGCCGGTGCGCACGCCGAGGCCGCGGGCACCCGGGCAGCGCAGCGCCTGGGCCAGCGCGGCCAGTGGCGCCGGCTGCGCCGCGAGGCGGCTCGCCGCGGCCAGCAGCGCCTGCAGCGTGGCCGCTTCCGGCTCGCGCGTAAAACGCAGGTAAGCCGTCAGCGCGCCGATGCGCAGGCCGTCCGTGTCGATGCGCAGCAGCACGGTGTCCGGCAGCATGGCATCCAGCAGGCGTGACACCGTGGACAGCCAGGTGCCGGGAAAGCCGGCCGCCGCGGCAACCCGGCCCAGTTCCGCATGGATGGCACCGCGCAGCGGCACGGTGATGCCATGCACGCCGGGGCGGTGATCGATGCTGTACTCGACGTTCGCGGCGGCGGTGCCGAGCAGCGGCATCGCGGCTGCGGCCAGGTTCATAGCGGCATGCCCAGCATCGAGTTTTCCAGCCATGGCAGCAGGCCGAGCGGGCCGCTGCCACCTTCCGCGTCCGACACGAAGGGCCATTCCTCGGTGACATCCACGCGCGTGAACCAGCGTTCGGGGATGCCGGTGGAGCGCTCGACAAAGCCGAGGATGACGGCTACCTGCTTGCGCCCCGAAACGCCCTGGACGAGGCGGGTCTCGATACGGTCGAGCAGGTGGCGCTCGTGCTTTTCCGCCGCGACCAGGAAGATGCCGGGGTGCTGCATCAGCAGGTAGTTCAGCGCGCGGTGCACATCCGTGGCGCCCACGTTCTCCGTCGATTGCACGATGCGGCGGAACAGCGCGGCGGCGGTTTCGCCGAAACGGTCTTCCGGGATGCCGCGTTCCTCGAGCGCCTTCGCCACGGAGCGCGCCAGCACGGCCTGCCAGTCGGCCAGGCGGAACGTGTACAGCTGGTCCACCAGCACCACTGGCGCCAGCACGCCGCCGCACGCCTGCGGTGGCGCCATCGGCCCGAGACGGCCGACGGCGACCGCGTAGGCATCCTGGCTTTCGCCGGCGGCCAGCGCTTCGAACAGCTCGCCACGCAGGTAGTTGCCGGCCGGCGCCAGGATATAGGCCGGGCTGCCGCCGATCGCGAACACATAGCATGCCTGGGCCGCCAGGTGCGGGTTCTTCTGCAGCACGGCGCACAGGCGCGCGAGCCGGTCGTCCGGCGCATCGCCCAGCGCGCGTTCGCGCTGCCGGTATTCCCGTTCCAGGCCCAGCGTGGGAAAGCGCGCCTCGATGCGGCCGAGCGCATACACGAACTGCTGCGGTGCCGGCTGCGCGCGGGCCGCGCAGTCAGGGCAGGGCGCATGCGCCGCCGGTGCCGCATCCTGTGCCGGATGTTGCGGGTGCCGGGCGGGCGGGACCGGCATGCCCGCCTGGTCCGATATGGCTTCCATCATGATGGGGCTCCTTTCAGGACAATGACAAGTGCCGGTAGGCGCGCCACACGTCGAGGGCGGGTGGCTGCGTACGGCTGCCGCCCGTTGCGCCGGCGCGCAGGGCGGCGCACAGCTGGCGGGCGGGCAGCCGGGTGCGTGCCGCCAGTGCCGCCAGCGCCGCGGCGGCCAGCGCGGCGGCGAAGCTGGTGCCGCTGGCGTTGCGATGCCTGGCGCGGGCCAGCACGACGGGAATGTCGTCGCCCGGCGCGGCGAGGCCGCGCGCGGCGACCACCGGGCCCCATGCGCGCCCGGCCGCCGTGACCGGTACCAGGGCGGGATGGGCATACAGCGGCTGCGCGACCGCGGCGCCGTGGTTGCCGGCCGGGACCAGCACGGGAATGCCGGCGGCCAGCGCGCCGTCGAGGGCGGAATGAACGGATGCCTGGAACGCGCGCGGGCCACCGAGGAATTCGAAGCCGAGCAGGATGAAGTCGGGAGCGGCGGCGCAGGCCTGCGCCAGGTGGGCGGCGCATGCTTCGGGCGCGGCGAGAGTCGGCCAGCACAGCAGCGCATACCCGTCGCTTGCGCCGGGGATCGCCAGCAGCGATGCCATCGCGGTGGCGTGTTCGGAGGCTGCGGCTGCGCCATCGAGTGTGCCGCCATCGGGCGTGCCGCCATCGATGCCGCTGCGGACCATCGCGCTGCCAGCCATTGCCGCTCCAGGCAAGCCGGGCAACACAGAGGTATCGGCAAACCCGTCGAGCAGCGCGATGCGCACCGTACGCATGGCGGGCGCATGCCTCAGCAGGCGCCCGAAGCCCAGGCCCGCATACAGCAGTTCGCGCCGGATCGTGATGTCCGCTGCACTCATCGCGGCTCCTTTCGGCCTGTGGCGGGAAGCGACTGTTTTTCAGTGTAGCAGGCGCATCCTGCTTCGCCAGCACGGCGAAAAATTTTCCCTCCGCGCGCAACGCGGCCATGGACTGGCGGCAGGGAATGCGGTGCCTGTCAATTCCCCATTTGGCACGTTGAGCCGATACGCAACGGATTACCGTTCATTGATGATCATTATTACGCTTTCTCGATACCTTGTTGAGATTGCAAGAAGGTAGCGCTACATTGGCTTGCTTCGGCGCCGAAGTATCTCAATCAGTCTTCCTCATCCACTTCCACAAGGAGCACACCGTGCGCAAGACGTATCGTCCGGTTACCACCGTTGCAGCTTCCGCCATCCTGCTGTTCGCCGCCTCGGCGGCAAATGCCGCCCTCACCACCTACACCAGCCAGTCGGCCTACCTCGCCGCCGTGGGCAGCACCGGCGTCGACACCTTCGACGACCTCGACCTCGACCCCTACGCCACGCCATTTCCCCGCACCGCGGGCGACATCGGCTATGTCGCCACGACCGGCCCGGGCAACCCGAACGCCTTTGGCGCCAGCGACGACGACTACGACTGGTACCTGACGCCGGCCCGCCGCACCGATTCGATGACCTTCGCCAGCTTCGACCAGCCAATTGCCGGCGCCGGCGGCTTCTTCTTCGGCGGCGACATCGCCGGCTATACGGTCATCGCCCCGTGGATACTCGTCACCGCCACCGACAGCACCGGTGCCACGCTGGAGTACACGCTCGAGAACCCGCTGCGCGACACCTTCCTGGGCTTCGTGTCCGACGCGCAGATCGTCTCCCTGTCGGTATCGGCGGGCGACCAGCCGGGCGAGGACGGCTTTGGCATCTGGCCGACCGTGAACGACCTGCACCTGTCCGTGTCGGCCGTGCCGGAGCCGGGCACCTACGCGATGCTGCTGGCCGGCCTTGGGCTGCTGGGCTGGACGGCACGGCGCAAGCGCAAGCAGGCCTGAGCGGCCGCTCCGTCTCAGACGGCGGCCAGCGCCATCAGCAATTCAGCCGGATCGGCGGGCTTGACGAGGTGCCGGTTGAATCCGGCGGCGTGCGACTGGGCACGGTCGCTGGGCTGGCCGTAGCCGGTCAGCGCGATCAGCGTGGCGCCTGCCGTGGCCGGGTCGGCGCGCAGGCGCCGCGCCAGCGTGTAGCCATCCATGCCGGGCAGGCCGATGTCGAGGATGAAGGCGTCGGTGGCCGCCAGGTCGGCGCGCCGCAGCGCCGTTTCCGCATCTTCGGCCACTGCCACGTCGTGCCCCTCGGCGCGCAGCAGTTCGGCCAGCACGCCGGCCGCGTCGGGATTGTCTTCCACCACCAGCAGCCGCAACGGACGCACCGGCGCCGCCGCCTCGGGCGGCGCGCCGGGTGCCGGCGCCGGCGCGGCATCGCGCAGCGGCAGGCAGATCGAGAATTCGCTGCCCTGGCCGGGCCCGTCGCTATGGGCCGTCACGAAGCCGTCGTGCAGCGTGGTGATGCTTTTCACCAGCGTCAAGCCAAGCCCCAGTCCACCCTGCGCGCGGTCCGGATTCCGTTCGCCCTGGATGAACAGGTCGAAGATGTGCGGCAGCAGCGCGGGCGCGATGCCATTGCCGTTGTCGCGCACCGTGATGCGGGCGCGGCCGTCCTCCACGTCCAGGCGCAGCGCGATCCGGCCGCCGGGCGGCGTGTATTTCGCCGCATTGTTCAGCAGGTTGGCGATCACCTGCACGAGACGGGTGCGGTCGCCGTGCACCATTGCCGGCGTCTCCGCAAGATGCAGGTCGAGGGCATGGCGCCGTTCCTCGATCAGCGGCAAGGCCTGCTCGACGGCGCTGGCCACGGCGTCGGCAAGGTCCAGGTCCGCCATGTTCAGCTGCACCAGCCCGCGCGTCACGCGCGACACGTCGAGCAGGTCGTCCACCAGGTGCGCCATGTGCCGCACCTGCCTGGAGATGATGTCGCTGGCGGCGATGCGGGTCTTCTCGTCCGCCAGCCCGCGTTTCAGCAACTGCGCGGCGGTGCCGATCGGCGCCAGCGGATTGCGCAGCTCGTGCGCCAGCATGGCCAGGAATTCATCCTTGCGCGCGGCCGCTTCGCGCAGCGCATCCTCGGCCAGCTTCTGGTTGTGGATGTCGGTGCAGGTGCCCATCCAGCGGATGATGCGGCCGGTTTCGTCGCGTACCGGCAGCGCGCGACCCAGCGTCCAGCGGTATTCGCCGGAGCGGTGCCGCAGCCGGTACTGGATCTCGTACACTTCGCCGGTGGCCAGGCTGTGCCGCCACGCCGCCCACGCGCGCTCGCGGTCGTCGGGATGGAACATGTCGTTCCATCCGGGGCCGTCGGTGGAACCGGGCGGCACGCCGGTATATTCGTACCATTGCTCGTTGTAGTAATCGTGCCAGCCATCGGGCAGCGTCGACCACACCATCTGCGGCATGGCATTGGTAATGATGCGGAACTTCGCCTCGCTGGTGGCCAGCGCTTCCATGCTGCGCGCCCGTTCGCTGGCGGTGCGGATGCGTTCGGCGAACTCGCGCATCAGCGTCACGTCCTCCGCGGCCCACTGGCGCGGCACGGTATCGCTGACCACCAGGATGCTTTTCAATTTACCCTGCTCGATCACCGGGATGTCGACGAACGACTGCGCGTGATGGCGGCGGAACGGCCCCGCGTGCGCCGCCGTGCGGGGATCCTGCGCCACGTCATCGACCACCACGGGGCGGCCCTGCAGCATCTCGTCCACGAAGGAGCCGAATTCGCGCAGGTGCACCGTGCCTTCCAGCGACGGAATGCCGGGCATGCACCAGTCGGCGCCGACGTACAGCGTATCGGTGGCGTCGTTGTAGCGGCCGAAGGAAACCCGGCTCACGCCCAGCAGTTCGCCCAGGATCGCCAGCGCCGCCAGCACGATATCGCGCGGGGCCCGCACGTCGCGCCAGGCGTCCGCGAGGCTGAGCAGCGCATCGCGCCGCGCCGTGCCGCGCACGCGCGCCGTCACGTCCCGCACATGGTGGACGATCCAGGCCACGTTGCCGTCAGCGTCGGGCACCGGTGAATTGGCCAGGATCCAGTGTTTCTGCTGGAACCGGCCCGGCTTGCCGGGCACCGGGAGTTCGTAGCGCTGCACCGCCATCTCGTCGGGCTTGCCGGTGGCCAGTACCTTGCGCAGGGAAGCACGCAGGCTGTCCATCGTCCTGGCATCGGCGCGCGGATCGGCAGGCTGGGCGCCGTACACGGCGAACAGATCCCGGCCGACCAGTTGCTCGCGGCGGTAGCCGTTGGCGCGCAGGTACGCGTCGCTGGCCTGGACGATGGTGAAATCAGGACTCAGCAGCAGGCAGGGCGCGGGCAGGGCGCCGAAGAGGGCACCCGGGTCAGGCAGTTGATCACTCATCGGTATCCTGGAAATCCATCGGTCAATGATGCCAGTCTGGCAACCGGCGGTCGGTGGTCCAGGTCACACATGTCCGCCTGTCTTTGAGACGTCACAAGCCCATGCTATACTAGTGGGTTCAGTGCATCCGCATTTGCCGGGGCGCCTGCTCAGCAGACGTCAGCTTCACGAGTACCCCGCAGCTTCGGCGTCCCACCCGTTTTTACAAACACAACGACTATGTCTAATACTAAACGCGCAATTCGCAATATCGCCATCATCGCACACGTCGACCATGGCAAGACGACCCTCGTGGACCAGCTGCTGCGGCAGTCCGGCACCTTCCGCGAAAACCAGCAGGTCGACACCCGGGTCATGGACTCGAACGACCTGGAAAAGGAACGCGGCATCACGATTCTGTCGAAGAATTGCGCGGTTGAGTACGAAGGCACGCACATCAACATCGTCGACACCCCGGGCCACGCCGACTTCGGCGGCGAAGTGGAACGCGTGCTGTCGATGGTCGACTCGGTGCTGCTGCTGGTCGATGCCCAGGAAGGCCCGATGCCGCAGACCCGCTTCGTCACGCGCAAGGCGCTGGCGCTGGGCCTGAAGCCGATCGTGGTGGTCAACAAGATCGACCGTCCGGGCGCGCGCGCCGACTGGGCGATCAACCAGACGTTCGAACTGTTCGACAAGCTGGGCGCCAACGACGAGCAGCTGGACTTCCCGATCATCTACGCATCGGGCCTGAACGGCTATGCCGGCATGGATGAATCCGTGCGCGGCGGCGACATGAAGCCGCTGTTCGAAGCCATCCTGAAATACGTGCCGGTGCGCGACGACAATCCGGACGGCCCGCTGCAGATGCAGGTCACGTCGCTGGACTACTCCTCCTACGTGGGCAAGATCGGCATCGGCCGCATCTCGCGCGGCCGCATCAAGGCCGGCCAGGATGTCGTGGTGGTCGACGGCGAAGGCGCGACCCCGATCAAGGGCCGCATCAACCAGGTGCTGAACTTCAAGGGCCTGGAACGCGTGCTGGTCGATGAAGCCGTGGCCGGCGACATCGTGCTGATCAACGGTATCGAGGAAATCGGCATCGGTTCCACCGTGTGCGCACCGGATACCCCGGACCCGCTGCCGATGCTGACCGTCGACGAGCCGACCCTGACGATGAACTTCATGGTCAACAACTCGCCGCTGGCCGGCCGCGAAGGCAAGTTCGTCACCTCGCGCCAGCTGCGCGACCGCCTGGACAAGGAACTGAAGGCCAACGTGGCACTGCGCGTGGCACCGACCGACGACGACACGATTTTCGAAGTGTCCGGCCGCGGCGAGCTGCACCTGACGATCCTGATCGAGAACATGCGCCGCGAAGGCTTCGAGCTGGCCGTGTCGCGTCCGCGCGTGGTCTTCAAGATGGTCGATGGCGTGCGCCACGAGCCGTATGAAAACCTGTCGGTCGACGTGGAAGAAGTCAACCAGGGCGGCGTGATGGAAGAACTGGGCCGCCGCCGTGGCGACCTGCAGAACATGGAATCGGACGGCAAGGGCCGCGTGCGTCTCGAGTACCGCATTCCTGCCCGTGGCCTGATCGGCTTCCAGGGCGAATTCATGACGCTGACGCGCGGCACCGGCCTGATGAGCCACGTGTTCGACGCCTACGCACCGGTCGACAACACCCGCGGCGAGCTGGCTGGCCGCCGCAACGGCGTGCTGATCTCGCAGGATGACGGCGCCGCCGTGGCCTACGCGATCTGGAAGCTGCAGGACCGCGGCCGCATGTTCGTGTCGCACAACGACCCGGTGTACGAAGGCATGATCATCGGCATCCACTCGCGCGACAACGACCTGGTCGTCAACCCGATCAAGGGCAAGCAGCTGACCAACGTGCGTTCGTCCGGTACCGACGAAGCGGTGCGCCTGGTGCCGCCGATCCAGATGTCGCTCGAATACGCGGTGGAATTCATCGAGGACGACGAACTGGTCGAGATCACGCCGAAATCGATCCGCCTGCGCAAGCGCTTCCTGAAAGAGCACGAGCGCAAGAAGGCATCGCGCGAAGCGTAAGCTTTTCGGCGCAGCCGATAAAAAACCCGCCGGGCCGCAAGCCATGGCGGGTTTTTTTACGCCTGTACCGGCGGCGCCGCGCTGCGCCGCCCGCGGTCGGGCATGGCATGTCCGAGCTTGCCTACGGGAACGTTTCCACACCGCCGCGCATGCCATTGCGTGAAATGCTCAGTTTATTGAGCAAAATCGCTCCCTAATCATCATTTTGATTCTTTGCCTGCGCGCTACTTTGCATCCGGTTGACTCACATAGAATTGCAAAAAAATAGTCATTTACTAGCGGCCTGCTCGCCAGGCCGGCAATCGGAGGAGATTCATCGTGACGAAGCACTCGAACAAGGTGCAGGCAGCTGGCCGCCTGAACCGCAGGACCGTCTTTGCCATCGCCGCATCGATGCTGGCGGCAGGCGCCGCGCTGGCACAGCAGGCCCCCACCCAGCCGCAAACGCCGGCCGCCGAACCGGCGGTCGGGCAGGGCGCCGTGGTGACCGTGGTCGGCACCCGCAAGTCGGTTGCCTCGGCGATCGACCGCAAGATCCGCAATGCCACGGTATCCGATTCCATCATCGCCGAGGACATCAACCAGTTCCCCGACAAGAACGTGGGCGAGGCCCTGTCGCGCATCACCGGCGTGCAGCTGTCGCGCGACTTCGGCGAAGGCTCGCAGGTAGCGATCCGCGGCGTGGAGCCGGACCTGAACCGGGTGGAGATCAACGGCATGTCGGTGCTGGGCACCAACGGCGAAGCGGGCCGCGGCGCCGAGCTGCGCGAGCTGGCGTCGGAACTGATCGCCTCGATCGACGTGTACAAGGGCACCACCGCCGACATGACCGAAGGCGGCGTCGGCGGCACCGTCAGCATCAAGACCCGCAAGCCGCTGGACTTCAAGAAGCGCACCATCGCCACCACCGTCTCGGCCGAGCAGTCGTCGAGCCGCGGCGGCGTGCAGCCGCGCCTGTCGCTGCTGGCGGCGGACCGCTTCCTGGACAACAAGCTGGGCGTGATGGCCAACATCGTCTACGACAAGGTACTGACGCGCAACGACTATGCGCGCAACACCTCGTGGCGCTTCCTGCGGGACTGGGATTTTTCGGCCGACAAGACCGTCGTCAGCCAGGACCCGGCCGTCGCGGCCGTCGGCAGCAAGGCCGGCTGCGGCACCAGCGGCCTGTCCGCGGCGCAGCAGACAGCCTGTACCAACCAGTGGAACGACTACTCGCCGGGCATTGCCCGCTATGGCATCTGGACCCGCGACCACAAGCGCGCATCGGCCGAGCTGACCGCGCAATACGAGTTCAGCAAGAGCTTCAATGCCTATGTCAGCTACCAGCACAACAAGCAGGAACAGCGCCTCAACGACCGCAATTTCGGCACCGACCTGGGCAACGTCAACCGCCTGGCCAATGCCGGTACCGCGCCGACCTACAACGCGGCAGGCATTCCGTCCGGCGGCAACTGCACGGCGGCGTCGACCACCACCACGCCCGAAGGCGTGATCGTCGACAACCACCACGTCACCCAGTACACCGTCGGCAATTGCCTGTATGCGGCGGGGCAGGGCGGCCAGGGCGCGTTCAGCACGTCGGCGCGTGACTTCGCCCTCGACATCGATTCGAAATACACCACCACGGGCTTCAACTACAAGCAGGGCAAGTGGGAAGTCGAAGGCCTGCTGGGCACCTCGAATTCGCAGTACACCAACAATTCGAACAGCGTCGTCATGACGCAAAACGCGCCGGGCCTGCGCGTGTCGCTCGACGCACAGGGCGTGCCGCATTTCGATTTCCCGGCAGCGTATTCGCCGGACAATCCGAATGCCTACACCCAGGTGCAGCTGCAGTACCGCCCCTATGAAACCACCAACCGCGAAGACCAGGCCAAGATCGACCTGAAATACAAGCTCGATACGCCGTTCTTCAGCAAGGTGTGGTTCGGCGCCCAGGCACGCGACACGGCCGGCAAGCGCTACAACGGCGGCGGCTACCTGGCCAGCAACGGCGCTGACCTGAATTCCGCGGCCGACGACGTCACGGTGGTGGGCTCGAACATCAACCAGACGCTGATCTTCGATCCGCTGGCACCGGCCGGCGTGAACCGCGCACCGGACAAGTTCGCGTTCATGAGCCAGTTCAACGCCACGAACTACATCAACGCGCAGCAGATGGCGGCGCTGGTCCAGTCGATCAGCGGCCGTTCGCCGGGCACCTTCTTCAAGGGCTTCGATGGCGTCAGCGGCCTGCCGACGTCGTGGAATTCGCCGAACTACAGTGCCGCGGCGCCGAACTTCGACACGTCGAACTTCAGCCACCAGTACCTGTACAACGCGCCGGGCAGCGACGGCAACATGTACGCGCAGATCCCGGCCTGGAAGGTGCGCGAGAAAACCCAGGCAGCCTATGGTCGCCTGGACTTCGACACGGAACTATTCGACCGCGGCATCTCGGGCAATGTCGGCGTGCGCTACACCCGCACCCGCGACATCTCCACCGGTTCGCGCAGCCAGCGCGTGCGTGTAGCCTCCGGTACCGGAACGACCGGCTACACCGATCTCGTCGTCTCGAACAGCGTCGCCACCGTGGACAACACGTACCACGACTGGCTGCCGAGCGCGAACGTGATGATGTGGGCGATCCCGGACGAGTTCCTGGTCCGCGCCGGCTTCGGCAAGGTGATGGCCCGCCCGCGCATCGACTTGCTGGCGCCGAACGCGAACTGCATCGCCGGCAGCGGCAGCGAGGCATTCGGCGGCGACGGCGAAGACGACTGCACGGCCGGCAATCCGGACCTGAAGCCGTTCCGCGCCAAGAACTACGACCTGTCGTTCGAGTACTACCCGAACAGCGATTCGCAGGTCAGCCTGGCGCTGTTCAAGAAGAAGATCACCAGCTACATCCTCGACCGCACGGTGGTGAAGGGCGTCGACCTTTTCAAGGATGGCTCGAGCTACGACGTCACGCAGCCGATCAACGGCGAAGGCGCGCAAACCAAGGGTATCGAATTGACCGCGCGTACCGCGCTGACCTTCCTGCCCGGCTGGCTGTCCGGCTTCGGCGTGGACGGCAACTACACCCGCATGACGTTCAAGTACTCGCAAGGCACCGAGCGCCTGAACGTACTCGATGGTACCGTGCTGCCGTATCCGGGCCTGTCGAAGAACAGCTACAACGCCGCCGTGTGGTACGACCTGGGCAAGTACAACGCCCGCCTGGCCTACACCTACCGCGACCGCTTCTTCACGGGGAACAACGACGTGTCGGGCAACCCGGTCTTCCAGAACAAGACCGGATTCCTGGACGCCAAGTTCCAATACCGGTATAACGATAACCTCACGTTCTCGATCGAAGGCAAGAACCTCACCGACCAGGAGCAGGTCACCGATGCCGGCGATCCGTTCCGCGTCAACGAACTCGCCTTCTCGGGCCGCCGTTACTTCCTGAGTGCATCGTACAAATACTGACAATGACGAGACAAGCTTTACGCTCAAGCGCTGCCGCAATGGCGGCGCTTTTCCTTTTGGGGGCGCCCGCGCATGCAGCTTCCACCGCTGCCGCTGCCGCGCCTGAGTTCAACAACCCGCTGGTCAAGCAACGCGCCGATCCGCACGTGACGCTGCAGCCGGACGGCTGGTACTACTACACCGCCACGGTGCCCGAGTACGACCGCATCGAAGTGCGGCGCGCGCGCTCGCTCGACGAGCTGGGCAAGGCCGAAGCGCACACGGTCTGGCGCAAGCATGCCAAGGGCGAGATGGGCGCGCATATCTGGGCGCCCGAGATGCACAGGATCGACGGCAAGTGGTACATCTACTTCACCGCCGGCCGTTCCGACGCGATCTGGGAAATCCGCCTGTACGTGCTCGAATGCGAGTCGGACGATCCGCTGCGCGGGCCATGGAAGGAACGCGGCCAGCTGAAAACGGGCTGGGAATCGTTCGCGCTGGACGCCACCACGTTTGAACTTAACGACAGGCGCTATCTGCTGTGGACGCAGCGCCCGAAAGAGGAGGGCAAGAAGCAGACCGACATCTACATCGCGCCGATGGATACGCCGCTGTCGATCTCCGGGCCGGCCGTGCTGCTGACCGAGCCCGAATACGCGTGGGAAAAGGTGAAGCACGCCGTCAACGAGGCGCCGTCCGTGCTGGTGAAGAACGGCCGCGTATTCATGACGTATTCGGCTTCCGCCACCGATGCCAACTACGCGCTGGGCATGCTGACCGCACGCGCCGACGCCAACCTGCTGGACAAAAAATCGTGGACCAAGTCGGCCCAGCCGGTGCTGGCCAGCAGCGTGCAAAACGGCCAATACGGCCCGGGCCACAACTCGTTCACCACCACGCCGGACGGCAAGACCGACATCCTGGTCTACCACGCACGCAACTACCGCGACATCGCCGGCGACCCGCTGCGCAATCCGGACCGGCACACGCGCGCCCAGGCCATCTCGTGGCGCGCCGACGGCACCCCGGACTTCGGCCCACCGGTCGCAGATAAACGACGGTAAGGAAAAACTGGGGACGTACCCCTGTTTAGAGGAAATTTCCTCTAAACAGGGGTACGTCCCCAGTTTATTTTCAGGACAGCTGGGCGAGCCAGCGTTCGCGGTATTGCGCCCAGCCTTGCAGCGCGATGGCGTCGGCGGCGTGCGAGCGCACGGCGGGGGCGGTGCCCCAGTGGGCCAGCATCCAGCCGCCGCTGGTGGTGCCGCTGGCGTCGTCGGTGACGGTGACCTGCTGGCCGCGCCGCAGGGCGGCGAGCAGCGGGGCAAAGTGCGGGTTGTTGGTGAAGCTGCCTTCGACGACGATGTCGCCCGCCGAGCCCAGCGCGGTCAGGCACCAGTCGCTCATCAGCACGCAGTACAGCGTGGCCAGCGCGGTGCGCTCGGCATCGGTGGGCAGGGCAGGGCCGACGACGGAGCCCTTGCGTCCGGCGAACGGTCCGCCCGCTTCGGCGAACGCGGGCAAGGCATACGTGCCCTGGTCGATGATCTGCTGCAGGTCGGCCACGCTGCATGGTACCGCGTCCGCACCTGCCAGGGCGCCGAATTCGCGGCCGCCCATGAAGCGGATGCACGGCACCGGCTGGCCCAGCGCGCTGCAGTTGGCCAGCATGTCCGACGCTTCCTTCAGGCCGTCGAGCTGGCCACCGGGCAGGGCGGCGATGACCCACGTGCCGGTCGACAGGATGGCCGGCGGCGCCGCATGGCTGCCCGTGGCATCGAGATGGCGCAGCAGAGAGGCATTGCTGTCGTGGATGCCGCAGACCATCTGGCAGTCGGCCGGCAGTCCGGTGCGTTCAGCCAGCGCCGGCAGCACGGGGCCCAGCGCATCCCACGCGTTGCGCAGCGGCGGCATCAGCGGAGTCCAGCCCGATCCCTCCACCAGCTGCGAATACTGCTGGCGCGACGGTTGCCAAAGGTCCGTATGGCAGCCGAGCGACGTCACTTCGCTGGCCGCCACGCCGGACAGGCGCCACGCCCAGTACTGCGGATACATCAGGATGTGCTTTGTACGCGCAAAATCGGCGGGGAAGGCCGATGCCAGCCACGCCAGCTGCCGTCCCAGGTTCAGGCCGGCCGGCAGCGACGGCGAATACGTCGTGTCATACGCGGGACGCGCGGCCAGGTAGTCGGCGCGCTGCGCGGCCGGCGGCTCGAACTCATAGTCGAGCACCGGCAGCACCAGATCAGCATCGTCGACCAGCGCCGCCGTGGCGCCATGCGTCACCGGCACGATCGCCCGCACCGGCGCCATGGCCGCGAACTCCTTCATCGTGTCCAGCATCCAGTTCCAGATGCCTTCCGTGTCGTGGTGCGGATACGGCCCGTCGCGCAGCACGGTATTGGCCTTGCGGCGCTCGGCCAGCTGCTCGCCGGCTGCATCGATCAGGGCCAGCTTGACATTGGTCTTGCCGATATCGAGGACGATGATGTTGCCCACGCTGCTACTCACGCTATCAACCGCACCTGCGCTCATTTCGCCACCTTCTTCCCGCGCAGCAGGCGCGGCAGCGCGATCGTCACCAGCAGCAGCAGCCCGATCACGATCGTCATGTAGATGCCCGGGATGTTGGCCATCGACAGGCCATACGTCACGGTTCCCAGCGTCAGCACGGCCAGCATCACGCCGCCGATGGTGCCGGCGCCGCCGGCGATCGACACGCCGCCCAGGATCACCATCGTGATCACTTCCAGCTCCCAGCCCATGGCGATGTTCGGGCGCGTGCTGCCGATGCGGCCCGTCAGCAGGAAGGCCGCCAGGCCCGCCATCGCGCCGGTCAGCATGAACAGCACGATGCGGTAGCGGTCCACCTCGATGCCGGAGAAGCGCGCGGCGATCGGGTTGTTGCCGATCGCGTAGATGCGGCGGCCCCAGCGCGTTGCGTGCAGCACGAAGGCGAAAACTGCCGCGAACACCAGCAGGATCACGAATTCGCGCGGGATGAAATCAAAGAAATAACCCTGGCCCCAGTCCGTCATCACCTGCGGGTAGCCGGTGAATGCCTTGTCGCCCAGCACCACGGAAGCCAGGCCGCGGAACAGCGACACGGTACCGATCGTGACGACGATGGCCGGCAGGCCGAAGCGCGTCACCAGTACGCCGTTCAGCGTGCCGCACGCCACGCCGGTGGCCAGCGCCACGAACAGCAGCGAAGCGGGCGGGAAGCCGGCGTTCATCGCCAGCCCCATTGCCACCGACGACAGGGCCAGGATGCCGGCCACCGAGATGTCGATCTCGCGGCAGATGATCAGCAGCGCCATCGGCAGCGCGATCAGGGCCTTCTCGCTGAAGTTGAACGTGCCGTCCGCCAGGTTGTACGGATCAAGGAAGTGCGGCAGCAGCATGCCGTTGGTGACGAAGGCCAGCAGGAACAGCAGCGCAAGCAGGGTTTCCCACTTGCCCAGCACGCCCTTCAGGCCCAGCTTCGGCTGGTCGAGGATGGTGTAGCGGGATTTGCCGGCGCCCGTCTCGGTGTTCGCAGCGTCGGTTGAATTGGTGGTAGCGGTCATGGTGTTCACGCGGCACTCCGCACAGGCACGGTGGGATGGGTATCGAGGTGCAGCGGCAGGATCTGCCGGCCTTCCTTCTTGCGGTCGCGGGCGTTGATCAGCACGGCGATCAGGATCACGGCGCCGGTCAGCGCGCTTTGCCAGAACGGCGACACCTTCACCACCGGCAGCGCATTGCCGATCACGGCGAGGAACAGCGCGCCCAGCACGGCGCCGGCCACGGAGCCGGTGCCGCCGGCGATGTTGATGCCGCCGATCACGCACGCGGCGATCACGGTGAATTCAAAGCCGTAGGCGATCTCGGTGTAGGCCACCGCGTAGCGCGCCACCCACAGGTAGCCGCATACGCCGGCCACCAGGCCGGAAATCCCGTACGTCCACAGCAGCCGCTGCGCCATCGGGATGCCGACATAGCGTGCGCACGACGGCGCATTGCCCACCGCGTACAGGTCGCGGCCGAAGCGGCTGTGGCTGGCCAGGTACCAGGCGGCCAGCACGGCCAGCGCGGCGATCCACACCAGGTTCGTCACGCCGAGGAATTTTGTCAGCGGGAAGGCGATGAATGCTTCCGGCATCTGGTGCGAAGACACCCATGCGCCGCCGGACAGCACGAACACCAGCCCGCGGTACACGCTCATCGTGCCCAGCGTGACGACGATCGCCGGCAGGTCCAGGTAGCCGATCAGGTAGCCGTTGACGAGCCCCAGCACGAGGCCCAGCGCTGCGGCGGCCAGCACGATCACCGGCAGCGGCAGATCCGGATTGTTGGCGGCCAGCAGGGCCGCGGCCATGCCGGACAGGGCGAGATTCGATGCCACCGACAGGTCGACGCCGCGCGTGACGATGACCAGCATCTGCGCCAGCGCCAGCATGACCAGCAGCGTGCTGTCGGTCAGCAGGTTGGCCAGGCTGGCGCCGGTGACGAACACCGGCGCGCGCATGCCCACGCCGACGATCAGGACCACGATCGACGCGGCCAGCAATAATTCCCGTTTCGCCAGCTTCATGCGGCTTCCTCCAGCACGGCGCCCGAGGCGGCCGCGCAAACATTCTCGGGTGTCGCCTCGCCGCGCGCATACACGCGCTCGACGCGGCCCTGGTGCATCACCACGATGCGGTCCGACAGCCCCAGCACTTCCGGCAGTTCGGACGATACGAGGATCACCGACAGGCCCTGCTTCACCAGCTCGCCGACGAAGCGGTGTACCGCCGCCTTCGAACCGATGTCGATGCCCTTGGTCGGCTCATCGAGGATGATCACCTTCGGATTGGTGGCCAGCCATTTGCCCAGCACCACCTTCTGCTGGTTGCCGCCGGAGAGTTCGGATACGTTCTGGCGCAGGTGATGCGCCTTCAGCTCCAGCTGCTCGCTGTACAGCCGCGCCACGCCCAGCGATTCGCGTTTTGCTTTCCCGCCGCGCAGGAACCAGCCCATCTTGTCCAGGATCGGCAGCGTGATGTTGTGCAGGATCGGCATCGTCAGGTGCGCGCCCTGGTGCTGGCGGTCTTCCGGCACGTAGGCGATGCCATGGGCGATGCCGTCGGCGGCGCAGCCGATCTTCACTTCCTTGCCGTCGATGAGCACGGTGCCGCGCGACGGCTTCGTCAGGCCGAACAGCGCCTGCATGACCTCGGAACGCCCGGCGCCCACCAGGCCGTAGAAGCCCAGGATCTCGCCCTTCCTCAGCGAGAAGGAGACGTCGTCGAATTCGGTGGGGTGGCAGAAATTCTTCACTTCGAGCAGCGTGGCGCCCGGCGTCACGTCCGCCTTCGGATACGCCTGCGTCACGGCGCGGCCCACCATCAGCGACACCAGTTCGCCTTCGGTGATGTCGGCCAGCACGCCTTCGGTGATGTAGTGGCCGTCGCGCAGCACCGTGTAGCGGTCCGCCACGGCGTAGATCTCGTCGAACTTGTGGGTGATGAAGATGATGGCCGTGCCGGCCGCCTTCAGTTGATTGATGATGCGGTACAGCTCACCGATCTCGCGCTGCGACAGCGCGGCGGTCGGCTCGTCGAGGATCACCACGCGGGCATCCTGCGACAGGGCGCGGGCGATTTCCACGAAGTGGCGCTGCGCCACCGACAGGTCCTTCACTTTCGTGCGCACCGGCAGCGGTACTTCCAGCCGCGCGAACAGCTGCTCGGCTTCGCGCTCGATGCGGCCCCAGTCGATGCGCCCGCCTTTTTGCGGCTGGCGGCCCACGTAGATGTTCTCGGCCACGGTCAGCTCGTCGAACATCACGCTTTCCTGGTGCACCGCCGTGACGCCGGCGTGCATCGCATCCTGCGCGTTGGCGAACCGCACCTGCTGGCCGTTCAGGGTGATGGTGCCTTCGTCCGGCTGGTAGATGCCGGTCAGCGTTTTCACCAGCGTGGACTTGCCGGCGCCGTTCTCGCCCAGGAGGGCCATCACTTCGCCGGCGCGCACCGTCAGCGCCATCTTGTTCAGCGCGGTGATGCCGCCGAAGCGCTTGCAGATGCCCTCGAGGCGCAGCACGGCCTCGCCTGCCGGGATGGCACTCCCGGCAGGTGTGTTCGTTGTCTGTTGCATGGCTTAGAAAATCTTGGCGAATTTGTCGACGTTGTCGCGGTTGTACGTGAACGGTTCGGCCATCGCGGCCTCGCCTTTCGCGTCGATCGCGATATTGCCCATCCGGCCCGCGGCGAACTTGCCGCCCGCCTTGGTATCCGGCGCGCCCTTGACGAAGTCATATGCCGCATAGGTGGCGGCGTAGCCCAGGTCGATCGGGTTCCAGATCGCGAATTCCTTCACGGCGCCGCTCTTCACGTGGCCGGCCATCTCCGAAGGCAGGCCCAGGCCGGTGACGAACACCTTGCCGACGACGTTCTCGTCGACGATGGCCTTCGATGCCGCGACGATGCCGACGGTGGTCGGCGCGATGATCGCCTTCAGGTTCGGGTAGCTGCGCAGCAGGCCGATCGCCTCGCGGTAGCTCTTGTCTGACTGGTCGTCGCCGTACGTGGTGGCCACCAGCTTCAGCTTCGAGAATTCCGGCTGCGTCAGCTGCGTCTTCATCACGTCGATCCAGATGTTCTGGTTCGTCGCCTGCGCCGAAGCCGACAGGATCGCGATCTCGCCGGCGCCGCCGATCGAGTCGGCCGCCATCTGCAGCTGCTTGCGGGCGATCAGTTCGGCGTTCGAAGGATTCAGCTGCATCAGGCGGCCTTCCGGCGCCAGGCCGCTGTCGAACGACACCACCTTGATGCCGCGCTGCATGGCCTTCTTGGCGATCGGCACCAGCGCGTTCGGATCGTTGGCGGAGATGACGATCGCATCGACCTTCTGGCTGATCAGCGAATTGACGATTTCGATCTGGCCTTCGGCCGACGGCGTGGTCGGGCCGGTGTAGATGATTTCCACGTCTTTCAGCTCGCCGGCGGCTTCCTTGGCGCCCGTGTGGGCGGCATCGAAGAAGCCGTTCCCCAGGCTTTTCACGACCATCGCGATACGGATCTTTTCGCCGCCTGCACCGGCGGCGGCGCTGTCAGTCTTCTGGCCGCAGCCCGTCATGCAGGTTGCGCTGACCGCGGCGGCCAGCGCTGCGAGGATAAAAGTCTTGCGTTTCAATGTGCAGCCTCCGGATGGAACAGCGACGAAGCCGGGAAGTCGAACCCGTGCGAGAATTGCAGCGAACCGACCTGGGTCGGCACGGCTTCCGGTTGTACGGTGACGACCTTGACGCCGGACTGCTCGAGCAGCTGGACGGCGGCGTCCGATGCATGGGTATCGGTGATCACGCACGACACGCGATCGAGGCCGCACAGGATCAGGCCGGCCTTCTTGGCGAATTTCGAACTGTCCGCCAGCACGATCAGTTCCTCGGCCTGGCCGATCAGGCGCTTCTCGGCCTGGATCAGCAGCGGATCGGCTTCCATCAGGCCCAGCAGGGAAAGGCCGTAGACGCTCATGAACATCTTGGCCGCGTAGTGGTGCTGGGTGATGTCGTTGTCGAACGGCGAAAGAATCACGTTCTGCTCACGGTACACCTTGCCGCCCGGGAGGATCACTTCGTTTTCCGACGACAGCAGCAGGCGCTCGGCCATCAGGAAGGAATTGGTCAGGATCTTCAGGTGCTTGTCGACCAGGAAGTCGGCCATCATGAACGTGGTGGTGCCGCCGTTGATGACGATCGTTTCGCCTTCCTCGCACATGCCGGCCGCGTAGCGGGCAATGGCGCGCTTGCGGTCGGCAAAGCACTGGATGTTGTGTTCGAAGGTTTCGCTCGTGAGCGTGAGGTTGCGCTTCTTCTGCGCCAGGTTCGCCGCGCCGCCGCGGGTGCGGGTCAGCAGGTTGCGCGCGGCCAGCCAGCTGATGTCGCGGCGCACGGTGGCAGGGGAAGCGCTCAGCCATTCGACCAGCTGGGGAACGCTGGCATTCTGGTGCTCGGCGAGCAGTTTGAGCAAACGTTTACGGCGCTTGTGATTCACCATGTTTCCGTCTCCTTGTCGTGATCCTACTTCGCGGCGGGTGCCGTGAGTGGTCTATTTATTAAGGGCAAGCCTAACGCTTAAGAAAGGCTTAGGTCAATCATCCTCCGCTCAAATGTATGATTTTTTCCAAAATCGCTTGTCACGTTCTGATCATTCCGCTCAAGTAAATGATTAATTCATTCTTGGTCACGATGTTGATCGCTTGTGCATTGACACCCCCAAGGGCTCTGATTTCTACTGACTCCGCTTGCTTCCCGGCCGAAAAAATGAGCGGAAACGGGAACAAAACCGAATGCAAATCAACGATGGAGACCACATGAACCAACCGAAGCAGAAACAGCCCATCACGTCGCTGTGGGATGACGAGAAGGCCGCAACGATGAGCGAACCGGAGCTGCTGCTGTACCGCTCCAATTTGCTGGGCTCGGACCTGCGCATCACCAACTTCGGCGGCGGCAACACGTCGGCGAAAGTGATGATGGATGACCCGCTGACGGGTGAAAAAGTCGAGGTACTGTGGGTCAAGGGTTCGGGCGGCGACCTGGGCAGCATCAAGCTGGACGGTTTCTCGACGCTGTACCTGGACAAGCTGCATGCGCTGAAGAAGCGCTACCGCGGCCTGGAACACGAAGACGAGATGGTCGGCTACCTGCCGCATGCCACCTTCAACCTGAACCCGCGCGCCGCCTCGATCGACACGCCGCTGCATGCCTACATCAACAAGAAGCACGTCGATCACATGCACCCGGATTCGCTGATCGCGATCGCCGCCACGGCCAACAGCCGCGCCCTGACGGAGAAGATCTTCGAAGGCGTGCTGGGCTGGCTGCCATGGAAGCGCCCCGGCTTCGACCTGGGCCTGGACCTGGAAAAACTGTCGACCGAACAGCCGCACCTGAAAGGCATCATCCTGGAAGGCCACGGCCTGTTCACCTGGGGCGACACCGCCAAGGAAGCGTACGAAACCACGCTGGCGATCATCAAGCGCGCCGAGGAATGGCTGGAAGCGAACATCGCCCAGCCGGTGTTCGGCGGCCAGAAGCACCAGGCACTGCCACCAGCGGAGCGCGCCGCGTTCGCCGCGAAACTGATGCCCCTGCTGCGCGGCAAGATCAGCAAGACCGAATACAAGCTGGGCCACTTCGAGGACTCGGACACGATCCTGGAATTCGTCAACAGCGCCGACCTGGCACCGCTGGCAGCGCTGGGCACCTCGTGCCCGGACCACTTCCTGCGTACCAAGATCCGCCCGTTCGTCGTCGACTTCGACCCGACCAAGCCGGATTTCGACGCCGTTGCCGCCGGCCTGGACGATGCGCTGGAAGCCTATCGCGCCGACTACACCGCCTACTACAACCGCTGCAAGCGCGACAACAGCCCGGCGGTGCGTGACGCCAACCCGATCATCTACCTGATCCCGGGCGTGGGCATGCTGTCGTTCGCGAAGGACAAGGCCACCGCGCGCATCGCCGGCGAGTTCTATGTCAACGCGATCAATGTGATGCGCGGCGCGAACGGCGTCGACAAGTATGTCGGCCTGCCGGAACAGGAAGCGTTCGACATCGAGTACTGGCTGCTGGAAGAAGCAAAGCTGCAGCGCATGCCGAAGCCGAAATCGCTGGCCGGCCGCATCGCGGTCGTCACCGGCGGCGCCGGCGGCATCGGCCAGGCGGTGGCGAAGCAGCTGCTGTCCGAAGGCGCCTGCGTGCTGCTGACCGACATCGACGGCGGCGCCCTCGAGGAAGCCAAGGCGTCGCTGGCCAAAGTGGCCGGCAAGGACAACGTGGCCACGATCACCGGCAACATCACCAGCGAAGAGCAGGTGGAAGCGGTGTTCACGGAATCGGCCCTGCGCTTCGGCGGCGTCGACCTGCTGATCTCGAATGCCGGCATCGCCTCCTCGGCACCGCTGGAAGACACCACGCTGGAAGTGTGGGACCGTAACCAGGACATCCTGGTCAAGGGCTACTTCCTGGCCAGCCGCGCCGCCTTCCGCATGATGAAGACGCAGAAGCTGGGCGGTTCGATGGTGTTCGTCGCCTCGAAGAACGGCCTGGTGGCATCGGCCGGCGCTTCGGCCTACTGCACCGCGAAAGCCGCCGAGATCCACCTGGCGCGCTGCGTGGCGCTGGAAGGCGCACCGCTGGGCATCCGCGTCAACGTGGTCAACCCGGACGCCGTGATCAAGGGCTCGAAGATCTGGGACGGCAAGTGGAAGCAGGAACGCGCCCAGTCGAACAAGATCGAGGCGGACGACGTGGAAGCCTTCTACCGCGACCGCAGCATGCTGAAGCGTTCGGTGCTGCCGGAAGACATCGCCGAAGCCGTGTACTTCCTGTCCAGCGACAAGGCCGGCAAGAGCACCGGCAACGTGCTGAACGTGGATGCCGGCAACGCCGCTGCGTTCACGCGCTGACAGCTTTCTGGCCGAGCGCATTTGCCAGTACTATAAATAGCCAAATGAAAGCCGCCGCGCTCCGTCGCGGCGGCGGTACTTGAAGGAGACGAACATGACCGACATTAAGAATCCCGTGATCGACACGAACCTGGTGGCCGAGCACAACGCGCAGCAGCAGGCCGACCTGCAGGCCGACTACGATGCCCTGGGCGGCATGCTGGCGCGCCGCGGCGTCGATATCGAACAACTGACGGCACTGGCCGGCACCTTCGCCGTGGCCGTGCCGAGCTGGGGCGCCGGCACCGGCGGCACCCGCTTCGCCCGCTTCGCCGGCCGCGGCGAACCGCGCAACGTGTTCGAGAAGATGGAAGACTGCGCGGTGATCAACCAGCTGACGCGCGCCACGCCGGCCGTGTCGCTGCACTTCCCGTGGGACCGCACCGACGACCCGGCGGCGCTGAAGGAAATCGCCGACGGCTACGGCCTGGGCTTCGACGCCGTGAACTCGAACACCTTCCAGGACCAGCAGGGCCAGGATCACACCTACAAGTACGGCAGCCTGTCGGCGCAGTCCGGTGCCGCGCGCGCGCAAGCCGTGCAGCACAATATCGACTGCATCGAACTGGGCCAGAAGCTGGGCTCGAAGGCGCTGACCGTGTGGGTCGGCGACGGCGCCAACTTCCCGGGCCAGAACAACCTGCGCGGTTCGCTGGAACGCTACCTGGACAGCATGCGCGACATCTACGGCGCGCTGCCGGCCGACTGGAACGTGTTCATCGAGCATAAACTGTTCGAGCCGGCGTTCTACGCCACCGTGATCGCCGACTGGGGCACCAGCTTCGCGGCCGCCACGGAACTGGGCCCGAAGGCGAAATGCCTGGTCGACCTGGGCCACCACGCACCGAACACGAACATCGAGATGATCGTGGCGCGCCTGGCGCAGTTCGGCAAGCTGGGCGGCTTCCACTTCAACGACAGCAAGTACGGCGACGACGACCTGGATTCCGGCTCGATCAACCCGTTCCAGCTGTTCCTGGTCTTCAACGAACTGGCCGACGCAGCGGAACGTGCGAAGAGCAGTGTCACGGAATTCAACCCGGCCTACATGCTGGACCAGTCGCACAACGTGACCGATCCGATCGAAAGCCTGATGTCGTCCGCCGTGGAAGTGCAGCGCGCCTTCGTGCAGGCCGCGCTGGTGGACCGCAACGCGCTGCGCGCGTTCCAGGAATCGAACGACGTGCTGAACGCCGCGCAGACGCTGAAGAAAGCCTACCGCACCGACGTGTCGGCGATCCTGGCGATGGCCCGCGTGCGCGCCGGCGGCGCGGCCGACCCGGTCGCCGCCTACCGTTCGTCGGGCTACCGCGACGGCGCCGCCGAGCGCCGCCCGGCCAGGGCGGGTGCCAGCAGCAGCGGTATCGTTTGATGCTGCTGTAAGGAAGCCTGCCCACGCTTAGGCCGTGGGCAGGCTTCGGCACGTCAGGACCCTTGAAGTCGCGGAAGACGTTCGCGTCTCAGGGGTCAGTCCCCTGATAGAGCCACTGGCAAACGCAGAAGCAGTCACTTACCGGGGACAGACCCCTGTACGCCGCCGCTCTCCGCGACCTCGAACGAACATGGCGGCGCATAGACTGCCATACGAAAACACAGGAGGAGACCCCCATGACCCACTGGCTACGCGCGCTCGCAGCAATCATGCTGTCGGCCGCGTTCATGATGTCAAACGCGGCCCACGCCGCGGACTTCAGCGTCGGCAAGTACGGCGCGAAACCCGACGGCAAGACCATGAACACCAGGGCCATCCAGGCCGCCATCGATGCCGCGGCAAAGCAGGGCGGCACCGTCACATTCCCCGCGGGTACCTATCTCACCGGCTCGATCTTCGTGAAGAGCAACGTCACGCTGAAGATCGGCAAGGGCGTGACCCTGCTGGGATCGCAGGACATCAAGGACTACCCGGTACTGCCCACGCGGATCGCCGGCATCGAGATGAAATGGCCGGCAGCGCTGGTCAACGTCTACCAGCAAAACAACGCCAGGATCGAGGGCGAAGGCACGATCGATGGTGACGGCAAGGTGTTCTGGGACAGCTACTGGACCCTGCGCCGCCAGTACGAACCGCGCGGCCTGCGCTGGGCTTCCGACTACGATGCCCAGCGCCCGCGCCTGATACAGGTGTTCGACTCGAAGGAGGTCAAGCTGGGCGGCGGCCTGCTGCTCAAGCGCGCCGGCTTCTGGACCGTCCATATCTGCTACTCGGAAGGCGTGACAATCGACGGCGTCATCATCCGCAACAACCAGGATGGCCTGGGCCCGTCCACCGACGGCATCGACATTGACTCCTCGAAGAAGATCCTGGTGCAGAACGCCGACATCGACGTCAACGACGATGCGCTGTGCATGAAGGCCGGCCGCGACTCCGACGGCCTGCGCGTCGCGCGGCGCACCGAGGATGTCGTGGTGCGCGACTCGATCGTCCGCTCCGGCGCGGCAGGCTTCACCTTCGGCAGCGAAACCTCGGGCGGCTTCCGCAACATCGAGGCCTACAACATCACGGTGCTCGACAAGGTACCGGTCGGCATCCTGTTCAAGTCGGCCCATACGCGCGGCGGTTTCGGCGAGAACATCCGCCTGCACGATTTCACGATGAAGGGCACGCCGGTGGTGCTGCGCATCACGATGAACTGGAACCCCAGCTACAGCTACGCGAAGATCCCGGACGACGTGAAGGACGTGCCGCCGTACTGGAAAGTGCTGGCCACGCAGGTGCCGAAAGAGCAGGGCATGGCCCAGCTGCGCGACGTGCAGATCTGGAACATCAAGGCCACCGGCGCGAAGACGGCGTTCGAAGTGGACAGCTACAAGGAAAAACCGGCCACGCGCTTCACCCTGAAGAACCTGGACATCCAGGCGGAGCAGGGCGGCCATCTCTACGACATCGCCGACTGGACGTTCGAGAACGCGCAGCTCAAGCTGGGCAAGCCGGTCGAGATGGAAGACGGCAAGGCCGTGCGCGGCCTCGCCCAAGGCAGCTTCGTGGTGCAGCCGCGCCCGATCAAGGAAGATCCCTCCAAGAAAAGCTTTGAAGAACAGGACAAGTCATGAAAAATCACTTCACTACGCTGGCCGTTGCCGTTCTGACCCTGTGCGCGAGCACCGCGCTGCATGCCCAGTCGGCCCAGTCGCCCAAAGTGGACTATCCGCAGCCCACCGCCGCGATGCAGGCGATCATCGACAAGGATATTCGCCGCAAGTTCGGCGATGCGCCGGAGGATGCCGGCCCGCTGGCGAAGGACCTGTCGCCGGCCATCACGAAGAAGGATATCGACAAGGTGCTGCGCAAGGTGGCCGACTGGCAGCTGCGCCGCACGATGGAATACACCGACCAGATCTGGACCGCCAGCGTGACCTATGCCGGCTTCATGGATGCCTCGAAGGCGACCGGCGATCCGAAGTACCGCGACGCGATGCTGAAGCTGGCCAAGGGCTTCGACTGGTCGCTGCGCGCCGGCCAGTACCCGAACGCGGACGACATCAGTATCGGCCAGATGTACCTCGACCTGTACCTGCAGGAACCCAGCCCGGAAAAGATCGCCACGCTGAAGAAGTACCTGGACGTGCTGATCGACCTGGACACGCTGCGCCCGAACGACCCGCGCCTGCCGTGGTGGTGGTGCGACGCGCTGTTCATGGCGCCGCCGGTGTGGCTGAAGATGGCGCAGGCCACCGGCGAACAGAAATACGCCGACTACGTGCATGAGCAGTGGAAGAAGACCTACGACCTGCTGTACGACAAGGAAGAGCACCTGTTCGCGCGTGATACCGCTTACGAGGACCCGAACAAGCGCGAGCCGAACGGCAAGAAGATCTTCTGGTCGCGC
This sequence comes from Pseudoduganella sp. jia 9, assembly GCF_055502615.1. NCBI lineage: Bacteria > Pseudomonadati > Pseudomonadota > Betaproteobacteria > Burkholderiales > Oxalobacteraceae > Pseudoduganella > Pseudoduganella sp. jia 9. The sequence goes on along the minus strand of NZ_JBUPWE010000017.1, from coordinate 111,677 downwards.
GGCGAGGGCTGGGTGATGGCCGGCCTGGCCAAGGTGCTGGACCTGACGCCGAAGGACGATCCGAACCGGCCGTTCTACGTGCAGCAGCTGCGCGAGATGTCGGCCAAGCTGGCCTCGATCCAGGACGAGAACGGCGAATGGCATGCCGGCCTGCTCGACCCGCAGGCGTGGCCGCTGGCGGAAACCTCGGGCGCGGCGATGTTCATCCACGGCATGGCCTACGGCGTGAACAACGGCTACCTGGACGAGAAGACCTACCGCCCCGTGATCGAAAAGGCCTGGACCGCGCTGGTGAAGAACCATATCTACGCGGACGGCCGCCTGGGCGGCATCCAGCAGACGGGCGCCGAGCCGGCGCACTACCGTCCGTCGTCGAGCTACAACTATGGCGTGGGCGGCTTCATGCAGGCTGCCGCCGAACTGAAGAAGATGGCGATCAAATGACGTACACAACCAAGGCATTCAAAATGCAGCTGAAGCCCGGCGTGGTGGAGGAGTACAAGCGCCGCCACGACGAATTGTGGCCGGACCTGGCCGCGGCGCTCGATGGCGCCGGCATCTTTGATTACTCCATTTTCCTCGACGAGGACACGCTGTCGCTGTTCGCCGTGCTGAAGATCCGCGATGGCGCGCCGATCGCCGAGCTGCCGCAGCAGCCGGTGATGAAACGGTGGTGGGATTACATGGCGGAGCTGATGGAGGTCGAGCCTGAGGGGGAGCCAAAAACGAGGCCGAAGGAATGGCCGCTGCCGCAGTTGTTCCACTTTACGGGAACTTCGGCCTAGTTCGCCCTACTTGACGTCGTTATAGGCCGTCGCGCGCGAAATGCCCAGGTGCGCGGCCGCGATTTCCATCGCGCGCCGCACTTCCAGGAAGCCGGCGGCCTTCAGCTCGCGCATCAGCGCGCGCCGGTCCTCGGCCTTCAGCAGTTGCGGCGACGCGGCCAGGCCGGCCGCGTACTGGTCGATGCGGCGGCGGATCGCTTCCGCATTGGCCGGGTCCAGCGATTCCTGGAAGGGCGCCGCATCGGTGGCGGAAAACTGCTGCAGCGCGGCCTGCATCGAGCGGAACATCGACATGTCCACGTTCAGGCACAGCGCGGCGACGTAGTTGCCCCGCGCATCCTTGATGCCGATCGAGGTGCTCTTGGCCGGGCGGCCATCGGCGAACCGGTTGGCGTAGTTGGCCAACACCTGCGGGTAGGCGCTGTCGGCGATGCGCGCCAGCCCCAGCTCCGTCGCGGGATCGCCGGGTGCCCGGCCCGACAGGTTGTTGTGGATGGCGAGGATCGCGTGATCAGGGTCGCGCAGGTCGTGCACGACCACCTCGCAGAATGGCGCGAAGGTTTGCGCCAGGCCCGCGGCGATGTGGTCTAGCTGGGTGACCAGCGCGGCGGCGTCGGAATCGATCGGATGCTTGGACATGCCTGACATTGTATCCGGCCGCCGGCTGACCGGCGGCATGCTTCGGCGGCCTGCATCGGCGGCTTGCTTCGGCTCCTTACATTGGCGGCTTACTTCGCCGCCGGGACGGCCGGCGTCAGCAGCCCGCGGGCGCGCAGCCATTCCTCGGCACGGCGCGGCCATTGCGAGGCGTTGGCCAGGCCGTCGCGCATGCCCATGCCGTGCGAGCCCTGTTCGAACAGGTACATCTCGGCCGGCACCTTGTTCTTCGTGAGGGCCTGGTAGAACAGGATGCTGTTCTCGACCGGCACCGCGGTGTCGGCCTGGGTGTGGATCAGCAGGGTGGGCGGCGTGCGCGGCGTGACCTGGCGGTCGACCGACATCAGCTGCACCAGCTCCTGCGACGGGCTGGCACCCAGCAGCGCCTTGCGCGAACCCATGTGCGCGGCGGGGCCTTCCATCGCGATCACCGGGTACATCAGCACGAGGAAGTCGGGGCGGGCGCTGACCTTGTCCAGGTCCGTACCGGTACGGCCGGCCGGGTTGTCGAACAGCGTGCCGGCGCTGGCGGCGAGGTGGCCGCCGGCCGAACTGCCCATCACGCCGATGCGGTTCGGGTCGATGCCGAATTCGGCCGCGCGCGAACGGAGCAGGCGCACGGCGCGCAGCACGTCCTGCAGCGGGGCGGGGTGGCCGAACTCCTGCATGCGGTAGTTCAGCACGAACGTCGTCACGCCCAGGGTGCTGAGCCAGGTCGCATACTGGGTGCCCTCGCGGTCGACCGCCTGGCGCACGTAGCCGCCGCCCGGCGCCACGATGATGGCGGTGCCGTTCGGGCGATCGACGGCCGGTCCGACCAGCGTCAGCGTGGGGTTCGACGTGTTCTGGATATAGCCCTTGCCGTTCTGTTCCGGGCCGATATCCTTCTTGCCGGGCACCCCTTCGGGCCACAGGGGGAGGACGGTGGGAGCTGCGTAGGCGGATGACATGGACATGGCAAGCAGGATGGGAAGAACGAATTTTTTCATGAGTGGGGAAGTGTAATGATCAAGAAGATATTGTGCACGGGACTGCTGGCTTTGTGTGCGTCGGCCGGTGCGGCCGACCGGATTGACCTGTTTGCGGCGCGCGACCTCGCCGGCTGGGAACTGCGCACCGATCCCGCCGCCGCCGCCGCCGACGTATTCCGGCGGCAGCCGGACGGCACGATCGCCACCGACGGCAAGCCATCCGGCTTCCTGGCCACCACGGACAGCTACCGCAACTACCGGCTGCACGTCGAATGGCGCTGGACCGGCAAGCCGGGCAACGGCGGCGTACTGCTGCACATTTCCGGCGGCCCGATGGACCGCGTGTGGCCGACCAGCATCCAGGTGCAGACCAAGGACGGCGCCGCCGGCGACCTGCTGCCAATGGCCGCCGCCACGTTCGCCGAGCCGCCCACCAGCGCCCCCGGCGCCCAGCCCGTCATCAAGGCGCGCACGGGCGAGAACAGCGAACACCCCGCCGGCGAATGGAACAGCGCCGACATCGTCTGCCGCGACGGCACCATCGACGTCGCCATCAACGGCGTCGCCCAGAACCGCATCACGAAGGCCCAGCCGGCCGAAGGCCGCATCGGCTTCCAGCTCGAAGGCTCCGCGTACCAGCTGCGCAACGTCACCCTCGAAAAGCTGTAACCACAGCAAAACCGCAAAACTGGGGACGTACCCCTGTTTAGAGGAAAAACTATGCATTCGACAGGGCTGGCGCACCAGTGCGCCAGCGCAATTGCCTGGAAACAGGGGTCCGTCCCCAGTTTTGTAGTTGCCTGAGAACAGGGGTCCGTCCCCAGTTTTGGTGGCGGTTATTTTTTGCGCTTCAGCCACTCCTTCGGCACGGGCACGATGGCGATGTTCATTGCCTTGCCATCGGCCGACAGCATGGCCGACTGGATCTGGATCTTCGTGCCGTCGGCATTGAAGGTGGGGTGCGGATGGTCGGCGGCGGTGGTCTTGTGGCCGGTGGTGAGCATCTTCATCTCGCGCGTCTTCCGGTCGATCAGCCACAGCGAGCGGGAAAAGTCGTCGCCGACGGCTAAGCGGCCGTCGGGCGAGCCGTGCACGTGCCACAAGCCGCTGCCGGACGGTGTCTGCCCGGCGATCGTCATCTCGCGGGTACGCAGGTTGACGATGGCCAGGCCGGTCGGCTTTTCACGCGTGCCGGCATCGCCCCAGGCGGCATCCTGGCCGGGATTGGCGCCGTAGACGCCGGTCGCCGGTGCGTCGACACCGCCGCCGCCATCCTTGACCGGCCGGTGGCCCATCAGCGCCATCGCCACTTCATCCTTGGTGATCACCGCCTCGTGCGTCACCCATTCGTACGGCGCTTCCGGGTACAGCGGACGCAGGCCGGTGCCGTCCGAGCGCACGGTCCAGGTGCGCTGCGGCGACTTGCCGCCGGTCTCCCAGCAGAACACGATCTCGCCCGGATTCCACAGGTTGGCCTGGATATGGCCGATCTGGAAGCCGACCGACACCACGTGCCGGATTTCTCCCGTCTTCACGTTCATGCGCGCGATGCCGTTCGGGCCCGCGCCCATGTTGCGCGGGCCGAAGTTCTCCTCGATCTTCGCGCCCGGCGGCAGGTGCTTCGCCGCCGCGTTGCGGCCGACGCGGAAGTACACCCATTCCTCATCGGCATCGAGCGCCATGTCGCCGCCCGCTTCCAGGTCGGCCGGCGTGGTGCCGGCAATACGCTGGTACGCGTCCGGCGCCTTCATGCTGCCGGCGGCGCTGTCGCGGAACACGGCCGCCAGGTCCACCTCGACGATCTGCAGCACGCCTTTCTCGGCAGCCTGGCGCATGAAGAACAGCTTCATCGACTTCTGCGCCAGGTTAAGCATGCCCGTGTAGCCGCCCTCGGTGACCTGCACCAGCGCGCCGGAAGCCTCGTTGACGGCCAACGCCTCGCCTTTTACCCGGTTCGAGCGGAACACCAGCCACTTGCCGTCCGACGTCCATTGCGGATGCGTCGGGTAGATTTTCGAGTCGCCCTGCGGCGTGCTGGTGAGGAAGGTCAGCATCGTGCCGGTGACGGGATCCTTGACGACCTTGCGTTCGGACGGAAAGCGCTGGCCGATGCCGGCGTGGGCGGCGGTGGTGAAGCAGAGCGCCGCGCACACGGCGGCGCGCAGCAGGGAAGAGGTGTTCATCGTGTGTGTGCCCCGGGTGGAAAGCGCCGATTGTGCGCCTGATCATCATGGGGCTCCACTCATCTTGCTGAGCGTTTGAAAGCCTGCCGGACCCCCGCGAAAACCGCTGACTTAGAATGAGTCCATGAAACGATACCTTCACTTCCTCCTTCTTTTCCTCTTCTTCCAGGCGTTCGCCCATGCCCAGGCCCCCCTGCCGGCGGCGGTGAATACCGATCCGGCCAAAGCGCAGGTGGTGCTGCCGGAGCCGGCCGATGCCTCCTTGCCATCGCTGGTGCTGATCGGCGACTCGACGGTGCGCAACGGCCACGACGACGGCCAGGGCAAGGGCCCGGCCGGCCAGTGGGGCTGGGGCAACCCGATCGCGAACTACTTCGACAGGTCGAAGATCAACATCGTCAACCGCGCCGTCGGCGGGCTGTCCAGCCGCACCTATGTCACCAGCGGGCATTGGCAGCGCACCCTCGCGCTGATCAAGAAGGGCGACGTGGTGCTGATGCAGTTCGGGCACAACGACGCCAGCGCCATCAACGACACCAGCCGCGCGCGCGGCACGATCCGCGGCACCGGCAACGAAACCGAGGACATCGACAACCTGCTGACGAAACAGCGCGAGACGGTGCACAGCTACGGTTGGTACCTGGGCGACTACATCGCCCAGATCCGCGCGAAGGGCGCGACGCCGGTCGTGGTCTCGCTGATTCCGCGCAAGCGCTGGGCCGATGACGGCAAGGTGCGCCGCAACGCCGGCGACTACGCCGGCTGGGCGAAGGAAGTGGCGCGCCGCGAGAACGCCGGCTTCATCGACCTGAACGAACTGGCCGCGCGCCGCTACGACGAGATCGGCCGCGATGAAGTCATGAAGCTGTTCCCGCTGGTGACGCCGGACGAATCGGTGCACACCAACTGGGCCGGCGCCGACCTGAACGCGCGCATCGTCGTCGGCGGCATCAAGGCGCTCAATATCGGGCCGCTGGTCGCCGCATTGAATGAAGCCGGCAGGGCCATCCCCGCCACCGCCGCCAGCGAGGACGATCGCCCGGTGGTCGACGCCAGGACCGTGAAGGCCGAGCAGGCCGCGAACCGCGCGCTGCCCACGCTGCACCTGGTCGGCGACTCGACGGTGAAGAGCGGCGGCGCCGGCGGCCATATCGGCTGGGGCGAGCGCATCGCACCATATTTCGACGCGGGCAGGGTCAACGTCGTCAACCACGCGATCGGCGGTCGCAGCAGCCGTACGTTCTACACCGAAGGGCGCTGGCAGAAAGTGCTGGACCAGCTGAAGGCCGGCGACGCGGTGCTGATCCAGTTCGGCCACAACGACGGCGGCAGGATCGGCGATCCCGCGATGAAAGGGCGCGCTTCCGGCCCCGGTACCGGCCCGGAAACGGTGGAGGACAGGAAGCCGGACGGCACGGTCGAGCAGGTGCATACCTTCGGCTGGTACATGGCGCGCTATGTGCAGGATGCAAAGGCAAAAGGCGCGACGGTGGTGCTGCTGTCGCCGATCCCGCACCGCGACGCCTGGCAGGACCGCCGCGACTTCGAGAATTTCGCCCAGTGGGGCCGCGAAGTGGCGCAGCGCCACGGCGCCCTGTTCGCCGACCTGACGATGGTCATCACCGAAGGCTACCGGCGCGCCGGCGCGAACGTCGTCGACACGTACTTCAGCGATGCGCGCACGCACACCAACGAAGCCGGCGCCGCCTTCAACGCCCAGCGCGTGGTCGCCGCGGTGAAGGGCCTGCCGGGTGGGGTGGTGGACAAGTGGCTGTCGGCGCAAGGCCAGCAGGTGGAAGCCGCGAGCCGCTGACAACGTCCGAGCAGCCATCAACAACAATTGGGGACGGACCCTGTTTTTCAGGAAATTTCCTGAAAAACAGGGTCCGTCCCTATTATTTGGTTTCTACTTCGGCATGCCTTCGCCGATGTAGTACGAGGGCCATGGCGGCTGGTTGTACGCGGTGTTCTGCCAGGCGATGGCGGCGCGGTATTGCGGGTCGTGCATCAGCGTGGTGAGCTTGTGCGCGGTCGGGATCGCCGTCGAGTAGATGCGCAGGCTGCTGTTGTCGGCAGCGCGCCAGATGACTTCCTCGCGCCAGTCGCCGAACAGGTCCGCGGACAAGGCCGGATTCGACTTGGTGCCGTTGTTCGACGCGGCGCCTTCCGCGTTCAGCAGCACGTCGGCATGGCCGGCCTGCCAGTTCCATTTCGAGATCTTCGTGCCGTCCAGCAGCTCACGCTGCAGGTCGCCGTCCCACCACACCATGAAGTTCATCTGGCCCGGGCGCGTTTGCGAAATCACGTTGCCCTTGGCATCGAACAGCTTCGGCGATGCCGCCGACCATGCCTCGGCACCCGGGAAGCGCGGATCGATGTCGCCCGCCGCGCCGCGGCCGGTGTCCTTGGTGGCGGGAGTGGACCACAGCACCTCGCCGGTGCGCGCATCGACCATCGCCGCGCCGCGGTTCTGCGCCATTGGCATGTTCTCGTGCACGCCCCATTTCTCCAGGCCCGGCCGGGCCGGGTCGAGATCGCCCACGTGCATCGCATCGCCGTGGCCCATGCCGGTCGTCCACAACGGCTTGCCGTCGTCATCCAGCGCCATCGCGCCGTAGATGATCTCGTGACGGCCGTCGCCATCCACGTCGGCCACGCTGAACTGGTGGTTGCCCTGGCCCGAGTAGCCTTTCGGCACGCCGGCCGCTTCCGAATCGAAGTACCAGCGCTGTTTCAGTTTGCCGCCCGTGAAGTCGACGGCGGCGATCGTGGTGCGCGCGTAGTAGCCGCGTGCGAAGACGGCGCTCGGGTGCTTGCCGTCCAGCCAGGCGGTGCCGGCCAGGTAGCGGTCGGAGCGGTTGGCATAGGCATCGCCCCAGCGCGCCTTCAGTTCGTCGCCGGTGGGGTTGTCGCCATTTTCTCCGCGCTTCGACGGATACGGGATGGTGTCCAGCACGCGCCCGGTGGCGCCTTCGAACACGGACAGGTATTCCGGCCCTTTCAGGATGCGGCCCATGAAGCCGGCCATCAGCTTGCCGTCGTCGGTACGGCGCGCGCCGGTGCGGTCGGTCTGCTCGATCTCGCCGCTGCCGCTGACCCAGTTGGCGCCCGCATCGCCGATCGCCTTGCCGGTGCCGTCACGCGAGCCGTCCGCGGTCTTGACGATCAGTTCGGCCTTGCCGTCGCCGTCGTAGTCGGCCACCTGGAACTGCGTGTAATGCGCCCCGGCGCGGATGTTCGGGCCGAGGTTCACGCGCCACAGCAGCTTGCCATCGAGCTTGTACGCATCGAGCAGCACGTTGCCGGTGAAACCCGCGCAGCAGTTGTCCTTCGACTCGGTCGGGTCCCATTTCAGCACGATCTCGTACTGCCCATCGCCATCGAGGTCGGCCACCGATGCATCGTTGGCGTTGTACGTGTATTCCTTGCCATCCGCGGTCTTGCCGCCGGCCGGGCGCTGCAGCGGCACGGTGAGGAAGCCGTCGATGGCCAGCGCCTTGCTGGCCGCACCCTCCGTGCCGTTCGCCACCTCGCGCACTTCGTAGGCACCGGCGCCGCCGGCGGTATCGTTGAAGTTGGTCGACGTGGCAAGCGGTTCCGCGTTCAGCTTCCTGCCGTCGCGGTAGACGTTGAACGCCAGCCCCGGCGCGTCGGTCGCCAGCGCGCGCCAGCTGACCAGCGTGCCTTCCTTGCCGCGCACGGCCACCGCGCCGCGGTCCAGTTTTTCCAGCTGCATCGCGGTCTTCGCCGGCACCACTGCCGTGGCGATCGTGGCGATTGTGGCCGCGCTGCCGGGCGCCGCGCCATTGGCCGTGGCCTGCATGCCGGATGTACCGGATGTACCGCAGGCGGCGGCCATCATCGCCAGCGCGACGGCGGCGGCGCAGCGTGTCATCGTTGTATTCACTGTTTTGTCTCCCGCTAAAAAAAAGCGGCCGCGGTCCCGGAAGGGGAGCGCAGCCGCGGTGTCATCCAGAACGCAATGCTTAACGCTGGCCCTGGTACATGAAGCCGCTGTCGTTCAGGCCGAACTTGTACTTCTTGTTCATCTCGATGATCTCGGCGCCGGCCAGCAGCAGCGGGCCGTAGCCGTGCGCGGCGCGGGTGCTGGTCGGGCGGTAGTAGTAGAACGCCGGGTCGAACGCCATGCCGGTGCCCACGCAGATGCCTTCGATCTCGCCTTTCGCGTTGACCTTCTGGGCCACCGCGTTCCAGGCCAGGTTGGCCATCGGACCGTACATTTCCTTGTCCAGGTAGCCGCGGTTGACGGCGCGCGCGATCGCATACGTGTAGATCGCCGTGGCCGAGGTTTCCAGGTACGAGTCGTTACGGTCGATCAGCTGGTGCCACAGGCCGTCCTTGTGCTGGAATTTCGCCAGGCCTTTCGCGTGGGCGCGCAGCTGGTCTTCGACCGCCTTGTAGCCCTTGTGGTTCTTCGGCAGCACTTCCAGCACTTCGACCATCGCCATGATGGCCCAGCCGTTGGCGCGCGCCCAGTGCAGTTCCGGATGATCGCGCAGGCCTTCCACGTAGCCGTGCATGTAGATGCCCAGCTGCGGGTTGAACATGCGCTTCGAGAACTGCAGCACCTGCTTCACCGCGTCGTCATAGTACTTCGCGTTGCCGGTGTCCTTGCCCAGCAGGGCGATGGTCGGCACGCCCATGAACATGTCGTCCAGCCACAGCGTGTTGGTCAGCGGGCGCTGCTTGTTGCCGCCCTTGCCATCCGGGCCGCCGCGCGCCAGCGTGCCGTCCGGCAGCCGGTACTCTTTTTCGGTGACGAACTTGCCGCAGATGTCGACCATCTGGCCATAGTTCACCTTGGAGCCCATCTGCTTGGCCTTCAGGAAGCTCATGCACAGCGCGCCGGCGTCGTCCAGCGCGTGCGGGTTCAGGAAGCTCTTGATCGGCGCATGCGCGTTGGCCGGATCGGCCTTCACCGAGGGCAGGTACAGGCGCGTGAGGTCGGCCAGCAGCTGGTGGCGCTTCGTCGTGTATTCGGTATAGCGCTTGTCGCCGGTGGCGGCGCCGGCGGCCAGCATGCCGGCGTACGTCACGCCCCATTCATAGCTGGTCAGGCGGAAGTCGCCCGGCTTCAGCACCGCATCCGGATCGGCCTTGTCCAGCTTCGCGATCGGCGCGTGCGATGTCTTGTTGATCAATTCGGCCGGCGTGGTGGCGTCCAGGTACGTAAACACGCGGTCCATCACCGCCTTCACTTCGGCCGCTTCCATCGCGCGGTATGGGTTCGGGTATTTCACGACGAGCGCGTGCAGCATCGCGTCCGCGGCGGCCGGGCCTTTCTCTTGCGCGACAGGGGCTTCCTGCGCCATCAGCTGCAGGGAGGTGCATGCGAGCAGCGTGCCGATCAGCAGCCGGCCAGCCTTCAGTTTGAACGGGGTCTTCTTCACTTGAACTATCGTCTCCGAGGTTATTGATGGCCGCGCTTGCGATCCGATGGTGACAGTAGCCGATATGAAGGGGAGGTGCAATGCGGTGAGCGCTTCGGGGGCGTTTTGCTCGCATTGTTGATTGGAGAGGGAGCAAGTGTACGCGTGCGAAAACCGGGGTCAGTCCCCTGACAGCGAAGTTGGATGCCTCGGATGCTGACACTTACCGGGGACAGACCCCTGTACGCAGGCGCCAATTGCGACATCGAGCGTGATTCAGGCGCCCGCATTGCTGCAGGCGCCTTTTGTGCTTACATACCGGGACCGAAGCCGCCGGGGCCGGGGCCGCGCGGGCCGTCGCCCTGTGGGCCGCGGAACATGCCGGGGTTGTTGCGCAGCCGCGCGTCACCCGTGACGCCGCCGAACTGGTAGGTCAGGCCCACCATGAGGATGCGGCCTTCCTGCTTGCTGTAGGAGACGGTGCGCACCGTGTCGGAGATCTCGGTGATCTTGCGATCGTTGCTGTCGAAGGCATCCCTGAGCATCGTGCGCAGCGTGATCCGCGGTGCGACGTTCCAGGTCCAGGCCAGCATCACCTGCCAGGACGGGTCATACTCCGCCAGGCCGCGCAGTTCGCGGCCCGTGTAGTTGCCGTTCACCTGGAAAGTATGGCCGGGGATACCCGAATACTGCAGGCGTGTCTGGAGGTTCTTCGAATTGACCTTGCGCTCCGATTCCACCGAGTAGTAGGCGCCATCGCCATTCACCAGCCGCGCCAGGTACGACTGCGAGATATTGCGCAGGTTGACCGTGGCGCCGATGGACAGCGTGCGCGTGGGCTTGCCCTGCAAATTGACGCTGAAGCCATCGGTGGTGTTCTCGCCATAGTTCACCGCCTGGCTGATCACGGCGGAAGTGCCGGGCACCGGCGTCAGGAAGCGCCCCAGCAGCGGGCTGGCTTTCTCGCGATACAGCGTCACGTTGGTGTTCAGCCAGTCCCACGTGTCCGAGTATTTGAGGTCGAACTTGTCGGTGTTGGTCGGCGTCAGCCGCGGGTCGCCCTGCGAGAAATTCTGCTCGTCCTGGTATTGCAGGTTCGGATTGATATCGTCGCGGCCCGGCCGGTTGATGCGCCGCGAATACGCGCCCGTCACGGTCGCCCCCCGTTCGCCCCAGCCGTATTGCAGGTGCATGCTGGGCAGGAATTTCCTGCTGCTGTCGCTGGCCGAATTGCCCTGGTTGACGTAGTCGATGTCCCGGTCGATGCGCTCGTAGCGAACGCCAGGCATGGCGATCCAGTTGTCGGACAGGCGGATGTTCGGCGAGAAGTACAGCGCGTACGAGCGTTCGCTGGTCTTGAACGCGCTGGCGCGGTCGTCGTCGACGATCTCTTCGCCCGTCAGCGGGTCGATGTTGAAGTAGTCGGCATCCGAGCTGCCGTTGTTCACGCCGATCTTCATGCCCGCCCGGTAGTTGAAGCGCGGATTGACGCGGTCGCGGTAGTCGATGGAGAAGTCGGTGACGCGGTTCTGCGAGTCGTTGCCGTTGGTGCTTTCCAGGCGCGCACCGGACGGCGGTGCCACCACGTAGGCGTTGCGGTTCCAGCTGTCGTTATCCTGCTTGTTGCCCGAACTGCGCAGGTCGAAGCTCAGTATCTCGTCGCGGCTGAACTTGCGCTCGTAGTTCAGTGTCAGCTGGTACTGGCTGCTTTCGTTGTCGCTGTTGCGGTTGCGGCGGTAGTCCTCGTAGATGGAACCGTCGGCGCGGCGCGTGCGGTAGCTCTCGTTCGAATCGGGCGTGCTTTCGCGCTGGTTCACGTTCAGCGCGGCGCTGAAGCGGTCGGTCTCGCCGATGTTGTAGCTGATCGACGGGGCGAACATGATCGAGCGCGAAGGCGAGTTGCTGACGAGGTCGCGCCGCGTGGTGCGGGTGTCGCTGCCGGTCTGGAGTTCGCTGTCGGTCCAGCCGGTGCGTTCGTTGACATTGCGGATCACCCCCAGGTTGCCATCGACCTGCATGCGGCCCGAGTTGTAACTGCCGCGCATGAAGGTGTTGTAGCGGCCGTCCGGACCCACGCTGCCCGTCAGCGAACCCTGGCCGCCGGCCGGGCGCACGCGGCGCGTGACCAGGTTCAGGATCGGCCCGCCGCCGCCTTCGGAACCGAATTCGGCACCCGGCGTGGTGATGACCTCGATGCTCTCCAGCGCATCGGCGGGGTAGCCGTTCAGCGCATCGCCGGCGTTCTCGCCGGAGAACATGGCGGAGCGCTTGCCGTTCACGAAGATCTGCGTGTTCTGGTTGCCGCGCACGGCCACCTTGCCGTCCTGGTCGACGGTAACGTTCGGCACGTTGGCGATCACGTCCGCCGCCGAAGCGCTGGGCGTCACCGCATCGGATTTCACGTCGTAGACGGAACGGTCGATCTGCTCGGCGGGGCGTTCGGCCACCACGGTCACGGTCTGCATCTCGGTCACGCCAGGCTGCTGCTCCTCGGGCTTCTTCACTTCATCGGCCGGCTTGCCGGTGACGGCGGGCGTGGCCTGCGTGGCTGGCGTGGCGGCCGGCCGCGCCGTGGCCGAAGGCGTGGCCGCGGGTGTGGCCGATGAAGCAGCCGATGAAGCAGCCGATGAAGTAGCAGATGCAGCGGTCGATGCCTGCTGCGCGTGCGCCAGGCCCAGTTGCCCGACCAGGGCACCGAGCAGCAGCGCGGGAAGAGGGCGCAGGACGAGTTTCGATGGGTTCATTGCGTGACGACTTGTTGTTGGTATGGTGGGCCGGATTGTACCTGCCGCCAACGTTGCCATTATTTCCACCGCAAGTCGTTAAGTAACATAGTGTGAATCGATACGCACACAGTTACTCATTCGGCCGCGCGCAGCTTCGCCAGCACGGCTTCCGGCACCGGAATCACGGTGCCGTGCCGCATGCGCACCGGCGTGCCTTCGTCCGGGAAGTGCATCCTGTCCGTCACGTTTTCCCAGGTCTTCAGGTCGCGCGAGCGCAGCGCGCCGTAGTGCTTCGTGGTGTACGCATCGAAGTACATGATCACTTCCTTGCCGGCCTGGATCGCCGTCGGGCCCTCGACCCACAGGCCTTTCGGCGTGATCGGTGCCGACAGCGGCTTGAACGGCCCGCGCAGGTCCGGCGCCTCGGCCACCTGCAGGTACTTGCGCGGCGGCTTCACGGTTTCATCCTTGACGATCAGGTAGTCCTTGCCGTTGGCGCGCACGAACGTGGCATCGATGACGGAGAAGCCCGGGTCGTAGAACAGCTGCGTGGGCGCGAAGCTCGTGAAATCCTTCGTGGTCGTGTAGTACATCCGGTGGTTGTACTTCTGCTCGGAGGAGCCGGCCGTCTCGGTAAATTTGCCCGGCACGGTGGAAGCCCAGAAGATCAGGAATTCGCCGCGCTTGTCGTCGTACACGATCTCCGGCGCCCACGCGTTCAGCACGCCCGGTTCATGCGCCATCACCGGCAGTTCCTTCTGCTCCGACCAGGTGATCAGATCCTTCGACGAGGCGTAGCCGATATTGTTCTCGTTCCATCCCGACGTCCACACCATGTGGTACGTGCCGTCCGGCCCGCGCACGATGCACGGATCGCGCATCAGTTTCGACTTGCCCACCTTGGGCACGAGGAAGCTCTTGCCGCCGGCGACCTTGTCCCATTTATACGCGTCGCTGCTGGCGGCGAAGTGCAGGCCGTCTTCGCCGTTCTTGGTGAAGTAGGCGAACAGGTAGCCGTCCGCCGCGAAGGCGGGCAGGGCGCAGGAGAACAATGCGGTAGCGAGTACTTGACGGATCATCGGTTGGCCTCGTCGCCCAGCGGGCGCTCGTTGGTGTAGCGGGGGCTCGCCGGGACGGCGAACTTGTCGAATGGATCGGGGCGGGCGGGATCGAAGGCGAAACCGTCGACCACCTGGTCGGCGACAGGCAGCTTCGCGTCGCGCATGCCGGCCACGATGGCCTTGGCCAGCAGGTACGCGCCGTAATTGCTGTGGTGCGTGTTGTCGATCTGGCCATCCTTGCCGGTGGCGAACGCCGGCTTCGAGCCTTCCACGCCGAGGGCGCCGTACAGTACCTTGCTGGTGGCGTTCAGGTCGATGTACGGCACGTCCAGCTCGCGGGCGGACTGGCTGGCGGCGGCGGCGTAATCGGTCAATGTCGATTCCGGCTTGCCGGCGGCATCGAAACGGCGGCGCTCCATCGACGACACCACGACCGGCAGTCCGCCCACGGCGCGCACCATCTCCACGTGCTGGCGCAGCTCCGCCTTGTAGGTGGTGAACGGGCCGCCGTTGCCGGCCTTGATCTGCTTCTGGTCGTTGTGGCCGAACTGCAGCAGCACCACGTCGCCGGGGCGCAGCTGCGACACGATCTTGTCGATGCGGCGGCGCGCCAGCGAATCGCGGAACGTTTCGCCCGATTGCGCGTGGTTGGCCACGGCGACACCAGGCTTGAAGAAGCGCGTCAGCATCTGGCCCCAGCTGGCATACGGCTCGCCTGGCTGGTCGCTGACGGTGGAATCGCCCAGCAGGAAGATAGTGGGTAATTGCACGGGCTTGATCTCGACCTTGTCGACGCCGCCATGGATCTCCAGCGTGACGCGCTTGTCCCAGTTCCACGCTTCCTGCACCGTTTCGCGCGGCGCCTTCAAGTTGACCATGCCCGCCTTCATGCCGTTCGCGGCGGCGATGACCGGCGTGCGCGTGTTGACGACGAACGTGCGCGTGACGCTCTGCCCGGCGGGCACGACGACGTTTTCCAGCATCAGCCGGCGCACTTCCGACTTGATCGTGTGCGTGCCCGGGCCGAGCGTGACGGTGATCGCCACGTTTCCTTCCGGGACATCGGCCGAGAAGAACGTGGCGGCCGCGCGGTTTTCAGCGCCGTTGTCTGCGCCGTTGTCCAATTCATAGCCGAAGCCGCGGGCGCTGTCGTAGGCCGCGCCGGCCTGCACGGCGGTATGGCCCGGCGCGGCCTTGCCGGTGAAATCGAAGCGCCAGCCGTCGGCGGGCATGGCGGCGAAGGAAGCGGGGGCGGCCAGGGCGAGCAGCAGGCCGGCGAGCGTTTTGATCTTCATGTCGGATGAGGGAGTGGTTGCCTGCGCGGTATTTTATGGGGCTGGCGGTGAGGGGTGCGGTGACGGCGGAAAGAATCAGCGCGGTGAGCGCGGGGGAGAGGTTGCGAATAACCGCTGAGCAGCAGGGGTCAGGAAGGAGCGCCCCCGTGCACGGTGGCACCGCTATGCAGGCGGGGACCATGGTCCCCGAAACCCCTGCTTCGCCCCAGCGGCTCGCGGCCAACAGCTACCGCTTGCCGAATCAGCGCGCGGAGGGCGCCGGTGTCCGGCCGCCAGCTACCGAAAGCTGAAGCAGCCGATACGCAGGCGCAGATCTACTTCGCTGCCGCCACCGCCACCTTCACCGGCGACTTCGCGCGCGCGGCGGTCAGCGCCACCTGCTTCGTCCAATCGTCCTTCGTGCGGATCTCGCCGGCACGGCTCCAGGCGGCGCCCACGTAGTACGTGAGCGGCTTGCCGGAGGTGACCGGGGCGATCACGAAATCGTTGGCCTGGTCGGAACCGGCTTCCTTCGCCGTCGGCACCACCACCGCCACGCCGAACGAATCGTTGCTCTTCTGCGTGACCCACTGGCGCAGCGAGCCGTCGGCCGGCACGCGGTCGGTGGCGATCTGCGGGTCCTGGCCCTTGTCGCTCGGCGTCTTGTTCAGGCCGACGACGGCGTTCAACTGCTGCGGACCGGCAAACGTGAACGTCGACTCGATGCGGTCGAACCAGTGGCCGGCATCGACGGTGAAGCGGCGCACTTCGGAAACCTTGGTGCCGGCGGCGTCGAACGCGTCGTAGGACAGTTCGAAGATAGCGCGCACCGGGCCGTTTGCCAGCACCTTCCAGCCCGTGTAGTTGCTTGCCTTGGCCAGCTTCGAACCATCCCAGATGGCGGTGCCGCCGGCGCCTAGCGTGCGGCCGACGTTGTACATGTCCATGCCTTCGCCCTGGTCCACGTGGTAATGGTCGTGGCCCTTGTTGTACCAACGGTCGACGATCGGATACGGCACGCGCTTGAACCAGATGTCGTTGCCGCTGGTGACCAGCACTTCCTTGGTGACGCCGGCCGGCGCCGGCGCGCCGAGGGCTGCGCCGTAGGTGCGGTGCGCAACCTTGTCGTTCTCCCATGCGAAGTCGTCCAGGCGTTCCTGCACGTAGCGCGCATGGACCTTGGTGGGGAACGGCGGCGACACGGTCTCGGTTTTCTCCACGGTGAAGGTGGCGCTCTTCTCGCCGGCCTTGAAGTCGTGCTGGAAGATCAGTTCACCATAGGCGATGCCGCGGTTCTCCGGGTCCTTGGCCTGCGGGGCCACGTTCGTCACCTGGTAGGGCAGCAGCTTGCCCGCGGCGTCGCGCACGGCGATCCGCTGCAGCATGGCGCCGGGCAGCACGCGGTTCACTTCCGACCACGGCACGGTGATCGTCTCGGCCGGGCGGGCCGCGTCGAGCGCGTGGGTGACGGTGATCGCCATTTTTTCCGCGTGGGCGGCGGGCATGGCGAAAGCGGCGGAGACGGCGAATGCGGCGGCGGCGGGCAGGAATCGATTGGTCATGGTGCTCTCAAGACGAAGGTTGAGTGGAACTGCGGGGACTGTCAGGCCGGCAGGATAGCCCGGCCCGGACGCATGGCGCCAGCAGGCGTGGCGCAGCCACGGGCAGGGCTGCCATCGGTCCCGTCATGCTTACAGGAATGGCAAACGAGTATCGGGACTCGCTCAGCGGGTGTCAACGGAAAGCACGGATTCAATCAATAATGTGATCGTTCCGCCATCGCCATGCGGCTTACAGGGCTGAGCGGGCCGCCAGCCTGCGCCCGCATGGCAAGCCCCGCGGCGCAAGGGAACATCCTCAGAGTTTTTGCGCGTACATGTCGAAGTTGCCCTCCACCAGCCGCGTCGGGCCGCTGATGCGGGGATTGCTCCAGTCTTCCACCGTATCGGCGACGGTGCCGCGGAACGTGCCCTTGATCCGGTAGGCTGCGCCCACGCCCGGCCATGAGATGGGGCGGATCAACTGCAGCGACACCGTCAGCGGCTGCAGGCCCAGCTTCGGCGCCCGGTGGGCGGCCCACAGCCGCGGCAACGCCGGCCCATTGGGCCTGGGCGCGGCGGCCAGCATGGTGCCGCCCCGCGGCGTCTCCAGGGCGGGTTCCTCGCAGCCGAACACCGGCTTGCACAGATAAGACAGCAGTTCGCCGGCCGCCGGTGCGCCGGGGAAGGGGGCTTCGACCGTCAGCAGGTTGTCGGTTACCTTGTCCTGCGCCGTGATCACGAACCTGCCGTGGACGACGTGCGCAGTGGCGACCTGGCCGTCGGCCGGCCGGTCCGGATCGATCTGCAGCGGCACACCGTCGATGAAGATCTTCAGGTGCTGCGGGAGGGCGGCCGCCCCGGCTGGCGCCTGCGCCGGCATGGCCCCGCTGGGGGCAACGTCGCAGGCGGACAGCATCACGGCGGTGGACAGGATGATGGCAACAGCGCGGCGCATGGCGATTCCTGGTAGTTGTCCGAAATGCCATGATAGCCGGACAGGCAGGGCTGCTGGACGAAGAGTGAGCCGGACCGGCATGTCCGGGCGGCCGGTGCGGCCGGCGGCGGACCAGCGTTGCCCACGCAACTTGTCCGCACACTGCCTGTATAATGTGCGGCCCCGTTTGGATCCCCCGCCGCCGCGATGAACACCACCGTTACCAGCCCTGCCGACGAACTTTCCGCTGAAACAAGCCCGTATCGGGGCCGCCGCCTGTCCGTCGCGCCCATGATGGACTGGACCGACCGCCACTGCCGCGTGTTCCACCGGCAGATCACGAAGCACACCTGGCTGTATACAGAGATGGTGACGACCGGCGCGCTGGTCTACGGCGACGTCGAGCGCCACCTGCGCTTCAACGAGGAAGAGCATCCAGTGGCGCTGCAGTTGGGCGGCAGCGATCCGAAGGATCTCGCCACGTCGGCGAAACTGGGCGAAAAGTGGGGCTATGACGAGATCAACCTGAACTGCGGCTGCCCGTCCGAGCGGGTGCAGAAGGGCGCGTTCGGCGCCTGCCTGATGGCCGAGCCGGAACTGGTGCGCGACTGCGTGAAGGCGATGCGTGACGCGGTGTCGATCGACGTGACCGTCAAGCACCGGATCGGCATCGACGACACGGAAAGCTACGACTTCGTGCGCGATTTCGTCGGCACGGTGGCCGATGCCGGCTGCACCACGTTCATCGTCCATGCCCGCAATGCGATCCTGAAAGGCCTGTCGCCCAAGGAGAACCGCGAAATCCCGCCGCTCAAGTACGAACATGCGTACCGCCTGAAGCGCGATTTCCCGCAGTTCGAGATCCTGATCAACGGCGGCATCAAGACCGAGGCCGAGATCGACGAGCACCTGCGGCACGTGGATGGCGTGATGCTGGGCCGCGAGGCGTATCACAACCCCTACCTGATGGCCACGTTCGACAGCAAGTATTACAGCGACGCCGCGCCGGTGAAGAACCGCGAGGAAGTGCTGCGCGCGATGATGCCGTACATCGCCGCCCAGCTGGCGAAAGAGGGCGGCCGCGGCCTGAAGCTGAACACGATCACACGTCACATGCTGGGCCTGATGCAGGGCCTGCCCGGCGCGCGGCAGTTCCGGCAAACGCTGTCCGATTCGAAACGACTGGCTGCGGGCAATCCCGAGCTGCTGCTGGAAGCCCTGAGGAAGTAGCCCTGCAAATTGGGGACGGACCCTGTTTTTGAGGAAATTTCCCAGAAAACAGGGTCCGTCCCCATTTTTTCGGTAACTTTGCAGGCGCGCTGATGGTGTGCCAACGCCCTGTTTTTGTTCACTTATTGCTTGAAACGCTCAGTTTCGTGCGGATTTGGGCCAATCTGTCGTAATTTCCCCATAGAAATTCAGAATACGCGTTTCTGCGTAGGATTTCGCTTGCCCCTTGGCAATGCGCAGAATTATACTTTCCTTATGGACACACATGCCGTCGTACTTCAATGTGTGGAGAAGGGATGAAAAGCCACAGCTGTTCCGCGTTTTTCTCCTCTTGTTTTGCATTCGCAGTCAATGTTTGATACTGTGATATACATGCCTTATGGCAATTAATCGTATATCTAGGCAATAACATCGCAGGCAAGTGCTGCCGGCATATCAATAACCGCTAATAACGAAGAGTCGAAATGAATCTCAGCAAAATGAAGGTGGGCAGCCGCCTGGCGCTCGGTTTCGCACTGGTACTGGCATTCCTGGTGGCCGTGACCGTCGTCGGCATTTTCCGCCTGGCGCAAATCCAGGACCGCCTGGATCACGTTGTTAGCGTTAACAACGTCGTCACCCGCCTCGTGATCGACATGCGCAACAACGTGGCCGACCGTATCGGTTCGCTGCGCGTGCTGACCCTGATGGCCGATCCGGCCGACATGGAGCCGGAATTCGCGCGCATCAAGGAGCAGACCGCGAAATATCATGCCGACCTGCAGAAGCTGGACGCCAAGTTCGCGATCGAAGCGTCGCCGGAAGAAAAGAAGCTGCTGGCGGCGATCAAGGAACATGAAGCCGTGGCGATGCCCGCCATCGAGCGCGCTTCCCAGTTCTGGCTGGCCAACGATGCCATGAGTGCCACCCGTATCCTGATCAAGGAAATCCGCCCCGCCCAGAAGAAATGGATGGAAGCGCTGGATCAGCTGGGCGCGCTGGAAGACAAGGTCAACAAGCAGTCGGCGATCGATGCCAGGGAAAGCTTCGCCGGCGCCCGCAACTTCATGATCGGCATGGGCGTGCTGGCCGTGCTGCTGTCGGTGGCTGCCGCGATTGCCATCACCCGCGGCCTGCTGAAGCAGCTGGGCGGCGAGCCGGAGTACACGGCATCCATCGCCGGCGCCATCGCCAACGGCGACCTGTCGGTGCAGATCGACACGAGCAGCGCCGCGAAGGAAAGCCTGCTGTTCGAGATGAAGGACATGCGCGACAGCCTGGTGGGCATCGTCAGCCAGGTGCGCGTGGGTACCGAAACGATCGGCACCGCCTCGCGTGAAATCGCCGCCGGCAACATCGACCTGTCGTCCCGTACCGAAATGCAGGCATCGTCGCTGGAAAAGACCGCGTCGGCGATGGAAGAACTGACGTCGACCGTGAAGCAGAACGCCGACAATGCCCGCGAAGCGAACCAGCTGGCCGCCAGCGCCTCCGACGTGGCCCGCAAGGGTGGCGCCGTGGTGTCGCAGGTGGTCGACACGATGAGCTCGATCAACGAGTCCGCCAACAAGATCGTCGACATCATCGGCGTGATCGACGGCATCGCTTTCCAGACCAACATCCTGGCACTGAACGCCGCTGTCGAGGCGGCCCGTGCCGGCGAGCAGGGCCGCGGCTTCGCCGTGGTGGCATCCGAAGTGCGCAACCTGGCACAGCGTTCGGCTGGCGCCGCGAAGGAAATCAAGGCGCTGATCGGCGACTCCGTGGAAAAAGTGGAGCGCGGTTCGAAGCTGGTGGGCCAGGCCGGTGTGACGATGGATGAAGTGGTGGCTTCGGTCCGCCGCGTTACCGACATCATGGGCGAGATCGCCAACGCCAGCCAGGAACAGAGTGCCGGCATCGAGCAGGTGAACCGCTCGATCATCGAGATGGACAGCATGACCCAGCAGAATGCCGCGCTGGTGGAAGAAGCGGCCGCCGCCGCGCAAAGCCTGCAGGACCAGGCTGGCGAACTGGCCCGCGTGGTGTCGATCTTCAAGCTGGAAGCGGGCGAAGAGCGCGCCGTGATCGCCGCCGTGAGCACCGCCGCCAAGGCCGTGCCGACCACCGCGAGCGTCAAGCCGGTCAAGACCGCCGCCCGCAAGCCAACCCCGGCCATTGCCGCCAAACCCGCGGACAAGCCGAAGAAAGCCGTGGCCGCTGCCTCGGCCAGCGCGGACGAGTGGGAAGAATTCTAAGTATTAAAGTTAAAACGAGACGACAACCTCATTTCACAATTTTTGGAAAAAATAACATGAACAAGCATCTGATCACCTTCTTCGCCGCCACCCTCGTTGCCGGCACCGCTTTCGCTTCCGAAGTGCCGGCCTCGGTCGACGCCCGCAAATGCAAGGCCGAATACCCGAAAGCTTCGCTGCTGAACGAAGAGCAGGGCGCGGTAACGATGGCCTTCCTGGTGTCGGCGAGCGGTGAAGTGGTGGAATCGAAGGTCGAGAAATCGAGCGGTTTCAAGAACCTGGACAAGGCGGCCCTGAAGGCGCTGACCGCATGCAAGTTCACGCCGGGCAAGAAAGACGGCGCCGTGGCCCAGACCTGGACCAAGGTCGATTACGTGTGGGCGCTGTAATCAACCGTAGCTGACAACGACAAAAGGGGAAATCAGATGAACAAGCGTTTCATGGGTGTAATGGCCGCGGTGCTCTTCGCTGGTGCCGCTTCCGCTGCGGAAGTGCCGGCTTCCTTCGATGGCAAGAACTGCAAGGCCGACTATCCGAAGGCGTCGCTGATGAATGAAGAACAGGGCACGGTATCGATGTCGTTCCTGGTCTCCGCTGGCGGCGAGGTGAAAGATTCCAAGATCGACAAGTCGAGCGGCTTCAAGAACCTGGACAAGGCGGCCATCAAGTCGCTGTCGGCCTGCAAGTTCAAGCCGGGCTCGAAGGATGGCGCACCGGCCGAGACCTGGACCAAGGTCGACTACGCCTGGAAACTGGACTGATTTTTTCTGTCGCGTTTGGCAGGATTACCTGCCAAACCAGAATTACCTGCTTACCTCTTCAGCCGGCGCAAGCCGGCTTTTTTTCGCCCGCTTGCGTCGCGCTGTTGGCGTGCACGCACATCTGTTAATCTGGCGCATATCGTTCTTCTGCCGCTCGCCATGAAAACCCCGCTTTGCCTGTCCCTGATGTCCCTGACGCTGCTGTCCGGCTGCACGATGATGCGCAACCAGAACGATCCGGCGCGCCTGAAGCAGACCGTGTCGGTCGTCAATGCGATCACGTGGACCAACCCGCTGTCCGGCAAGCGTGACGGCGTGCGTACCACCTGGCCGCTGGCGCAGCTGGCCGGCCACGAGGAGAACTTCCCGCTGGCGCAGATCAGCAATTGCGCCGGCAAGGAAGCGGCAGGCGCCGCGCCTTGTGCCTGGGGCGTGCTGAGCACGTCGCGCAGCATCACGCGTTATGCCTACATGGCCGGCGGCGTCACGCTGGACCTCGGCGTGGTGGTGGACGTGCACCGGCGCCAGCAGGACCGCCGGCGCAACTTCCATACGTCGATGGCCATTCCCGCGAATGTGCCGGCGCTGCAGTACCGCAAGGTGCAGCAGCAGGGCGTGGCGCTGCCGTACGGGAAGGTGTACCGGATGGAGTTCGACCATGGCGTGCGCTTCGACATCTGCGCCCAGCGGCTCGACCAGAACGGCCGTGCGCTCGATGATTGCGACATACCTTATATTTAGATTGCCTTATCAACCGACGGAGGAAATGATGGCGCAATCGAAATCGACCGGTAACCAGAACAAGCAGTCCGCCACCGAAGCCGAAATGGAATCGTCGGCATCGCCCAAGAAAGCAAAGCAGGGCAAGGAAGCAGCCAGCCACACGAAGGCTGGCAGCAAGGAAGGTGCCGGCGGCGGCAAGAAGCAGGGCCGCAAGCACTGAGGCATGCAGCGGGCAGTGCCGGAACAGACATTGCCCGGCCGCGCGGCCCGTGCCGCGCGGTAGTTCCAGCACCATCGCGCCATATTTCCATGTTGTTTGCCGCTGTAACGGCGTGTAAATCCACGGCACGCTGGCTGGAAATTCCCTATAGTTCTCTATTGGGAAGGAGATTTACCATGAAAAGTTTGCTGATTCTGCCCGTCGTGGCAACCGTTCTGGCAGGTTGCGCCGTTCCCGGCCCTTACTATGCCGCGCAACCCGTCGATCCGTATCAATGGCGCACCGTGTCGGTCACGCCGGTGGCGCCGGGCACCGCGGCCCGTGCCGGGTCTTCCGTCACCTATACCACCGAGCCGCTGCCGGCCGTCACGTACGTACCGCAGCCGGTATATGTGCCGCAGCCCGTGTATACGCCTGCGCCGGTCTATGCGGCACCATCGTACTGGTATCCGCCGATTTCGATCGGGCTGGATTTCGTGTGGAGCCACCGCTCGGGCGGCTGGGGACGCGGCTATCACGGCCGGGGCTGGCGCGGCCGTCGCTGATCCCTGGAGGCTGGACTGCCTGGCGCACTTCGCCAGGCGCTTACCCAGGCCGTTGGCACATGGGTTTGCGGTCCGTTGCGTGCACTCAGTGCAGCAGGAAGAATGTGGCGTTGTGGAGCAGATCGGTGGAGCACAGCAGGTAGGTGGATGTGCCAACCAGGCCGAGCAGAATAGTGCTGAATGTGAGGGGAATGTGCCGTGCCATGATGGGCTCCTTTTGACTTAAGTTCATCTTAAGAGAGCGGCGTTCCGAAGTCATCGGCAAAAGTGTGGGGAAGTTGTAGGAATAACGCTCGTGAAATTGCGCAGGCTGCCCGGCCTGCGTTTTTTTTGGAAATCGGGATCGGCCGCGGCACTGCCTCAACGGCGCCCGAACGTGATCACATTGCTTTCCGGCGCGGTGTCGAGCGCGTTGGACATCGTCAGCCAGGTGGTCACGCTGTCGGGCTGCTTCAGGTGGATGCCCGATCCGTCGATATAGCCGACCAGTTCCAGCGTGCTGGCATTCATTTTCGCCTTCGACACTGTTGGCGCTACCATCACCAGCCGGTCATACGCCTTGCGCACCTTGTTTTCCCACTTGTGCAGGCTGGTTTCCTCGAAGCGGTTGGCTTCGAAATACACGGTCAGCGTGCCATCCGGATTGCCGTAGCCAACGATGCCGGCGCCCTTGCGGATCGGTCCACCGCCCACGTCCAGGGCATCGGTGGGCACGAATACGCCGGCCCGGCCATCGAGGCCCGGGCGCTCGGTAGGGGTGTCCTTGCTGTAAGTCGAGAATTCTTTGGATGCGGGAGCGGCGGAGGACATGATGGTTATTGATATTTGGCAATACCAATATTGTACCGGCAAATAAATTCCACTGCGCAACTTCAAGTAGAAATTTCATCTGCCACGCCTGCCAAACAACGCTTTGGCAGGCTGCCGTTCTTCAGCCGCTATGCGCCGGTGTCGAACTATGTGGAAGGCTCACTGCCAGAAGTGATTTCAACCGACCACGAGTAGTCGTAAATGTCGTAATGCGCCTGCGCCGTGTAGCCGCGGGCCATCATGTCCTGGCAGAGCTCAACGGCTTCCTGCTCCGACATACACGCGATCTCGCGGGGGAAATCTTCGGCTGGCTCCGGCTCCCGCGGTGGCGTCACTTTCGCGGTCACGCTGGCCGTTCGTGACGTGCCCAGCACGTAACCGGCGCAGCGGCGCATGAAGCCGTCCACCGTGCTATCCGCGCTGGTTTCTCCCGGTAAAAAATCAGGGATGAGGAAGAGTTTGTTGTTTTCTTGGGTGCCCATTGCAACCTCTCAGGTGACGATGATGCCGCAGCGTATGGATGAGTTCCATCTCCTGCATTGTGCACCAGATGAGGCTATCATTTGTTGTTGGAAACTTATTTTGCCTGCTGTATGCATAAAAACCACAAGTAACGATGGTTTATTGCTTTATAAGCAGCGGACATGCCGCGCCAGGCATGCCGGTGAGTGTCAGCCCACCCGCAAACCCATTTCCGCCAGCACTTCCGCCGCCTGCCGCGACGAAATGAGCGCGCCCTGGAACAGCTTGACGTCCGACAGCTTCAGCCCGCCAAGATCCGCCTCGCGCAAGTCCGCATTGTCGAAGCGCGCGCCTTTCAGGTTTGCGTTGCGCAGGCTGCCGCCGTTGAAGACCGCATCGCGGAAATCGCAGCCTGCCAGGTCGGCATCGGCGAAATCGAGCTGCGCCAGCGTGGCCTTGCGAAACGACATGCGGCGCAGGTCGGCGCCGACCAGCAGGCAGTCTTCGAACGCCAGGCCCAGGTGCGCCGCTTCCTCGAAATTCGCGCCGGTGAGTTTGCAGCCTTTCAGCAGTGCCGAAGCGAGCCTGGCACGGCGCCAGCTGCTGTTATTGAGATCGCAGCCGCGGAATTGCGCGTCCGTCAGGTCCGCCGATTCGAAATCGGCCTGGCGGCCACGACAGCGCTGCCATGTCGAATGCGTGAGCCTGGCGGCATAGAACGAGGTCTCCGCCACGCTGCAGTTCACAAACGTGGCGCCGCGCAGGTCGAGCCGGGAAAGGTCGGCGCCATCCAGGTCGCATTGTTCGAATGTCGGGGTGCCTTCGGCGAGCGCGCTTTCGACATCGGCGCGGGTAAGGGTCTGGTCGTGGAAGTGCATCGAATCGTGGTGGTTGCGGTCGCATGCCGGCGCGATCCTACTCATTCGAAGAGGACTCTGCAGGCGAAGGCGGCAATTATATGTCCTCCCCGATGACGAACGTGCGGCACCCACTCCGTCGCGAGAAGCCGCACGTTTCGTTAGCGCAATGCGGCGGACAGATTTCGGTGAGAGCATCCAAATTCCGACAGCCTGGAGTTGTACAAATGAAGCCAACCTTACTGCTTGATCCGCATCATCCGTTTCCGAAGACTTCTCCACTGCTTCGTCAATCGTTCGCATTTTGCACAGTCGCGCGGCAGAGCAGCGTGAACCAGCTTGTGCGACTGGCGGTCACACTCCTCTCCATGTCGGCTTGCAGCCTTGCCTGTGCC
This sequence comes from Pseudoduganella sp. jia 9, assembly GCF_055502615.1. Taxonomy (NCBI): domain Bacteria; kingdom Pseudomonadati; phylum Pseudomonadota; class Betaproteobacteria; order Burkholderiales; family Oxalobacteraceae; genus Pseudoduganella; species Pseudoduganella sp. jia 9. Next base: position 85,936 of record NZ_JBUPWE010000017.1, on the reverse strand, counting down.
GCGCCGTATGCCTACACGCTGACTGGCGACAGGTTCGTCCAGATGATGAGCGCTACCGAGCCGCTCGACCATCACGCCTACATGTTGCGAGAAAAGGCATACAGCTATCTGGATGGCGTGCGTGATGGCGCTGAGGGACGCCATTGGTGTGACGTGAACCAGTTGAAGACGCCGGATCTCGCTGATGAACTGGCGGGAGCGATTGCAAAGCTCCCGGCCAGCGAGCGCAAGAAGAATGCTTCGATGCTGTTGCTTGACCAGCTGCACCGCAGATTTCCGTGTTCCGCCAAAGGAGGTAAATCATGAAGCCGTCATTTGACCAGGTAGATTAACATTTTCCAAAGAGCGAGAAGCGCGAGGTGCTATATGAGGAAGTTGGGTGGTCGGACTTGAACGCGAATCCCTCGTTCTACGACACCTGCGCAGTGCGGATGAGCGTGGCATTACTGCGGGCTGGCGTCAAACTGCCAGGCGCCCGGATGGTGGCCAAGGAAGGGCGTCTCAAGGGGAAAAGAATCGAACCGGGCCAAGGCAAACTGTCACGGATTCTCAAGCGTATCTGGGGAGCGCCAGAAGTGTACAGAGATGAGAAGGCCGCCAGGGATGGTATTGGAAGGCGCCGCGGCGTTGCTTCGTTCTTCCGTATCCACGGCACACCGAATAGTGGTGGGCATATCGATCTGGTCCATTCGACCGGGAATGGATTCCACGAGTGTGCGCGCACTTGCTTCTTCGGCTCAATGGAAATCTGGTTCTGGCCGTTGAAATAAATCCGCAAAACAAAAAAGGCCACATGCCGGAGCAGGTGACCTTCTTCATGAATTCGGTGGGGTGGCTGATGGGGCTCGAACCCACGACAACAGGAATCACAATCCTGGACTCTACCAACTGAGCTACAGCCACCACTGAACTACGTTTTCTGTTTCGCCAGTAGCGCAACAGAGGCCGCATTATACAAGGCCGATTGGCATCTGGCAAACCCCTATTTTCCTGAAATTTCCATAAAACAGGGGACGGACCCCTGTTTCAAAGCAAAACCGGGCAAAACTGGGGACGGACCCCTGTTTTCAGGAAAATATGCGGACAGCCAGGCCTGTGTAACTCCGCAATGCGCGGCAGTTTCCTCCAAACAGGGGTCCGTCCCCAGTTTTCGGGTTTCAGGCGATGTCGACGGCGTCGACTTGCGGCGTGAGCGAGAGCAGGGCGCGGAAGGCTTCGGCGAGGACGGCGGCGCTGGCGGTGGTGTAGCCGCGCAGGTGCGGCACGCCGGCGGGGCGCAGCAGGCCGGCGCCTTCGAGCAGCCGGGCGAGCTGGCGGGCGACGGCGTCGCCGGTGTCGATCAGCGTGACGGGAGCGCTGGCATCGTGCGACGCATGCCGCGCGACCACGTCGCGGATCGCCTGCTCGACGAACGGGTAGTGCGTGCACCCCAGCACCAGCGTATCGGCGCCGCGATCCAGCAGTGGCGACACGTACTGTTCCAGCAGCGCCATCGTACCCGCCGAGCCCAGTTGCCCCAGTTCGATCTGGTCGACCAGGCCGACGCAAGGCTGCAGCAGGAACTCGGCTTGCGTGGAGGCGGCGACCTGGTTGCGCAGTGTCAGGAATTTTTCGCTGTGCAGCGTGCGGTCGGTGGCCAGCACGCCGACCTTGCCGGAGCGAGAGGCGGCGGCGCCCGGCTTCAGCCCCGGTTCCACGCCGACGATCGGCACGCCCGGCCACTCCGTGCGAATGGCCTTGATGGCGGCGACGGTGGCGGTATTGCAGGCCACCACCAGCGCCTTGACGCCTTGCCCGAACAGGAATGCGGCGACGGCCAGCGAACGCTGGATCACCCATTCCTCTTCGCGGTCACCATAAGGCGCGTGACCGGAATCGGCGAAATAGATCAGGTGTTCATGCGGCAGTTGCGCATGCACATGGCGCAGCACCGACAGCCCGCCCACGCCGGAATCGAAGATGCCGATGGGAGATTCGGCATTGACGGGGTGGGCAGGCTGCGTCATGGTGATTTTCCCGGAAGGTTAAGCCAGCGCGCCTTCGGCCTTCAGGTTCTCGATCTTCACAGCCCATTCCTTCGGGCCGGTCTGGTGCACCGAGGTACCGGTGGAATCGACGGCCACCGTCACCGGCATGTCGACCACGTCGAACTCGTAGATCGCTTCCATGCCCAGGTCTTCGAAGCCGACCACTTTCGCATTCTTGATCGCCTTCGACACCAGGTAAGCGGCGCCGCCCACGGCCATCAGGTAAGCCGATTTGTGGCGCTGGATCGATTCGATCGCAACGGGGCCGCGCTCGGCCTTGCCCACCATGGAAATCAGACCGGTCTTCTCCAGCATCATGTCGGTGAACTTGTCCATGCGGGTCGCCGTGGTCGGGCCGGCCGGGCCCACGACTTCGTCGCCCACCGGATCCACCGGGCCCACGTAGTAGATCACGCGGTTGGTGAAGTCCACCGGCAGCGGCTCGCCCTTGGTCAGCATGTCCTGGATGCGCTTGTGCGCGGCATCGCGGCCGGTCAGCATCTTGCCGTTCAGGAGCAGGGTCTGGCCCGGCGTCCACGAAGCCACTTCTTCCTTCGTCAGCGTGTTCAGGTCGACGCGCCTGGACTTCTCCGTATCCGGCGCCCACGACACGCTCGGCCAGTCGGACAGCTTCGGCGGCTCGATGTAGGCCGGGCCGGAACCATCCAGCACGAAGTGCGCGTGGCGCGTGGCGGCGCAGTTCGGGATCATGGCGACCGGCTTGGAAGCCGCGTGCGTCGGGTACATGTTGATCTTCACATCCAGCACGGTCGTCAGGCCGCCCAGGCCCTGGGCGCCGATGCCCAGCGCGTTGATCTTGTCGCACAGTTCGATGCGCAGCTCTTCCAGCTTGTTTTGCGGGCCGCGCTTTTTCAGCTCGAACATGTCGATGTCTTCCATCAGCGACTCTTTCGCCAGCAGCATCGCCTTCTCGGCGCTGCCGCCGATGCCGATACCCAGCATGCCCGGCGGGCACCAGCCGGCGCCCATCAGCGGCACGGTCTTCAGCACCCAGTCCACCAGCGAGTCGGAAGGATTCAGCATGACGAACTTGGTCTTGTTCTCGGAGCCGCCGCCTTTCGCAGCCACGCCCACGTCGACCGTGTTGCCTTCCACCAGTTCCATGTGCACCACCGCTGGGGTGTTGTCCTTGGTGTTCTTGCGCTCGAAGTGCGGGTCCGCCACGATCGACGCGCGCAGCTTGTTGTCCGCGAAGTTGTACGCGCGGCGCACGCCTTCGTTGACCGCGTCCGTCACGGTGCCGGTGAAGCCTTCGAAGCGCACGCCCATGCCGATCTTCAGGAACACGTTGACCATGCCGGTATCCTGGCAGATCGGACGCTTGCCCTCGGCGCACATGCGCGAGTTGGTCAGGATCTGCGCGATCGCATCCTTGGCGGCCGGGCTCTGCTCCGACTCGTAGGCGCGGCCCAGGTGGGCGATGTAATCGGCGGGATGGTAATAGCTGATGTACTGCAGCGCGGCGGCCACGGATTCGATCAGGTCTTCTTGCTTGATGATGGTCATGACTGTTCTCTTGCGATTGGCTGGATTAGTGATGCTTGGAACCGTTTTGCGTGCCTGTCATCAGGCGGTCCGTGTAGGCGATGGCCATGGCGGACGCCAGGAACGCGATATGGATGCCGGTTTGCGCCAGCAGCGTCTTGGCATCGTATACGTGGGCGTTGATGAAGGTCTTCAGCAGGTGGATCGACGAAATGCCGATGATCGCGGTGGCCAGCTTCGTCTTCAGTACCGAAGCATTCACGTGCGACAGCCATTCCGGCTGGTCCGGATGGCCTTCGAGGCCCATGCGCGAAACGAAGGTTTCATAGCCGCCCACGATCACCATGATCAGCAGGTTCGAGATCATGACCACGTCGATCAGGCCCAGCACCACCAGCATGATGGTGGTTTCATTGAGCTTGGTCGGCGGCGGCGCGTTCGGCACGGTCACGGCGGCGATGATGTGCTGCAGCGATGCTTCGTTGCCCATCGCGGCACCGATCAGATCCTTCAGCTCGACCCAGAAGTGGAACACATAGACGCATTGCGCCAGGATCAGCCCCAGGTACAGCGGCAGTTGCAGCCAGCGGGACATGAAGATGAAAGAGGCGATCGGGTTGAGGCGGCGTCCGTTTGGATACTTCGGATCGGTCATCGAAAAATGGCTCCGGTGGGTGGTGCGGATAAAAACACGCGACATTCTACACCTGAGCGGTCCTTGCCGCAGCTCAAGGCCCGGCCGCTCGCCGCCTGTTTATTGTGCGCTTGTTGCTGGGCCGAAACAAAAATGAATGTAATGTTTGGTTACGGCAACATCTTCAATCTACAATCCTTGCCTTTCGGCCGCTGCCCACTCCCCGCAGCTCCTGCCGGCATGCACTTCGCGACATGGCCATGTCCCCGCCGCCCGCGCCAACTCCGGAAAAACAACAATGTTCAACAACCTGAAAATCGGCACCCGCATCAGCCTGATGCTGGGCGTGCTGTTCTTCCTGCTGCTCGTGGTGAGCGGCCTTTCCCTGCAAGGCGTCGCGCGCAACAACGAGGGCATCCGCGACCTGAAAAACAGCAGCGCCGGCCTGGTGGCCGCGCAGAACGCGATGTGGGAACTGCGCTTCGGTATCGCCAACTTCATGACGGCCAATGAACAGGGCCGCGCCAAGATCATGGGCGACGAGCAGAAATGGGCCGGGATCATCGACGAAAACCTCAAGCTCTACGAAGCATTGCCGCACACCGACGAGGAAAAGACCGGCCTGGCGCAGCTGAAGGACTCGTATGCCAAGTACTTCGCCTCGCGCCCGCGCTGGTTCGAGCTGTATTCGGCCGGCCAGACCGAGGAAGCCGCCGAGTGGCGCGCCAATAACACCAACAAGTTCGGTGCCGCCACCGTGAAGGGCTTCAAGACGCTGATCGAGATGCAGGAGCAGAACGCCAGCCTGGAAGTGGACCGCCTGCTGGCCGCAAACGCCACCAACCGCAACGTGATGTTTGCCACGGTGCTGCTGGCGATCGTTATCTCCGTGTGGACCGGCTACCGTGTGGTGCGCTCGGTGACGCTGCCGCTGCGCGACGCGCTGCACCTGGCCGAAACGGTCAGCAAGGGCGACCTGACGAGCCGCGTGACGGTGCGCAGCAACGATGAAATCGGCCAGCTGATGCGCGCGCTGCAGGAGATGAACGACAGCCTGGTGCGCATCGTGACCGAGGTGCGCAGCGGTACCGACACCATCGCCACCGCCTCCAGCGAGATCGCCGCCGGAAACCTGAACCTGTCGCAGCGCACCGAGAACCAGGCCGGCTCGCTGCAGCACAGCGCCGCCTCGATGGGCGAGCTGACGACGACCGTCCGCCAGAATGCCGACAACGCGCGCCAGGCCAACCAGCTGGCCCAGTCGGCCTCCGACGTGGCCGTCAAGGGCGGCGCCGTGATCGGCGAAGTCGTCTCGACGATGGATGCGATCAATACGTCGGCCCGCAAGATCGTCGACATCATCGGCGTGATCGACGGTATCGCCTTCCAGACCAACATCCTGGCGCTGAACGCCGCCGTGGAAGCGGCCCGCGCGGGCGAACAAGGCCGCGGCTTCGCGGTGGTGGCATCCGAAGTGCGCAACCTGGCCCAGCGTTCGGCCAGCGCCGCCCGCGAAATCAAGGAACTCATTGGCGACTCGGTCGACAAAGTGGACGCCGGCACCCGCCTCGTGTCGCAGGCCGGCAGCACGATGAACGACGTGGTGGAAGGCGTCAAGCGCGTCACCGACATCATGGCCGAGATCACCAATGCCACCGTGGAGCAGAGCGCCGGCATCGAGCAGGTGAACGTGTCGATCGTGCAGATGGACGACATCACCCAGCAGAACGCCGCGCTGGTGGAGCAGGCATCGGCTGCCGCCGCATCGCTGCAGGAACAGGCCGCCGGCCTGGCGCAGGCGGTCTCCGTCTTCCGCCTCGACGCCGCGGCCGCTGCCGCACCGGGCCGCGCGTTGCTGTCACACCGCGGCTGACAGCAGAGGTAGCAGCATCCAGGCGGGAGGGCGGCTGCGGCCACCCTCCCGCTTTTTCCATTGTGAGTAGAATGGCAGTATTGGTTTGCCGGACATGCGCTCTCCTGTAAGGGCGTTGTAAGCGCCTCGCCTTACTGTCATGGCAAACAACTACCACGATGGAGACAAGCATGAACGCAGCTACTGAACAGCAGGGCCTCGTCGAATCCCGCGTTTTCACCCCGCCCGCGGACTTCACGGCCAACGCCGCCATATCCGGCATGGACGCCTACAACGCGCTGTGCGCCGAGGCCGAGCGCGACTACGAAGGCTTCTGGGCCCGCCTGGCGCGCGAGAACGTGGACTGGCAGACGCCGTTCACCCGCACGCTGAACGAAGACAACGCGCCGTTCTACAAATGGTTCGAGGACGGCAAGCTGAATGTGTCGTACAACTGCCTCGACCGCAATCTGCAGAACGGCAATGCCGACAAGACCGCCATCATCTTCGAAGCGGACGACGGCACCGTCACCAACGTTAGCTATAAAGAGCTGCACGCCAAGGTGTGCAAGTTCTCCAACGGCCTGAAGTCCCTGGGTATCAGGAAGGGCGACCGCGTGGTGATCTACATGAGCATGTCGGTCGAAGGCGTGGCCGCGATGCAGGCCTGCGCCCGCATCGGCGCCACGCACTCCGTGGTGTTCGGCGGCTTCTCGGCCAAGAGCCTGCAGGAGCGCATCATCGACGCCGGCGCCGTGGCCGTGATTACCGCCGACGAGCAGTCGCGCGGCGGCAAGCAACTGCCGCTGAAAGCCATCGTCGACGAAGCCCTGGCCATGGGCGGCTGCGACACGATCAGGAACGTGGTCGTCTACAAGCGCACCGGCGGCAACATCGCCTTCACCGAAGGGCGCGACATCTGGTTGTCCGACCTGGTCGACAAGCAGGCCGCCGAATGCGAGCCGGAATGGGTGGAAGCGGAGCACCCGCTGTTCATCCTGTACACCAGCGGCTCCACCGGCACCCCGAAAGGCGTGCAGCACGCCACCGGCGGCTACCTGCTGTGGGCCGCGCTGACGATGAAGTGGTCCTTCGACATCAAGCCCAGCGACGTGTACTGGTGCACCGCCGACATCGGCTGGGTCACCGGCCACACCTACATCGCCTACGGCCCGACGGCCGTCGGCGCCACCCAGGTGATCTTCGAAGGCATCCCCACGTTCCCGCACGCCGGCCGCTTCTGGGAAACCGTGCAAAAGCACAAGGTGACGATCTTCTACACCGCCCCGACCGCGATCCGCTCGCTGATCAAGGCATCGGATGCCGACGAGAAAGTGCACCCGAAGAGTTTCGACCTGTCGTCGCTGCGCCTGCTGGGCACCGTGGGCGAACCGATCAACCCGGAAGCGTGGATGTGGTACTACCGGAACGTGGGCGGCGAAAAATGCCCGATCGTCGACACCTTCTGGCAAACGGAAACGGGCGGCCACATGATCACGCCGCTGCCGGGCGCCACGCCGATGGTGCCGGGCTCCTGCACGCTGCCGCTGCCGGGCATCATGGCGGCAATCGTCGACGAATCCGGCGCCGATGTGCCGAACGGGCAGGGCGGCATCCTGGTCGTGAAACGGCCGTGGCCTTCGATGATTCGCACGATCTGGAACAATCCGGAGCGGTTCAAGGCTGGCTATTTCCCTGAGGAGCTGGGCGGGAAGTACTACCTGGCTGGCGATGGGGCGATCCGGAACAAGGATACGGGGTACTTCACCATCACCGGCCGCATTGACGACGTGCTGAACGTTTCCGGGCACCGGATGGGGACGATGGAGATCGAATCGGCTCTCGTTGCCAATCCGCTGGTGGCCGAGGCTGCCGTGGTTGGGAAGCCGGATGACACGACCGGTGAATCCATCTGCGCGTTTGTCGTGTTGAAGCAGGCGCGGCCTACGGGTGAGGATGCCAAGAAGATCGCGGCCGAGCTGCGGACCTGGGTGGGCAAGGAGATCGGGCCGATTGCCAAGCCGAAGGAGATTCGGTTTGGGGATAATTTGCCGAAGACGCGCTCGGGCAAGATCATGCGGCGGTTGCTGCGTGTACTGGCGAAGGGGGAGAGCATTACGCAAGACGTCTCCACGCTGGAGAATCCGGCGATTCTGGAGCAGCTCAAGGAGAGTGCTTAAGCCGCGTTACCGGGCCGGGGCTTACCGGCGGCGCAAGGGGACTGACCCCGGTTTTCTCGCTTGGGGTCCGTCCCCGGTTCTTAAGCCATCGGCGGTCGTGGTCCCAAAGCGGTTCTTGCGTCACCCATAGCGCCAGGGGAAAGGCACCGGTTCTCGCGGTTGGTGCCTGTCCCCGGTTCGTTGGCCTGCGGCGGTCGTGGACCTTGAAGGTTCTTGTTCATGGTCTTACTTAACGAGCTCAAGCTAAGGCAACCCAGGCCGATTGACCAACCCCGTCCCTTTCCGAGAAAAAACTTTGCACTCTACAGGCCACCTGCTATAATCTGCGCCTCTCGCAACGCGGGAGAATGCAGGAGAGATGGATGAGTGGTTTAAGTCGCACGCCTGGAAAGCGTGTTTAGGTTCATAGCCTAACGGGGGTTCGAATCCCCCTCTCTCCGCCAAGAATTGAAAGCAGAAGGCCGCCGTCAGGTGGCCTTCTTGCTTTCTGGGCGCAGCGCCTTTCTTCCTGTTCATTTCTCGTGCGCCGCCTCGCCCTCAGGGAAACGCACGTGCCGCGCCTCCAGGGGCCGAAACGCCACATCAATCAGCTCACCCACACCACGTTCTGGCGGTGAAGTTGTCGACTTCTGTCAGCATCCTCACGCTAGAATGCATTGATCTGCATCATTTTTGCGACTTGCCGTCGCCAGCCCAGCCCCACCACCTATGCTCACCGTTGAACTGCTCAATGAATTCGATGTTTTCTCCGCACGCCAGCGCGCCTTGCAGGTCGCTGCGATCTGCGGCTTCAGTTCGTTGAACCAGGTAAGGCTCGGCACCATTGTTTCCGATATCGTTCGCAGCGTGGTGTCGTCCGGTGTGGCTGGTACCCTGCAGTTCAGCCTGGGCGGGGCGATGCCATCGACACGGCTGGGTATATCCATCGCGACGGCGGCCTCGGCACCCCTTGATCGCAGCACCTTGTCCGAGCCGCTGCGCCTTGCCAACGAGTGGGCCGATACGATCGATTATGACCAGCCAGGCGGCTCCATCGTCATGTGGCGGGAATGCCCTGCCAGCAGTTCGCTGACCGTGGAGTCCTTCGCGACCGGACTCGCCAAGCTCGATGCCTCCACGGCCGATATCCGCCGGGGATCCACGCTTCGCCATGACACCTTGCATCAAAAGATCGCTGGCCTGACGGCAGACAACTCGGTCCTGACGGCACGCGCGGATATCCTGGAACTCCAGGCCCGCCAGCTCGAAGAGCGTCAATTGAGCAATGAGGCGCGCTACGCCGCCGCCGTAAAGGCCGACGCGCAGAAGGGCGAGTTTCTCGCCGTCCTGGCCCACGAACTCAGGAGTCCGCTGTCGGCGGCAAACGGCGCTGCCGACCTGCTGATCAATGCGAGCCACCTCGACGCCGCACGAATCGCCAGCATCGGCAGGCTCGTCAAGCGCCAGGTAGCTTATATGAGCCGGCTTGCCGAAGATCTGCTCGACGTATCCCGTTTCGAACGTGGAACGATCGCGCTCGGACGCGAAGTCATTGACCTGGGGCAGGTGACGGAAGCGGCGATCGAGCAGGTAGGGGCGCTGATCGCCGCGAAGGTCCAGGCCGTCCGTATGGTCGCCTGCGCCGACGCGGTCGTCCTCGGCGACCGCATCCGATTGACCCAGGTGATGAACAATCTGTTGTCCAACGCCAGCCGGTATTCACCTTCTGGCAGCGAAATCCGCATCCGGCTGGCGATTGACGGCGAACACGCGATCGTCGAAATCGCCGACGATGGCATTGGCATCGATCCCCGGCTGATTTCCACCATGTTCGACCTGTACGTGCAGGCGGACCTGACGGCCGTCGCCCGCGACAGTGGCCTGGGCCTTGGACTGGCGCTCGTCAAACGGCTGGTCGAGGCGCATGCCGGCACGGTGTCCGCGCGCAGCGATGGAAAAGATGCCGGCAGCACTTTTTCGGTGCGGCTTCCCCGGCATCGCGGGCAATAAGTCCAGCCAGCCTTCACAGCCATCCTCTCATGCGTCCAGGCTGCATCCCTTGCCGGGATGGCTGCCCTGGGTGTCAGCCGTCCGGCCATTTCCGCAATTCGGAACGATTAATGCATTGATAACTTATTTCTGTGTGATACTGGATAAGCCACTCACCACGTAGTTCGGCAATAACCAGGAGAATGCATGAGCATGGCAACGACAGGCCTTTTGGCCAAGACCCTCAACGAACATCAATCCACCTTGCTGGAAGGGTGGCTGGGCGGGATGCTGTCCCGCATGGTCCGCCGGGACAAGGCGGCCGAGGGGGAGATCCGCCAGCAAGCCACGCGATTCCTGCCGGAGGTTGCGGCCACCCTGGAGAGGAGCCAGAACTACGAGTTCGACTCGCCTGCATGGGCGGACGTGCGCCAGACATTGGCCGGAATCTCCATGGGGCGCGTGCGCCAGGGCTATTCATCGACCGACACGGCCGCCTTCATCTTCTCGCTGAAAGAACCGCTGTTTGCGCTGTTCCGCCAGACAATGGCGCATGAGCCGGACACGATCGCCGCCGTGATGACAGAGGCTGGCTCGCTCTTCGACCGCATGGGCCTGTTCACGGTGGAAGAGTACCAGCGCGGCCGCGAAAGCGTGATCATGCGCCAGCAGCAGGAACTGCTGGAACTGTCCACGCCTGTCGTGCAGCTGTGGAAGGACGTGCTGGCGCTGCCGCTGATCGGCACGCTGGACAGTGCGCGCACGCAAGTGGTGATGGAAAACCTGCTGCAGAAGATCATCGACACCGGCGCATCGATCGCCATCATCGATATTACCGGCGTGCCCACGGTGGATACGCTGGTGGCGCAGCACCTGCTGAAGACGGTGGCGGCGGCGCGCCTGATGGGCGCGGACTGCATCATCAGCGGCATCCGCCCGCAGATCGCGCAGACCATCGTGCACCTGGGCGTGAACCTGGAGGAGGTGACCACGAAAGCCACGCTGGCCGATGCGTTCCTGGTCGCCCTGAAACGCGTGGGCGCCAACGTGACGCGCGCCGAACAGTCTTACTGAGGCGGCGATGGAGCATATCCCCATCCTGAAAATGGGCGACCTGCTGCTCGTCACGATCCAGGTCGACATGCATGACCGGCTCGCGATGACGCTGCAGGACGACCTGACCTCGCGCATCGTCAAGGACCAGGCGCGCGGCGTGCTGATCGACATCTCGGCGCTGGATATCGTCGATTCGTTCATCGGCCGGATGATCAGCAACACGGCGGCGATGGCGCGCATCCTCGATGCGCGCACGGTGCTGGTCGGCATGCAGCCGGCCGTGGCCATCACCCTCGTCGAGCTGGGCCTCACGCTGCACGGCGTGCAGACCGCGCTGAACGTTGAAAAAGGCATCGCGCTGCTGAAGCGAAACGCAATTTAATCCCTTCGAGACAGGCGATCTTTGAGCAATACAGACGTCGATACACAGCACCTGTCGATCCGTTCCGACGAGGACGTCGTGCGTTTGCGCCAGTGCGTTCGCGAACTGATGGCCGCCGCGGGTTTTTCGCTCCTCGAGCAGACCAAGATGATCACCGCCGCCAGCGAGCTGGCGCGCAATACGCTGCGCTACGGCGGCGGCGGCGAGGCGCAGGTACAAAGTCTCCAGACTGGTGCGCGCAAGGGAATCGGTCTCGCCTTCATCGATCAGGGGCCAGGCATCGCCGATATCGACCTCGCCTTGACCGATGGCTACACCACCGGTGGCGGGATGGGCGTGGGACTGTCCGGCGCCAGGCGTTTGGCGGACGAATTCGATATCGAATCGGCACCCGGCCAGGGCACGACGGTGCAAATCAGAAAGTGGAAGCCGTACTAGCGGATTGGCCGGCGGCGCCAGCGCCGTCGGCCGGTTCGCGTGCATCGCATGAACCGGCAGCGCGGCCCATGCGCGCCGACCACTACCTCGCCAGGTCATCGCCCATCGTCCAGCACTTCCCACATTTTTAATACCTGAAGTTACACAGGGCACTCGTCCTACGAAGGCTGGTGGCTCCGTCCCACGCCGGGCGGCATCCGGCAGCTCGTCCGTTGTCTATACTGATTGAAAGTGAATCAGTCCGGGTAGTGCGATGTACCGCGCCGGTGATCGATAGATAACACGGGGGACATATGAACAAACTACGCCAGCTGATGGCCGTTGACGATAACCATGACGGCGCCGCCATGCTTTCCGGGCTTATGCGATGCCTGGGCTGCAAGGTGGAGACGGCCCAAGATGGTTTGCAGGTGCCTGGGCGCCTGCAGCGCCGCCCGGTATTGGTTCATCGTGGACGCTGACCGGTACGACGAAACCGAGCGTCTTGCCATACTCGATTCTTACGGCATCCTCGACACGCCTGTGGAGCAGGCCTTCGATGACGTTGTCAAGCTCGTCAGCCAGCTTCTCGATGCGCCGATTGCCGCCGTCAACCTGATTGCCGGGAGCCGGCAATGGTTCAAGTCGGAAGTGGGCCTCGGCATCCGCGAAATGCCGCTCGACGATTCGATCTGCAAGTTCGCCTTGCTGGAAGACCAGCTGATGATCGTGCCCGATACGCGGGAAGATGCGCGGTTCGCCCGCAATCCACTGGTGTCCGGAGAGCCGGGCTTGCGGTTCTACGCCGGCCAGCTGTTGAAATCAAAGGCGGGTATCCCGTTGGGAACCTTGTGTGTGCTCGACTTGAAACCGCGGCCGCAGGGCTTGACGCAGCAGCAGCAGTTCGTGCTGGCCACGCTCGCGCAGCAGATCATGAGCCAGATCGAGTTGCGCAAGGTGCTGAAGGACCAGGCAGTGCTGATCGCCCGGCAGGCAGAGGTGCAGAGCGACCTGCGCGAGAGCCAGCGCCGTGCCTTGGAAGCGTCCCGCCAGGCCGAAGCCGAGCGCCGGCGCACCGATGCACTGCTGGAGGCCGCGCCTGTCGGCATTGTCATCGCCGATGCCAGCGGTGCGATCGTCAAGATGAACGCCGAGCATCGCAGGATGCTGGCGCTGCATCCCGAGGCCGCCGACCTTGGGCCGGGCCAACCATGGCAGGGATGGTGGGCCGATGGCACGGCACGGCACGGACAAGCGCTTGCGCCGCATGAATGGCCTCTGGCGCGGGCCCTGCTTGGCGAGGAATCGCCCCGCCAGGTCATCGAGATCGCTTCAATCGATGTAGCCGGGCCGCGCCGCACGGTGCTCAATTCCGGCCGCCCGGTGCGCGACGAGACCGGGGCGATCATCGGCGCCGTCATCGCGCAGATGGATATCACGGACCGCGTCGACGCCGAGAGCGCACTGCGCACGGCGGACCAGAAGAAGGATGAGTTTCTTGCCATGCTCGCGCACGAGCTGCGCAACCCGCTCGCACCGATCATGTCGGCATCGGCCATCCTGGCCAACTTCCACTTCGATGAGGGCGTCGTGCGGCGTACCGGCGCGATCATCGCCAGGCAGGCCGGGCATATGACCTCGCTGATCAACGACCTGCTCGACGTTTCAAGAGTCACGCGCGGCAAGGTGCAACTGGACACCGCGGAACTGAACATCAGGGACGTGATCGCCGACGCCATCGAACAGGTCCGGCCACTCCTTACACGCCACCTGCATCACCTGGATGTACTGCTCGCACCGGTGCAGGTAATGGTGAAAGGCGACCGCAAGCGCCTGGTGCAGGTGTTCGCGAACCTGCTCGGGAATGCGGCGAAATATACGCCGGATGGGGGACGTATCGAACTGCTTCTCGAGGCGAGGGCCAGGACGTTGACGGTGTCGATACGGGATAACGGGGTAGGGATGTCGGCTGAGCTGATTGATAGCGCGTTTGACCTGTTTTCACAGGGAGTGCAGGGGCTGGATCGGAGCCAGGGTGGGCTGGGGGTTGGGCTGGCGCTGGCCAGGAGTCTGGTGCAGCTGCATGGCGGGGTGGTTAGTGCGAAGAGTGATGGGGCGGGGATGGGATGTCAGTTGGAGGTGACGTTGCCGAGGGTTGGGTCGGCAAGGTTTTCCTAGGATTGTGTCCCAGGAGTGGTGTATGAGAAGTGATTCTCAAGAGGCTGGATCCCCGATCAGTTAATCACAGGCAGAGAGCCGTGCGGGCTGATTGTCGCTCAAGGACAATAATCCTTCAAGCTGCATGTAGCGGCGATGCAAGGAACACTCGTCATTCTGTTCCAGCATCATGGCCCTGACCAAGCGGACAATAGCGGCATCGTTAGGAAATGTACGATGACGTTGGTTCTACGCTTCACCTCGGCGTTCAGTCGTTCAAGTGGAATGGTGCTGTGGATTTGCGGCTGATGCGCTTTCGAGAAGGTTGCAAACGTCAGAACCTCGTGCCAATAGACGGGCTGCGCGCTCAAGCAGGCCTGGCACCGATACCGCTGCCGTCATCTGCAATTGCACAAGTCACTGGCCCTGCGCTTCGGTCTTAGTGTGGCGCGCCCAGCACCTGAGCTGCTCTAACGAAAATCCCTGCTGTTCTGGATACTGCCCGGGCAGATACTCCGCTGCTGCGTCACTGAGCGATACGTTTGCGCCATTTGATGCTGGTATTTGTTGACCGACCATGACTATCCTCGAAGTTGTGACACCCGAGTTTCGCCTTGCTGTGGTCCAATATATAGGTGCATTGCTGTCCGTTTACGTTCGCCCCAACTTCCGGGACACCATCCACATGGTCGACACGAACGCGCATTAGCGAACGGTGTGCAGCTCAGACGAAGCCAGTTGGCTGATCTTTTGCCCTTGGAGCAAACGCGCAAGTTCTTCACCCGTCGCTTGCACCTTACTAGGCGCGAGTTCGCATTCCCAAACGACGAAGACCCGCCAGCCTCGCTCCTTGAGCGTTGTCGTCACGCGGGAATCCCGCGCTACGTTCTTGTCGAATTTTTCCACCCAGAATGGCGTGTTGCTCTTTGGCGTCGTGGCGATCTTACAGCCGTGGTGACGATGCCAGAAGCACCCATGGACAAAAACGACCGCCTTGTGGCGTGGAAATACAAGATCGGGTTTGCCTGGCAGATTGGCAGCATGCAGCCGGTAGCGCAGGCCGAGCCGGTGAATGACCTGTCGCAAGGCAAGCTCCGGTCGGCTGTCCTTGCCGCGGATGCGCGACATCCTTTCCGAACGTTGGGCAGGTGTCAGGAAGTCAACCATCTAGAAACCGACTCGCTAGGTCATGCACTCTTTTGTTAGCTCCTCGATGAACTCATGGGATGGCTTGCCACGAATCACTCTACCTCCACGCCAAATGGCTTGCAAAGGCATTGCTAGTCCGACAGTTCCACAAGACAGCAGGACTAGCTCTTAATTGCCCCTTGTCGACGGCCCAGAAGGAGAGGGCATGTGGGTGTCCAGAGCATATTCTGGTAGAACATGTTTAGCATTGTAACGACAACTTTTTTTACTTTGTTCGCCTTATCTATCACGTCAGAGAAGATGGGTTTCGCTGTCATCGAGCAGAACGGGTTGTCGTTGCCTTGCAGAGGCTGGAGTGGCAGTGTCGATGGGTTACCAATTCCACGGAACGAAAGAAAGCGATGGCGGTGGTAATTTGATAGTTTTCCAGGGCAATTGATCTATATAATTATCCATCAGCCTGAAGACTATCTCGCTGAGGTGGCGTCCGAAGATAGCTTGTCGTGCAAATACGTAATTCGATAAAGGCGGGCGAGGCATAGCCTACGCACTACAGAATGGTCCAAGCCTTCCTACGGAAGGTATCTAGGGTAATGATGAGTTGGCAAGTATGGTCTCTCGGCGACTGGAATCGGGCCCTGATCGAAGCAATCTTCCTCGACCAAGACCGCATTGATGTTCCAATTACCCGAATTAACGCGTCAAATGTCTTCCTCTCTAGCTGTACTGGCGATGTAACATGTCGTCCCGACGAAGCCCGAGCCTCCTTTGTTCGTGCCTTCGGAAGCAGTGCAGCTGGATTGAAGGCACATTTTAGGCCCCCTAGAAAGGACATCGCAGGCCGCGACGACTATCCTGCCTTTGTTGCCCCCCTTTACCTGACATTGCTGGCAGCAAGCGCGGACGAGGCCACCTACGACATGGGCAACTTCAGGCGACGTTTCGCGACGATCATCCGGCCCGTGGAGGTTGGTAACGTCAATTTCGGTACCCTACCTGAGATGTGGACGGCAGTCGCGCTGTGGAGCAAGCGGCGACAGCATGCCTCGCGAGACTGCCGGGCACTGGTGCTCCCACCCCCCCCCCCTTCCCAGTACGACAGCCTCATTGGCTTTTCCAAGAAGCTAGCCTTTCCCACGCACCGGGACGAAGGGACGCTTGCACGCCTCTTGTCGGACCACGGACTGGCTGGCGACATCGAGCCTTCCACCGACGCCGTACAGTCGGCAGTGCTGTGCGAGATCGGTAACTTCACGGAAGCATTCAACGAGGAATTTCGCACATTCTCCCATCTCGTCGCGAAGGCCAGCTATAAGGATGCGCTACTGACGCCGTTCTGGGGGGCTGTCACCGATATCACATGGCAGTACGTAAGGAAGGAGGCAAGGACAAACGGAAGCTACCGCCTGGTGCTGGAAGCCAGCGATCCGCACGAACCACTTCTCTACTTGCTTTCGGACGAACGTGGCGTGGCCCTGCTGGCGAGCCACTTGCGGGCACGGCGACTGCCGGCTCCAGGGAAGCACGAATATGTACTGGAACTCCTAGGCGGCTCGCTACCAGGGCCTGCCATGCTCGCCCGGCTCGGGCGCGGCCTCGGTCTCGACAAGACGGGAGCCTGGCGCTACCTCCAGGCGGGTTGCGTACCGTTCTTTCCTGATGAAGTCGGAGTGCTTTGTTCGGACGGATCCTACTACGAAGACGCGCCATCTTGTTTCCTCCTACGTGCTGAGTACGCGACGCCTGTTGCCAAGCGGGCTGCGCAATACAACCTAAAGCATTCCATCCATGACGTTGAGCAGGGAACATGGAAGGTGCTACTTATCGAGTCTGCCAGTCGTGGCTCGATGCGCGCCCTCGCGGCTCTCCTTCCTGGAATGCTAAATGGCATCGCCGGGCTGGGCTGGTCGCGGCCGCGCCCTAGGTTGTCCGGAGGTGCTTGGTGCGGGCAAGGACTCTTATTGAACCCCGCCAGTAACCCCGTTGCCCGCATGACAGGGGCGACTCGAGGGTTATACGAATTGCTGGCGGAAGGTGGCGACGTGTTAGCGAGCGGAGCGCTCGTGTCCACCGCCGACGACGGGTTGCAAGTGCCATCTTGTGCCTTGGACAGGGAGGACGACATCGTGGCTGTCCGCTATGTCCTCGGCACGGGGGAATGCGGCGAGTCGCCTGGCGAACTGCAGGCAATCGTGCTCGCGGGTGTTCCGTCACTACCACTTGCAAGACTGAGGGATCCCGGGGTATGGCTGGCGGATGGCCGGTCTGGTGTAATGGAGCCTGCATTTCCGCTGGATGGTGAGGGGGGGGCTCCCATAAATGGCGGTAAAAGTGCTCGGGCGAGCCCCGGTCACCCGTTCATAAGAACCAGTCTGGCCACCCGCAGGGGCGCGGTAACACGCAAGGGCTCAGCCAACTTGCCGCGCAACCTTGCCTGGCTCGCGGACGCCCTGCTCCTGCGTTTCCAGTCGCGCTCGACGCTGCCCACCCGAGACCTTATGGTACACATCGAAGGCATCGCGCTAGCGTCCGGGTGTCGCTCCTGGCATCTCTGGAGCTTGCTGCATGCAGGTGGGTGGCTGTCGAGGATTGCAAGGAGGACTGCCCCGTTCATGCTGTCGGCGGCCTGCCCGGCTACGATCGGGCTTGCAAGGGGCGGGGCAACGCCTGTCGCGCGCATCTCTGGGCTAATAGGTGATGTCCAGATAGCGCGCTTGCTTAGCCTATTGCAGGAAGGAGAACAGGTGTTCCGGCTTTGCTGTGAGGAACCTTGGTTATCACTCGGGGTGATCGAGGTCCAGCTCCGCGAGGCAGGGCGCTTAGGCGTGCTCGCCAAGGCACTTGGCTTGCAGATACTGGACCAGCATGCGCATGCGGCGCCGCTCGCAAGAAGCGTGCAGGCACGGTTCGTGGCAGGCGCCGCGATAGCTCGACTTCAGGAACAGGCCGGGCTAGAGGCATGGGATGCTCAGGAATGGAAGTGGGTTGACAAGGATGCCGGCATGACTGAGGCAGCTACCGGGTCGATGTTCAGGTACCAGAGCAGCCAGGCGTCTACGTATTGGGTGATGGCTCAGGATGGTTGTTGGAAGACCGATAGCGAGGCATGGGCCAGGATATTCCACGTTGCTGCGCAGGGAGGTCCCATCGGTGAACTCTCGTCCGATGGTGACTGCACCTTCGACCGTCGGATATGGCTCCTGCCCAAGACCCTCGTCGACTGGTGGTTGCACAGGGGAGGTGGATGCGTCGCGATAGACACAGCCGGACAAATAGTGCTTTGTGGCGCAAGGAATGAGGTGGACTGGTCGTGCCTTGCCGAGTGGTTGCGCGAGCCGCAGGCGACGGCGAGGGAGTCCGGGGCGGTAGACATTGCAGTTGCCCGCAGGGCGTTCGCGTTGAAGAAGAAGCTCAAGGACCGCCTGGCTCGGCGGCGGCCGTGGGCAAGATGATTCATAGGATATACAAGGCACGGAAGAGCCATCGGCTCTGCCACTTGGGACAGGATGTAGAAGATGAACGGTAGGTTAAATGAGGACCTTGGCAATAGGCGGTACTGCATGTTCCTTTTCGGAGCGCATGGCAAGGAAATCGGGCTTGGATTCGAAAAGACCAAGGCCAGGTTGATCATGGCAGGCGCTAAGCCTAGCAAGGTACCTGGGCATTTCGATGACCAGATAAGGTTCATGAGTCGGCTCAAGGGCAAGCAGCGCGATGTTATTTGTACCTGGTTCCGGGAGAATTGCAGGTTCGACGAGCTACCAGCCCTCGACAATATGCTCCAGGATTACACGTCGCTTGAGGAGGTAGCAGTTTTGCCTAAGGATCAGGCAAGCCGCTTCTGGAGGGCTATCCTTTGCGAATACGTCCAGCCTGAACCCCATCCGTTGCTGGAGCGATTCCTGGACGGTAGCATATTGCCAGATACAACACGTGGTCAACTAACTAGCGAAGTTCCTGCTTTGCCTGCTAGCATGGATGTTGATGGCGCGCTGGCCGCTGCACGTGGCGAATACGATGCAATCGGCCTAGGCCAGCCCTTCCTCGGATTCCTCCTCGGCGTGGCTGGGATCGTCCGGGCCGATACCAGCCTGCTAGAAAAAGGGCGTGACTGCCTGGTAACTCATGGATCGTCCGCCGATCAGGCCTTGCTTCCAGTGCTCGACGAACTAGCGGCTGCGAAAGCTGCAGGCTCGCCTGGACGCGGAGGCCTGAGCACGAGGCAAGCAAGCAAGCTGTCGAGCATTGTCGTCGGGGATCCTGCCGACCACGCGGTTCTCGGTTTCCGCTCCCACGTCACCCATGCGGGTTCTTCGTTTATCCGGATATCGGCGTTGTTGCACGAGGGGACCCTTGTCGACCTTGGGCCGGGTGATGCTGCCCACCTGTTCCCTGGCAGTGGCGATGCCATTGCGCATCCGAAGAGCCTCCCGGGGTATCCCCATGACTACGACGGTTTTTCGGTATGGCGGGTCGAGCAAGGTAGAGCCGACATGTCTACCCAATTCGTGGTATCCAAGTGGCTTCGCCCGGTGTACGAAATCGTCCAAGTGCCCCATCCATCGACGCAGCCGAACCAAGTGCGTGAATGGCTGCTCGATGTGTATCGCCACGATCCGGCCTTATATCCCCTTTTCCAAATGGCCGACGGGTTGCTAGTGAAGCTCGCGACGGGACTCAAGGATCCCCGGCAGGTGGATTTCGACGTCCCCCTGCAGGGGTACCACGCGATCGAGGCGGTCGAGTGGCGCGGCCGCAAGCTGGTGGTTGGGCCATTGCCAGCACCAGGAATCAAATATGACTGCAGTCCGCCAGCAACGCTCGTGAAAAGGTTGTTCAGGAATCGCGCAAAGGTAGATGGCCTGCAGAGCATCACGCGCGCGCAGGTTGACCAACTTGTCGGGTTGCTTTCTATCGAGGGCGGCACCGACCTAAGTAGCACACGGCAACGTGACTTATCGGACCTCAATGCGCTGCTTGGTTCGAAGGCTGCATTGGATCACGCCATCGAGGGCGTGTTGCAACTTCCCTTGATCCAACAAGCTATTGCCGAGGAAAAGGCCCGTGCCATCGCTGCAATGCAGGAGCAGCGGGATATCGAGCAGGGCGCAATCGACAAGCTACGCGCCCAGAAAAAAATTCTGGAACAGGACATCCAGCAAATGAGGAAGGACCAGAGGCAGCAGGCTGGCGAACTGGCCGGCGAAGTGAGGAAGGCATTTGAGCGTGCCACCGCCGATGCCTCGAAGACGCTTGCGGACGTGGCGCTCTTCAAAGCCTTCCTCGGGCAGGCTAGCGCAACCAAGGCGGCCGAAGGCGATGTACTGCCATCCGGCCGCGCAGTCCCCAAGGCGACGCCAAGCCCGGTCCAACCGTCCGGCAAGCAGCTCATGAGCGCCAAGGATATCAACGTAGCGATTACGCGGCACTGCGTAGCTTCCGGGCTCGGGCAACGCTTGGTCCAATCGATGATGGCCGCCGCGGCAAGCCAGTCGATAGTTTTGCTTGCCGGCTCACGGCATAGGGTAGCCGCCGCGATGCTCTCGTCGATCATCAGTGGTGGGGTATGGTGCCGGGTCGCTGTAACCGCAGACCTCTTCGGCGTTCACGACCTCATGAACGCGCCAGCGGTCGTGGTCGGTAGCGAAGTGCAAGGGATGCGGCTGGGGGACTTCATATCCGCGCAGCAGTCGGCAGGCTACCCCGTCGTCGTCCAGTTGAACGGGGCAAACCGGGCTCCCCTGGAGTCGTACCTTCCTGAGCTACTCTCGGCGACTGCCGGCCGGGCGAAGGATAGCGCGCTGTCGTGGCTTGGACAAGATGGCGAACTAAGGCTCGTCCAGCCCCGTGCGCCGCTCGTATTCTTGCTGGACTTCGTTGGCGGGAAGTCTACCTACCCCCTGGCGGCTCCGCTGACATGCGAGATTCCGATGTTTGATACCGACTCGACTTGGTTTGACTGCGACTCGCCGGACAACAGCCGAGTACCACCGCACACCTTCGTCGACGCCGACTTCTGGAACTCCTTGGCAGGAGGGGGGGACGCCTTGCCCGAAGTACTTGCTGCCATGGTCGGCCCTGTCGCCGCAGGTGCAGCAAGCTGCATGGCAAATGCGTGTCGCTTGCTCGACGTCGCACCCGCCGACGCCGGTATGCTTGGCTTTGCCGCATTTGCGATTGGGCGCGTCGACGGCAATGCCGCGCTGCCGGCGCTATCAACACCGGGCAGCCCACTCGCTGAAGACCTCGGACGCTACATCTCAGGGGCAGGCGCACGCGCGCTCGGCCGTTTTTTCGACTTGGATGAAGGGATGAGAGCGTGAACGACCCAGTATCGATGTTCTATAAGATCCGCGACTACTACATTACCTACCTAGAAACTGCATTCCGGATCGGCGATGACGAGATTCAAGGGGAACGGCGCAAGCTGCTGGAGGAGCCGGGCACGCTCTGCACCGAACCCTTGCTCGAGCCGCTGCCATCTTACTTGACGCATGATCTCCGGATCGACCAGCTTAGGGGCGGCAAGCCAGCGGCGGAATGGCTGCCACGGTTCCTGCCTCACGAGCGCGAGGCTTTCGTTGACCTCGCATTGGCCGGGCTGGTGCCTGCTGATGGGGCCGATCCAACTAAGGGACGCTTTGCGCTCTACCAGCACCAACTGGAAATGCTCCGCAAGGGGACCGAGACCGGCACTCCAGGCATCGTTACCTCGGGTACCGGCTCAGGCAAGACGGAGTCCTTCCTCCTCCCCATCGTTGCAGCGATCGCGAGAGAGGCAACTGGCTGGCCGTCCAGCCGTGCGCCGACGCCATGGGCGCCATGGTGGCGCTCGGACGCTCCCGTGCCCAACTTCGCACGGGACGAACCTCATGAAGCTCAGGCCCGACCTAAGGCAGTGCGGGCACTCGTCTTGTATCCAATGAATGCCCTGGTCGAAGATCAAATGGTACGCTTGCGCAAGGCGCTCGATTCGGAGGTCGCGCACAAGGCAATGGACAAGCATTTTCATGGGAACCGCGTCTACTTTGGCCGTTACACGAGCGCGACTAAGGTGACGGGATGGCTGGATCACCCCCGCATAGACGAAGGTAAGAAGATCGACGAACGGATCGAGGGCCTGCGAGCGTACTTGCAAGGGCTCGACAAGACATACGACGAGGCGGTCGAGCAGGGGAAGCGCGACAAGGACGATGGCCTGCAGTTCAATTTCCCGCGCGCTGGCGCCAACGAGGTCGTCAGCCGATGGGACATGCAGCGCCATCCACCAGACATCCTCATCACGAACACTAGCATGCTTGCGACGATGCTGGTACGCGAGATCGACGAACCAATCTTCAGGCAAACGCGTGAATGGCTTGCATCAGACCCGGATGCCTATTTCTACCTCGTGCTGGACGAGCTCCACTTGCAACGCGGATCTTCCGGTACCGAAGTCGCATACCAGCTGCGCATGCTCCTCTCGGAACTAGGCCTGGACAAGCCGGCAAGCAGACACAAGCTACGTGTCCTGTGCTCCAGTGCATCGCTGCCGGTCGAGGGTGCCGGGCGAGAGGAAAGCCTCGACTATCTATGGGGCCTTTTCGGGGACGCCGGATTGCCAGTCGGAGCCATGCGCGAGGACTGGAGTAGTGCTATCGTCACCGGCCGCCAGGCCGCCATTCCGGTGGAGCATGTCGTCCCGGAGGCCGATGACATCGCGGACGCCATACGGGCGCTGGCGGAAGGGCAGGCAACGTATTGTGGAGGCGCCCCCTCGCGGGCGCACTGGGAGTCGATTGCAGGCGCCATGGGCGTCGCCACCGGCGGCGGGACGGTGGAAGAGCTAGCGAGACAGGTCGTGTCGAAGGCTGGATACTTGCTTGCGACTGGCTGCCGGACGGCTGACGGGAACGGTACCCGCGCAACTACTATGGGCAGTATCGCACGCTGCTTGTTCGGGGCTTCCAGGCGTGGCGAAGAAGCAGTCGAGCTGCTAGTCTGGCTAAGGTCATGTTCCGATTCATGGAAGGATTGGTTCGAGCAGGCTTTCGGGGGTGGCTCCGAGGCGCCCCGTTTCAGGGTCCACGGTTTCCTGCGGGCCCTGGAGGGCCTGTTCGTTGCCCCGCGACCCGCTCCTACCTCGATGCCATCAGGGAACAGGGCTAGGCTGCTGTTCGGCGACCTTTCGGTAGACTCGGGCTCGCGGTATGGGAGCGAGCCGGGCGGCGGCGGGCTGGCGACACGTAGCGTGGACATGCTCTACTGCGAGTGCTGCGGCGTGCTTTTCTATGGCGGGAAGCGTACCGCACCCGAAGCCGGCGCAGCTCGCATAGAACTCCTTCCGAACGACCCCGATACCGAAGCCCTGCCGGAACGGGCCAAGGTCCATATGGTCGAACGTCGCACGGGGCTCGACTACGCGATCTTCATGCCCACCATTGGCCGCTTCTGGCCGTTGGGCCAGGAAGAGATATCGCACGACGACGCGCAAGGCAGCTGGATACCTGCGTACTATGACCCCTATACCGCCTCAATCGACACGAATACCAAGCACGAATGCCAGGAGGATGCGATCCCAGGGTGGCACTACGTCGTACCTGCCAACCCTGGCAAGTTCAGGGGCGAGGAAAACCACAAGCAGCAAGACATAGGCGATGCCGGAACTGCGCTGCCATTCCAGTGCCCGGCATGCGGCACCTCGTATCGCAAGAGACGAGGCAAGTCGTCGCCGGTGCGCGGATTCCGGGTCGGTTTTGCCAAGACGACGCAACTGCTGGCAAGTGCACTGATGGGCGAACTACAGAAGACAAATCCCGACGAGCGGCTGGTGTCGTTCTCGGATAGCCGCCAGGATGCCGCGAAGGCGGCGCTCGACCTGGAAGGCGGCCACCACGACGATACCAGACGCGAGGTAGTAGTGCGTTCGCTTGCCCGGCTAATCGAGGCCAATGGTCAGGTCGAGGATCCTGCGGTGCAGCTTGCTGGACTGCGGGCGCGTCGCAAGGCCTTGCTAGACTTGGACGAGCACACCGAAGAGCAGTACGCAGAGCTCCAAGACATACTCGGGAAGGAGCGCGAACTCGCGAAGGCGAAGGGCAGTGTAGCAGCCGATTGCGTACCTGTCGCGAGCATACTGGAGCCACTCGAGCCGATGCAAGGGGCGACATTGCGCCCCGTCCTGTACGAGTTGGTCTCCAACGGCATACATCCTATCGACCGTGCCGGTGTCTCGGCCATCGATGTGCCAGCGGCCGGAGAAAAGAAGATCGAATTCTCCTGGCAACAATTGTTCAGTCTAGGGCAAGGCGGCAGCTGGGCCTGGGCTAGCAGTTCGGTTTATAAGGCGGAACTTGCCAGTGCTGCGAGGAAAGTTGCAGACGGGCTGCACATGCTAGTTGGCGGGACCCTATTCAGCAAGACCTACTTCGCCGTTGAGGAATCGGGATGGGGCTATCCGTGCTTCCCGTTGAAAGTAGGTGAGACACGGGATGGCATGGCAGTGTTCGATGGCTTGTTGCGCGTGCTATCCGACGCCAACCGGGTCAGTCCTTCGAAATATGACTATCGTCTTTCTCCTTGGGCAGGTGCGGCAGATGTACCCAAGAAGAACATCCTGCGCAGGTATGCCTCGGCGAGGTGTGACCGCGCAGGAGGAACACCCGATGAATTGCTCCAGCAATTCATCGAGAGGCTAAGGGAATTTGGCCACCTCGACGGCATCATCTTGGTCGAGCGGTTGTCCTATAGACCGGTTGCCTTAGACGCCGCTGCCTGGCGTTGCACCAACTGTGGCAGGGTACATCTCCATCGCGGGGGCGCCATCTGCACGCGCTGCTACGAGCCCCTGCCCATGGCAGCGAACACGAGCGCGTCCGAACTGCGAACCCGTAACTTCCTCGGAAAGCGAGTCATGGATTCCGTGCGTATCCGACGCCTACGCGCGGAAGAGCTCACTGGCATGACGCTGAATCCTGCGGCGCGGCTGCGCCGGTTCAAGGGAATACTCGTGAACGACGAGGATGACATCCTGCCGCCGGGCTTTTCCGAGATGGGGGTAGACGAAGAGCTGGATCGTGCGGCCCGGATAGTAGATGTCCTTTCCGTGACGACAACCATGGAGGTAGGTGTGGATATCGGGGACTTACGTGCCGTTTTCCAGGCCAACATGCCGCCACAACGCTTCAACTACCAGCAGCGCGTTGGTCGCGCCGGGCGGAGGGGGCAGGCATTCTCCACGGTTCTTACAGTCTGCCGTAGCAAGAGCCATGACCTGCACTATTTCCGGCATCCTGCGCAAATCACCGGCGACCCACCTCCGCCGCCCTTCCTGACCACAAGCCTCGAGGAAATCGTACGGCGGGTGGTCTTGAAGCAGTGGCTCGTCAGTGTCTTCCGTGCACTTCGGCCTCATCATCGCCCGTGGCCGGGGGACCAACTTCTGTCCCGTCCGGATAACCACGGTGAATTTATCCTGGTTTCCGACCTAAGGACAGAGAGGTCGAAGTGGCTTCCTGTGGTTAGGGACGAGCTCGCGCGACAGGTTCCGGTGCGGGATGCTTTCCTGTTGTCGTGCACGCGTGGTGACGTCGTGCGCGCAGCAGCGATCGCAGCACGGATGGGCGTTGCAGAAGCTATGGAAGATATCGAGGCCGTGCTCCGGGACGATGCAATGCTCGACCGGGGACTCGCCTCGGCATTGGCTGAACACGGAAAGTTCCCGATGTATGGAATGCCGACACGTACGCGCTTGTTGTACACCCGGCCAGTGGCCACCGGGCAGGACATAACCTTCGGCACGATGGACCGTGACCTCGACGTTGCGATTCAGGAGTTTGCCCCGGGGCGGATGCTTGTCCAGGATAAGCGTCGCTTTTTCACGGCGGGTTTCGTGGGAAGCATGTTGCAGAAGAGCTTCAGGCCACCATACTCGTTCAAGTCGCTTCCCGCGGACCTTGGCGAAGAGCGTAATTTCGTCCGCTGCCGGGTGTGCGGAGCATGGGCGCCCGTGACAGCTGAACAAGAGCCGGGCGGATCGTGCAAGGCTTGCAAGTCGCTGTTGACTGGTGGCACTGTTTATCGGTCCTTCGTACCCCGCGGGTTCGTGACTTCGCTGGTCGCCGGCAAGGCCGAGGATTCGGGGGAGGAGTTTTCGACGAAGGCGAGCCGGACGTCGATCGCGGAGGCAGCCGATGTCGAGGCGGTACCACTGGCCGGCAGCAATGTCGCCATCGGACTAAGTGGCCAGTCGCGTATGTTCCGACTGAACAGGGGGGAATTCAGGCAGCCGAAGGGGGGCAATAGCGAAGGGGAGTGGACAGGCTTTAGCGCGCGGAATGGCCATCTCAAAGCACCATTCTGGCATGGAGGCAAGGAGAGGAGCACATGGGTAAATGACATCTGGCTGGAAGAGAAGGCATTCGAGCTCGATATTGCCAAGCCCAAACTGGTTCATCGCTTCAAGGATGGTGAGCAAGCCCCGGTCCACGGCTTCTACCTTTGTTCGCCGAAGGTTACCGAGTCGATAGTGCTGGTACCCCAGTCGCTGCCCAAGGGTATCATGGCCATCCTACCGGGAGGAGACGGCGAGCGCCGGCTGACGCCTGCATTCCGCGCAGGTGCACTATCCGCATGCTTCCTCGTGGTGAATCATGCATCGCGCGAGTTACTGGACGTCGACCCTGAGGAGTTCGAGATCCTTGAACCGTGGCCCAGGCTTGCTGCGGACGGCTCATTCCTGCCAGTACTGCAGGTGGCGGACGAACTTATCAACGGATCGGGCCTCTGCAACAGGCTGGGCCAGGACGCGGGAGGCATGCCATTGGTGGTCGACGTGATGCGTAGGTTGGTATCAGACCGCAGCGCTTCGCCGTTGCTGGACATGCTCGAGCGTGATCATGCAAGGACCTGCACGGCCGGGTGCTACAAGTGCCTGCACCGGTATGGTAACCAAGCCTACCATGGCTTGCTTGACTGGCGGCTCGGCCTCGACGTCATCCAGTTGCTGCTCGACCCTGACTACGTCGCTGGGCTAGACGGGCAGTTCTCCGCTCCGGGTGTCGAGACGTGGCCAACGCTCGCGAGGGGCCTTGCAGAGGAGGCTAGCCGCCTTGTCTCGGGCAGGCTTGAGATGCGCGGCCATATCCCGCTAGTGGAAATCGGAAAGGGCAAGTGGGCTGCGGTGGTCCATCCCCTTTGGGACGAGGAGGCGGTCTACGATCGATATCCTGGACTGGAGGAGTTTGGCCTCGAGGTAGATTCGCTGGAACTTATAAATACCTTCGACTTGTCGCGTCGCATGGGCCACGTCCTGTCCTCCTTGAAGAAGAGATCGGGCCAAGAGTGACACAGTATGAGGCGCTGCTAGCCAGGACCAGGCCGATCTCCCCGTCGAAGCTTGGCACGCATGCACTATGTCCATTGCGCTATCTCTACGAGACCGAGCGTCCGCCCGTGCATGTGTTGCCAAGCGGGCCGGCGGCGGTGAAGGGGGTGGCAGTACACGATTTGGTGGAGGCATGGCAGGGGAGGGAGACGGCAGGAGGATTGGTGCTCAAGCGGGGCCTCTGCACCCTTCTAGAGGCTGGCCTGGCGAGCGGCAAGGGTGGGGAACTCGCCAGGCATGCCTTCGAACTGCACGGTTTGCACGCCATATTCAAGCGTAGCGAGATCATAGGTGCGTGCCAGTTCATCGCGCGGCTCCTTACACGGTATGGCACGCAAGGTGTGCGGCCGCCGCGCAAGCGTCTCGATGTCCCGCGCCCTGACGGGCTTCCACCTCTGGGTAGTGAGGTGTGGATCGAGGACGTGGGCCTCGACCTCGCTGGACGGGCCGACCTAGTGTACAGGGCAGCGGACGGTAGCTTCCACGTGATCGACTTTAAGTCGTCGCGGGTTGGTGCCGATGCTAGCGTGCTCGACCGGTATATCCTGCAACTTGCTGCATATGCGTTGCTCGTCGAGCAGAAAATGCCGGCTGCGCAGGTCGTCTTGGAATTGGCAACGCCCAGCGGCGTACTGGAAGTAGAAGTCGATGATGGGCTTCGTCACAGGGCACTGTCTGCCGTCGCCTCGGTCACGCAGCGGTTGCCGCGAGGCCTGCAACACGTACCGGCGGCCCTGGCCATTACTGGAAGCCACTGCGCGGGCTGCGCGTACCGCGTATCTTGTACGGCATACGCTTCGAGGTTGTGGGAGGCTGGAGGAACGCTGCCAGCATATCGTGGCTATGACCTCGCAGGAACCGTGGTCGCAAGGGAAGCATCGGGTGCGATGGTTTCGGTGATAATCCAACGGGCCGCCGGAACTGCATGTCGTGTTGACGGAATTCCCGAGCAAGCATGGCCCGACGTAGCAATCGGCAAGAACATCAAGGCGTTCGACGTCGGGTGCCGGGAGATGGCCATGCGTACCAGGATGCCAGCGAACTTCTTCGTTATCAGGCCAGATGACTTTCCTGCTAGCTCGTACAGGGCAGTCCTGCACGCATCGTAGGCATAGCGGCAAAGTCCCTGTGCCAGTCAGTCACGTTTCGTGCATCCTGCTATGCTGCATCTTGGAACTGCGTATCCGAGACCGACGGAGATCCTTGCTCGTACAGCCGTAACAGGTCATGTACGATTTCCCCCAGTGCCCGGCCTAGCAGGGGCGGGACAGCATTGCCTACCTGTGTGTACTGCGGTACCTGATACTTCCTTGCGGCGCCACCAGTCGTAGCCTTCGAGCGAAAAACAAAGTTGTCCGGGAAGGATTGGATTCGTGCCATTTCCCGAACTGATAGCGTACGTAACCCATCCAGCTCGTCGTGGAAGTGACATACGTCGTCGGGTATCGAGAGCGCGGCAGGCGCAGGCTCGCTCCGTACCAACGCTTGCTGGGACCGCTTTCCCGTACGGTGTTGGATAAGGAATTGCTCAAGGGCGGATTTGTGCTGGAAAGCGTAGAACGGCATACCCTCGGTCATGTAGAAGGTACCGTGCTGCAGCTCGTCCCATGCCTTGTTGTCGATACCGGTTGCTTTCCCTTTGAGAACCCTGCGCGCGGAGATTGCAGCTTCCGCGGATACCTGGCTTAGTACTTGGTAGATCCTGAACCTGCATTGGACCTCAAATCCATGCGTGCGCGAGACGTGGTTATTCACTGCATGGCGCCCAGCCGGCATTTCTGTGTGCTTACTTACCCAGCGGCCGAGCAAGTCGTCTAGCCGTTTAGCGTAGTCCGACCGGTCCGTCCCGGACATGCGCAGGTCGCCGATGGCCTCCTCTGCTGAAGGTGGTTTGGCCCAGGCCACGAGCCGCCCAAGTAATGTTCCTTGAAAAAGTTGCTGGTTCTTTGTCGCATCGTGTACAGGCAGGTCATCCTCTTCCACGTCGAGTCCAGCCCTTGCCTTGTCGAAGAAGGACTCGGAAGAAAGCAGGAGCTCCCGGTCTTTTCCGTGTAACAGACCCTTGAGACGATCGAATACGTCTCGCCGGAACGACAGCATCACAAACCTCGTGCGATTCTGGGCTACGCCTGCATGCTTCGCATTGACATGGAGGCAGAGGGGCACGTAGCCATGGGCTGGATCGGCAGGATCGCCATCGCTTCCCAACCCTACCTGCGCGAAGGCCTTTGCCACCTCGAGCCACGCAAAGACCTTCTTCCCGTCCACCTTGAAAGGCCTGAGGATGCCCGTAACGTTTTCGAGCAGTGCAAACTTGGGTTGGACGAGTTCCACGAACTTGGCAAATTCCCAAGGCAGCACGTTGCGCGAGTTGGAATACTCGCGCATGCCAGCCATGCTAAAGCTCTGGCAGGGCGGACCACCGGATACGAGATCGACGTTCCCGTGCCCGAAGCCGTCCTTCAGCCTTGCGAGTGCACCTCGGTTGAGGGGATTCCTAAGCCAGGTGTTGAGATGGGCTACATTACCGACTACAAGCGAGCCCTCAAGGCCTGTTCCGTCGCCTTGCAGGTCGCAGCTACGCTCTGCTAGTGGCGGATACCCTTGCGGGTTCTCCCGTAGGCGAGAGGCAAGATCGCCCGGTCCGAATTCCGTGCTCAACCACTTTGTCTTCAGGCCCGCTGGAGCCTGTATCTTCCTATCCGCCAAGTTGCGTAGGTCTTCCCCAAGGAGGTTGTACGCGAATGTCTCGGCAGCCATTGGCGACAACTCGTTTGCGAGAAGCATTTTGCCGCCAGATGCACGGAGGCCAAGGGATAGGCCACCGCATCCGGCAAATAATTCTATGTATTTCATATATTTAGGTACTGGCCAATGTCGGCACAGCAGATGCTGCATTCTAGCAAGGAGCGACATTGCCTTGGTACCTTTTCTTTCTAAAAAGCTAGCGTCACGCTCGAATGCTGACAACTAGCGCATCTGCTGCTTGCGCAAGAGTCTGGGAACGTTTGCCTTAATACCAAGCTAATGCCCCAAATGCTGATGAATTTTTGCTACCGACGAGCTGGATGGGGAACCGCAATTCACCGGATGATCGGCGATATGCGCATTACGTGAACTTCCAGTGTTGCCACAATCCAGTTCATCCTGACCGTTCTACAGGAGCGTATATCGGTGCACGCTGAAGCGTTTGCGCTCGATCTTGACCTCGCAGGCTACGTAGGCTTTGACGGTCTTGACGGGGGCTAGTTCGTAGCGCAGCGCCGCAGTAGCTGCTAAATCCAAGCATCGAATTCGGTACGCGCTGGCCCAGCTGTCAGGCAACGTGGGAGGGCCACTGAGTACAGGCGCTCGAGCAGTGACGCCCAGCCAGTCGGCCACGGTCTCTCATAGTCGCAGCATGGAGTATCGATTTTGCTCGCTTGCCCCGCTAGAAAGCGCACTGTCCAGTGCAGAACAACGGCTGCTCAAATAGTCCTGTATGACATGCAGATAAAAAGGCAGGTTGGCGGCGCGGCGCGTTCTCATAGGAGAGTGGTGTGGACACCCTCTCCGCCAAGTATTTGCAGAAAACCTTCTATTTTCAAAGGTTTTTGTTTTTTCCTTCTTTTTTAGAGGTCAACCTACAAATCTACCCACAAGTGGGGACGTGCGATTGGAAGTTAGGCCTTCGGCATGGCATTTTTTACTGGCACGAGGCTACATGCTGGAGGGTATTTATGCTCTCTCAGGTTTGATTTAAAGACGGGCCAACCCCAACTAAATGGAAGATGTTGAACGACGCGCCGCAAGGGGCTTTTTGTTGTAAGCGTAGAGCCAGCACCGTCTAGACACTGACGCGCTCGAACGCCATGTTTTTGCTAGCACGAAGCTGCATGCCGACGATACACCGCTGCCAGTGCTGGCACCAGGTAAGGGCAAAACGCGCACGGCACGCCTGTGGACTTACGTGCGCGATGACCGTGCCAGCGGTGACGCAACGCCACCAGCGGTATGGTTTGCGTACTCGCCGGACCGCAAGGGCGAACATCCACAAGCGCATTTAACCAGCTTCAATGGCGTGCTGCAGGCTGATGCCTACGCCGGCTTCAATGCCGTCTACGAAACCGGCCGCGTAGTCGAAGCAGCCTGCTGGGCGCACGCCCGGCGCAAATTTTATGATCTGCATGAGGCCCGCCCGACACCGCTGACCACCGAGGCACTGCGCCGAATCGGTAAACTGTATGGCATCGAAGAATCCATCCGCGGTAAGCCGCCAGATGAACGTCGTGCTGCACGTCAGCAGCAAGCGAAACCGCTGATAGATGACCTGAAGCGCTGGCTGCATGCGACGCTCGCCACGCTGTCACGCAAATCCGATACAGCGGCGGCAATCCTGTACGCCCTCAAGCTATGGCCGGCGCTGACCCGCTATGCCGACAACGGCCGCATCGAGATCGACAACTCGGCCGCCGAACGTGCGCTACGCGGCATCACACTAGGACGGCGAAACTATCTGTTTGCCGGAGCCGACAGCGGTGGCGAACGCGCTGCCGCCATGTACGGGCTAACCGGAACGGCCAAGCTGAACGGAAGCGACCCCGAAGCCTGGTTGCGCCACGTGCTGACACATATCGCCGATCATCCTGTGAACCGCGTCGACGATTTCCTGCCCTGGAACTGTGCCGCCAAGCTGGCCGGCTGAACTCCGCTTCCCAGCGGTGTGGCACGCATCATCTCGCTTCCCATCTGATGCATCAAGACGGTGCTGAGCCGACGCTTACTTTTTGTTCTCCCTGGACTTATCCAGTCCGCCGTGCATGTGCCGCGCTCGTGGCCGAGCGGCCCAGCTTTCGCGAATGGTGAATGGGTTGGATTCCTTCAATAGGTCCCCAAGCTGATGGCCAGCTGACATTTTCCGACGAAGCCATTTCGCGCAAAGTTACACTGCTGCGACAGACTCCCGACTTTTCGACACTCTCCGCAACGCTCCCAGTATCGACGTGTATGAACTGAGCGTGGCTCTAGCCGGTTACTGGACGACTCGCGCTGGATCCTCGACATTTGCTGCCGCCTGCAACTCGGCGCGCAGGTGATGGTATTCGAGTACCGCTTGGGCATTCTCGTGCCCGGCCGCATTCAGCAGCTGGACACAACCGTAACACTGCAGGACTTGCCAAGGGCGCGCGCTGGGAGCTGCCTAATCCGGCCATCGTGCCCGATCCTGCCCAGAGTCCTGAGCAGGCGCCGGCCGCGCCGCCGCCCCGTGTTTCGCCCCAATGATTTCCAGGTGAGCGACACGGTTGGCTTCACCGAAAAATACCTGCGCCAGCGCATCGGCATGATCACCCGCAATAATGTCAAGACCTGTTCGATCGTGTGCGAAGGCGAGCAATGGCGCGTTTCCCAGCGCTGCTGGGCAAAATCATCGATCTGTAGCGTTACGTATCTCCAAGGCTCAGGGCAGGACATGCGCGTTTGCTTGCACTGAATCGCCTCGGTTTTTTGGCGGCTTCATCCTGGCTTGTTCTGTAACCCCGATAGCGTCCGAGGATTCGATACTCTCGGCGAATCCTCTATCGGCTCAGGGCCGCGCCGGTAGCCGAGCGTGACCCGCTTTTGCGGATTGTGACCGACACTTCCATACGCAGTCTTTTTCAACCCTCTCTTATTTTCTCCAACGGCGTCACCGTCACCTCCACATCCAACACCTGCCCCCCACCCCCCAACACAATCCCCCGCATCGGCGTCACATCACTAAAATCCCGCCCCCAGCCGAGGGTGATGTGCTCATGCCCCACAAGGCAGCGGTTGGTCGGATCAAAATCCACCCAGCCGATGGAAGGGCAAAACACCGACACCCAGGCATGCGAAGCATCCGCCCCCACCAACCGTGGCTTCCCCTCCGGCGGATGCGTCAAGATATACCCACTGATATACCGAGCCGGCAGCCCAAGGCTGCGCAAGCAGCCAATCATCAGCTGAGCAAAATCCTGGCAAACCCCACGCCGCCCCCTTAGCACCTGCTCCAAAGGCGTTGAAATCTCCGTCGCCCGCGCATCGAAATCGAAATCCTCGAAAATCCGATGCGTCAATTCCAGCGCCGCATCCAGCTGCGGCCGGCAAGGCGTATAGCTCTCCCGCGCATACGCCTCCAGCTCCGGAAACGAATAAACATGCGGCGACGCATACAGATACCGGCATGCCTCCAGGGTCGCGGCACTCTTCTCCTTGGCCATCATGTCCCGCGTCCCTTCCCACGGCAGCGTGCCACCAATATCCGCCAGGGTAGGCCGCGCAAACAGCGCAACAGTCGACTCGGCATGCACCAGCAAACTGTCATGCGGCACCGTCAGCGAAACATGCCGCGTACAGTTGCCAAAATAATCGGTCCCATCGCGCGCATCGTCGACGGCCCGGTCCAGCCAGATCTGATGCGACTCGGTCTGCTGGAACGGAAAAGAGCGCGGTGTCAAATGCAGATACTGCTGCGATAACGTCACCGTGCTCTGATACCGATACCGCGTCTCATGCACCACCCGGTAACGGGCGCACACCTCAGCCGAAGAAAAAAGAGAACTCATGATCTCCGGCTCCTCTGCTGCCCATCCGTATAACTGAAGAACTGCACACTGATCTGCTCCGACAACGCCGCACTGGCCACCTGTATCCGATTCAGCAGGTCGCTCAGATGCGCATTGCTGTAATTGAGATCGGCATCCGGCTCCAGTGCCAGCACTTCCTCCCGCAACGGCGCCAGCAACTCCACGCCGCAAGGCCCATGGGTCAGCGCGATTTTCCGAAGAGCGCCCAGGATGCCGTCCATCTGGAACAGGATCGAGCGCGGATTCGTGCCGTCGCGCAGCAGCAGGTCGAGCACCGGCAGCCACTCGGGCTGGGCGCGGTAGCGGGCCCGATAAGTGATGATGCTGTCGGACAGCTCGAGCAGCCATTCCAGGTTGCCGTTCTCGTCCATCGCCAGCGCGCGCTGCAGCACCACGCTCTGGAACTGCAGCCGCTCCAGGCGGCGGCCGATCGACATGAAGCGCCAGCCGAGGTCGCGCGTCATGCCGTCGAGCGCGAAGCCGGCCAGCGTCATCAGCGAGGAGGCGGCGTCGTCGAGGATCGTCATCGCTTCCGACTGCGACGGCCGCTCGCCCGGCGGGGCGGTGGGCTGCACCATGCGGTTCAGCGCGCGCCAGTTGTCGACCGAGAAGCGCTCGTGCAGCTGGCCGGCGATGCGCACCAGGTGCTGCTGCTGGCGGGCCAGCCCGGGTACGTTGGGCGATACCACCGCCAGCAGCAGGGCCGATTCGAGTTCGGCATCGGTGAAGATGGCACCCGCCTGGCTCTGGCTTTGCGATTGGCCACCCTGGCCGGAAGTCTGGCTCTGCATTTGAACCGCCTGTCCGGCAACCGGCCGCTTTTCGCCATCGATCAGCTGAAAATAGATGCACAGCGCCTCGACGGTCGGCCATTCCGCGCCGCGCTGGTCGAAGCGCACGTTGAACAGGAAGTTGAGCGCCACCCGCAGCAGGCGGGCGATGTTGTCGCAGCGTTCCGCATAGCGGCCGAACCACAGCAGGTTTTCCGCCACACGGCTCGAAAGGTTGCTGTCTTCGCGCACCAGGTCCTTGGCGGTGATGCTGCGCTTCTGCAGGCGCGGTACTGCCACCCGGGCGCGCGCCTGCACCCAGGTGTCCTTGCTGGCGCCGCCCATCTTCATCGTCAGCACGCGCGCATCCGGGCCGGTGGCCACGCGGGTCAGGCCGCCCGGCATGACGACATAACCGTTCGGCGTGGCGCAGGCAAACACGCGCAGGCCGATGGCGCGCGCCTGCAGGCCGGGTTCCGCGCCGGGTTTCCATACCGGTGCCCGCGACAGCTGCACCAGTTCCTGGGCGATGTAGTTGTTCGGGTTGGCGCGCAGCCTGGCGATCAGCGCCGCGCGTGCATCGCCGGTGAGGTCCTGGCCAAACACAGTGGTCGGCGGCAGCTGCGAAAAGCTCGGTTTGATGATCAGCCGATCCAGCTTGCCGATCACCGCTTCCAGCGCGGCCGGTTCGCCGCACCACCAGGTGGCGACGGATGGCATCTTCAGCGGTTCTCCAAGCAGCCGCCGCGACAGCGCCGGCAGGAAGCCGAGCAGGGCGCCCGATTCGAGCAGGCTGGAGCCCAGGCTGTTCGACACCAGCACATTGCCGCGCCGGGCCGCCTGTGTCAGTCCCGCCACACCCAGCATCGAGCTGCACAGTTCCAGCGGGTCGCACGATTCGTCGTCGACGCGGCGGATGATCACGTGCACCCGGTGCAGGCCTGCCAGGGTTTTTAAAAAGACCACGCCGTCGCGCACGGTGAGGTCGCTGCCTTCCACCAGCGGCAGGCCGAGATGGCGAGCCAGGTAGGCCTGCTCGTAGTAGCTCTCGGTGCGCGGGCCCGGCGTCAGCAGCACGATCAGCGGCATTTCGCCATCGCGCAGCGGTGCCGGGGAATCGCCGTTGGCCGCGCACAGGCGGCCCCAGTGCACCAGGCTGTCGCGCATGGTGCGGAAGAAGCCGGCCAGCGGCTGCACTTTCAGTTCGCGCAGCAGGTCGGGGAAGGTGGGCGAGATGATGGCGCGGTTTTCCAGCGCATAGCCGGCGCCCGATGGCGCCTGCGTGCGGTCGGCCAGCACCCACCAGCGGCCATCCGGCGCGCGCGCCAGGTCCACCGCGTAGAAGTGCAGGGCGATGTCGTCGTGGTGGCCCATGCCGTGGCAGGGGCGCAGGAAGCCGGCGTGGCCGTGCACCAGTGCCGGCGGCAGCAGGCCTTCACGCAGCATCTCCTGCGGGCCGTAGACGTCGCCGAGGATTTTATTGAGCAGCCGGGCGCGCTGGATCACCGCCGCCTCGATGCCGCTCCATTCCTCGTGCGGCAGGATCAGGGGCAGCACGTTCAGGTCCCATGGACGCTGCATGCCGTCGGCGTCGGCGCGCACGTTGTACGTCACGCCGTTTTCACGCACCTGGCGCTGCACCATCTCGTGGCGCTGGCGCATCATGTCTGGCGGTTCGTGCTCCAGGCTGTCGAGCATGGCGCGCCAGTGCGCGCGCGGCACCTTGGCCGCGTCGAGCATTTCATCGAAACCATCGGGCGCGGAAAGGTAAGACTCAAGTAGATTATTGGACATGTCGCACGGCAGCTATTCTTTCCATCAGGAACTTAAACAGTAGATCAATCTGCCTGCCAGCGCAAATCCAATGTCATCGGGAAG
Organism: Pseudoduganella sp. jia 9; assembly: GCF_055502615.1. NCBI lineage: Bacteria > Pseudomonadati > Pseudomonadota > Betaproteobacteria > Burkholderiales > Oxalobacteraceae > Pseudoduganella > Pseudoduganella sp. jia 9. The sequence goes on along the minus strand of NZ_JBUPWE010000017.1, from coordinate 49,012 downwards.
CTCGGATTCCGTTCCTCTTTTCGCACAGTCATCGGGCCCGGCGTGTGCCCGTGCGGCCAGAAGCGCGCGAAACGGCGTGCCTCGGCGGCGTTGGCGTTGACCGGCGAGCCCACTTCGTTGCGCCCGCCCGGATGCACCACGTGGTACGTGCAGCCGCCGATGGCGCGCCCGCTCCAGGTGTCGACCAGGTCGAAGGTGAGCGGCGCCTGCACACGGATGGTCGGGTGCAGCGCCGACCACGGGCTCCACGCGCGGAAGCGCACGCCGGCCACGTATTCGCCCGGAATGCCGGTAGGGTGCAGCGGCAGCATGCGGCCGTTGCAGGCGATGACGTGGCGGCCGTTGGTCAGCCCGCGCACCAGCAGCTGCATCCGCTCCACCGACGAATCGACATAGCGCGCGGTGCCACCGGCGCTGACTTCCTCGCCCAGCACGTTCCACGGCTCGATCGCCTGGCGCAGTTCCATTTCCACGCCCTCATAAACAACAGTGCCGAAGCGGGGGAAGCGGAACTCGATGAACGGCTCGAACCAGTGGTCCTCGAATTCGTAGCCGTGCGCGCGCAGGTCGCGGGCCACGTCGCGGATGTCCTGGGCGACGAAATGCGGCAGCATCCAGCGGTCGTGCAGGGCCACGCCCCAGTTCACCAGCTTGGCCTGGTAGGGCTGGCGCCAGAAGCGCGCGACCAGGGCGCGCAGCAGCAGCATCTGCAGGAGGCTCATGCGCTCGTGCGGCGGCATCTCGAAGGCGCGGAATTCCACCAGGCCCAGGCGGCCGGTGGGGCCGTCCGGCGAATACAGTTTGTCGATCGAGAATTCCGAGCGGTGCGTGTTGCCCGTCAGGTCCACCAGCAGGTTGCGCAGCAGGCGGTCGACGATCCACGGCTTGTCGCCTTCGTGCAGCGTCGGCAGCACCTGGTCCATCTGCTGGAAGGCGATCGCCAGTTCGTACAGGTTGTCGTCGCGCGCTTCGTCCACGCGCGGCGCCTGGCTGGTCGGCCCGATGAACGTGCCCGAGAACAGGTACGACAGGGCCGGGTGGTTCTGCCAGTAGGTGATCAGGCTTTTCAGCAGGTCCGGGCGGCGCAGCATCGGGCTGTCTTCGGCGGTGGCGCCGCCCAGCGTCGCGTGGTTGCCGCCGCCGGTGCCGGTGTGCCGGCCGTCGAGCATGAATTTCTCGGTGCCCAGCCGGGTCAGGCGGGCTTCCTGGTACAGCGTCGACACGTTATAAACCAGCTCGTTCCAGCTGGCCGCCGGATGGATGTTCACCTCGATCACGCCGGGATCGGGCGTCACGCTGAGTAGTTTTATGCGCGGGTCGCGCGGCGGCGCGTAGCCTTCGATGCGCAGCTTCATCGCCAGCTTGGCCGCGGTGCGTTCGACGGCGCTCACCAGCGCCAGGTAATCCTCGATGCGTTTCAGCGGCGGCATGAACACGTACAGCCGGCCGGCACGCACTTCGACGCACAGCGCGGTGTGGATCACGTCGCGCGATGCCGGTTCGGCCGGCCGGGGTGGCCGGATCGGTTCGACGACCGGCCTGCGCGCCTTGTCCGCCGCTTTGTCAGTAGGAGCCTTGCCCGCGGCCAGGCCCAGGATCGGACGCTTCTCCTTTTCCTTCTTGCGTTCCTCGACCGGCAGCGCGGCGCGTGGCGCGAACGGGTCGACGTCGTATTCGTCCTCGCGTTCTTCCGGCAGCACCCATGGCAGCGTGGCCAGCGGCAGCCGCAGGCCGATCGGCGAATCGCCTTCGATCAGGTACAGGTTCTCGCGCCGGATCGGCCACGGCGACGTTTGCCAGACGGTGCCGATCATGGCCGGATCGTAGTCCTTGGCCTTCAGCGGCAGCACGTAGCCGGCCACCTCGCCCAGGCCGCGTTCGAGCAGGCGGGCCAGGCGGCGGCGTTCTTCCGGCGCGGTGAGGTCGGCGTCCAGCGGATCGAGATTGCGCGGCAGCGCCTGCTCGCGCTGTGCCTGCAGCAGCACGTCCTCGTAGGCCGGGATGGCGCTGTTGGAGGGCAGGGCGAGCGATTTCACCAGCTCTGTCGTGAAACGGCCGGCATCGTCGGGGCCATAGCCGTCGTCGATGTGTTCATCCGAGAACAGCGAGGCGTCGAGCCACATCGGCTGGCCGTCGATGCGCCAGTAGATATTCAGGGCCCAGCGCGGCAGCGGTTCGCCCGGGTACCACTTGCCCTGGCCGTAGTGCAGCATGCCGCCCGGCGCAAAGTGGTTTTTCAACCGGTGCATCAGATTGCCCGCCAGCTCGCGCTTCTTGTCGCCGTGGGCCTGGGTGTTCCATTCGGGGCCGTCCATGTCGTCGATCGACACGAAGGTCGGCTCGCCGCCCTGGGTCAGGCGCACGTCCTGGGCCTTCAGGTCCGCATCGACCTGCTGGCCGAGGCGGTCGATCTTCTGCCAGTCCGCTTCCGTGTACGGTTTTGTCACGCGCGGGTCTTCGTGGATGCGCGTGACCGTCATCTCGTGGAAGAACGTGACTTCGGCCTTGTCCGTGAAGCCGGAAACCGGCGCCGCCGACGAGGGCAGGGCGGTACAGGCCAGCGGAATGTGGCCTTCGCTGGCCAGCATGCCGGAGGTGGGGTCGAGCCCGATCCAGCCGGCGCCGGGGATGTACACCTCGGTCCACGCGTGCAGGTCCGTGAAATCGACGTCGGTGCCGCTTGGGCCGTCGAGTGCTTCCTGGTCGGCGCGCAGCTGGATCAGGTAGCCGGACACGAAGCGTGCCGCCAGGCCCATCTCGCGCAGGATCTGCACCAGCAGCCAGCCGGTGTCGCGGCACGAGCCGGAACGCTTCTGCAGCGTTTCATCCGGCGCCTGCACGCCGGGCTCCATGCGCAGCAGGTAGGCGATGTCGCGCTGCAGGCGCTGGTTGACGGCGACCAGGAAGTCGTTGGTGCCCATCGGCTTGGCCAGCAGGTCGCGGCGTGCCGCGGTCACCCATTCCATTACCAGCGGGCTGGAAGGTTCCGTCTGCAGGTAGGCGCTCAGTTCGGCCGTCAGCTGCGGCGGGTAGGCGAACGGGAAAGTCTCCGCATACTTCTCGACAAAGAAGTCGAACGGATTGATGACGGTCATGTCGGCCACCAGGTCGACCGTGAAGTCGAGCGTGTCCGATTTTTCGGGGAAGACAAAGCGGCCGATGTAGTTGCCGTACGGGTCCTGCTGCCAGTTGATGAAGTGTTCCTGCGGCGTGACCGACAGCGAATACGACAGGATCGGCGTGCGCGCGTGCGGCGCCGGACGCAGGCGCACTTCATGGGGGGACAGGCTGACCAGGCGGTCATAGCGGTAACTGGTCTTGTGGTGCAGCGCGATACGGATAGCCATGCGGGAGTGCCTTTCGAAAGGGGCGCGGTATGAGATGCATCAAGCATGATTCGTACCTGCAATAAAGGCAATCTATTTGGAGCGGGGTGGGGTGGGGGCAGGGGTGTTGGATGCGCGCGTTAGCGGTGGAGTCTCAGGGGTCTGTCCCCGGTAAGTGTTGGCCGCCAGCCCGGTAGTTGGCGTTTTGAGGGGACTGACCCCAGTTTTTGCCAGCGCACTCGACATGCGAACAACACCGGGGTCAGTTCCCTCAAAAAGCCGCTGGCAAGCACGCAGGCCAACACTTACCGGGGACAGACCCCTGCGGCTCGACCGCTGTCATTACATGGACGTCTTACCCCTGGCACGTTTCTTGTTAGCACTCTTGCTACGAGGAGGAATCGATGCCGAACTTTTACGATGAAATGTATTCCACCGAGGCAACCGTGCGCCCGCACTACCAGGCGTTCGCGGACTGGCTGGCGTTGCAGCCACCCGGCCAGATCGACCAGAAGCGCACCGAAGCCGAGTTGATCTTCCAGCGCGTGGGCATCACGTTTGCCGTGTATGGCGACACCGCCGGCAAGGAGCGCCTGATTCCGTTCGATATCATCCCGCGCGTGATCCACGCCGCCGAGTGGGCCAAGCTGCAGGCCGGCCTGGTGCAGCGGGTCACCGCGCTGAACCGCTTCCTGCACGACATCTATCATGGCCAGGAAATCCTCCAGGCGGGCATCATCCCGCGCGAGCAGATCCTTAACAATGCACAGTACCGCCCGGCCATGCAGGGCGTCGACGTGCCTGCCGATATCTATGCGCACATTGCCGGCGTCGATATCGTGCGGGCCGGGGAGGGCGAGTTCTATGTGCTGGAAGACAATTTGAGGGTGCCGTCCGGCGTCTCCTACATGCTGGAAAACCGCAAGATGATGATGCGGCTGTTCCCGGCGCTGTTCGCCAGCAACCGGGTGGCGCCGGTCGACCATTATCCCGACCTGCTGCTCGATAACCTGCGCACCGTGGCGCCGCTGGGCAGCGCCGATCCGACCGTGGTCGTGCTGACGCCCGGCATGCACAACTCGGCCTATTTCGAGCATGCGTTCCTGGCCCAGCAGATGGGCGTGTCGCTGGTGCAGGGGCAGGACCTGTTCGTCAAGGACGAAACCGTGTGGATGCGCACCACGCGCGGCGCGCGGCGGGTCGACGTCATCTACCGCCGCATCGACGACGACTATCTCGATCCGCGCGCGTTCCGGGAAGAGTCCACGCTGGGCGTGCCCGGCCTGATGGAAGCGGTGCGCGCCGGCCGGGTGGGCCTGGCCAACGCGATCGGCACCGGAGTGGCCGACGACAAGTCGATCTACCCCTACGTGCCCGACATGATCGAGTTTTATCTGGGCGAAAAACCGATCCTCAATAACGTTCCTACTTACCAGTGCAGGAAGAAGGAAGACCTGGCCTACACGCTGGCGCACCTGCCCGAGCTGGTGGTGAAGGAAGTGCACGGCGCCGGCGGCTACGGCATGCTGGTCGGCCCGGCGTCGACGGGCGCCCAGGTCGAGGCGTTCCGCGAGCGGCTGCTGGCCAACCCGGCGGGCTACATCGCCCAGCCCACGCTGGCGCTGTCGGCCTGCCCGACGTACGTGGAGTCGGGCGTCGCGCCGCGCCATATCGACCTGCGGCCGTTTGTCCTGTCGGGCAAGACGGTGACGATGGTGCCGGGCGGGCTCACCCGCGTGGCGCTGCAGGAAGGCTCGCTGGTGGTGAATTCGTCGCAGGGCGGCGGCACCAAGGACACCTGGATACTGGAGAACTGACATGCTGAGCCGCACCGCAGATCATTTGTTCTGGATGGCCCGCTACACCGAACGGGCCGAGAACACCGCCCGCATGCTCGACGTGCGCGTGCAGTACTCGCTGATGCCGCAATCGCCGCTGGCCGTGCAGCAGGGCTGGCGCACCATGCTGGGCGTGTCGGAACTGGAAAGCCAGTTCGACGCCAAGTACGGCGCGCTGACGCAGAAGGAAGTCATCGACTTCATGGTGCGCGATCCGGACAATCCTTCGTCGATCGCCAGCTGCCTGACGGCGGCGCGCGAGAATGCCCGGGCCGTGCGCGGCACCCTCACCACTGAAGTGTGGGAGACCGAGAACACCACCTGGATCGAGCTGCAGCAGCACCTGCGGAGCCGGATGTTCGAGCACCAGCCCGGCCAGTTCCTGGAGTGGGTGAAGCACCGCTCGCACCTGTCGCGCGGTGTCACGCTGGGCACCATGTTCCAGGACGGTGCATTCAACTTCATCCGCCTCGGCACCTTCCTGGAGCGGGCCGACAACACGGCGCGCATCCTCGACGTGAAATTCCGCTTCCTCGATTCCGATGCGATCAAGGCGGGGCCGCAGGGCGAGTTCTATTACCTGGCGGCGCTGCTGCGCTCCGTGTCGGCGTTCGAGACGTACCGCAAGGTCTACCGCGATGCCATCACGCCGTCGCGCGTGGCCGCGCTGCTGATCCTCGAAGAGAAGATGCCGCGCTCGCTGGTGGCCTGCCTGGCCGCCGTGGTGGCCAACCTGCAGGAAATCAGCAACGACGTGTCGCAGGAGACCGAGCGCCTGGCCGGCAAGCTGCACGCCAAGGTACGTCTTGCCGTGATCGACGACATCCTGGAAGAAGGCCTGCATGATTTCCTGACGGCGTTCCTGGCTGCGATCGAACAGATCGGCAACGGTATCGGCAGCGATTTCCTGGTGCCGGCGGAGACGGAAGACCATGCGTAAGGTGTCGCGCTTGCCCTGCCGGTGTCACACTTATGCACCAGCAAATGACACGCCGCACCAGAGTGGCAATAATTACAACTCTCGCGCTATATTGGTGCGCTTATGTCGATAGCTGAAAGCGAGCCTGCCATGTTGTTGCGCACCCGTTGCAACCTGAGTTTCATCGTCGCCGAGCCGACACCGTTCATCCTGATGCTGCGCCCGCGCAGCGACGCGCTGCAATGGGTGACGCATCAAAGCTATAACCTGGCGCCCGGCGTGCCGGCGATGGAATTTACCGATGCCTATGGCAACCTGTGCCAGCGCCTGGTGGCGCCGCCCGGCGCCTTCTCGATCTACACCTCGGCCGACGTGATGACGGCCGCCACGATCGATGTCGCGCCGGGCGCGCCGTTCGACGAAGTGCAGCACCTGCCCGACGAGGTGCTGACGTACCTGCTGCCCAGCCGCTATTGCGAATCCGAGCTGTTTGCCGAGATGGCCACCGAAATCGTTGCCGGCGTCGCGCCGGGGTACGACCAAGTGGCCCGCATCACCGAATGGATCCGCAGCGAGGTGCGCTTCAATCCGGCATCGTCGTACAGCCACATGGCGGCGACCGACGTCAACGAGCGGCGCGAGGGAGTCTGCCGCGACTTGGCGCACCTGGGCATCGCCCTGTGCCGCAGCCTGTGCATTCCGGCGCGCATCGTCGCCGGCTACCTGCACGGGCTGGAACCGATGGACCTGCATGCGTGGTTCGAGGCTTACGTGGGCGGGCGCTGGTATACCTTCGATCCGACGCAGGATGGCCCGCGCGGCGGCCGTGTGACGATCGCCCGCGGCCACGACGCCGCCAACGTGGCGATCTTCAGCCGGTTCGGGCCGCCGCTGGTGCGCAATGAAATGGAAGTTTCCGTCGAACTGCTACATGGCTCGCCGTGAAGTGCGCGGACGCTGGGCGCGCACTACCTTGTGCACGAATTCCAGCTTTTCCAGCACCGGCGTGCTGAGCTTGAACGGATACGAGTCCGGCATGCCGATGCTGCGGTTCAGACTGTTGAGCACGTAGGTCAGCGCGAACCAGTCGTTCAGCGTGTCGCCGAACGAGGCGACCTTGGTGGGTGGCGCGGTGATGTCCAGCGACGGTTCGAGCGGTTTCGATGGCGTCAGCGACAGGCCGCACGCGTGCGCGGTTTCCAGCGTGTCCATCATGTGCAGGTAGTGGGCCCAGGTTTCCGCCCAGTCTTCCCACGGGTGCGAACTGGCGTAGCTGCTGACGAAACGCGATTCCCAGTCCTCCACCGGCCCTTCGGCATAGTGGCGTTTCAGGCTCTCGCCGTAATCCTGGCGCTCGTCGCCGAACAGGGCGCGGAAGCCGTCGATGAACTCGCTGTCGACGACCAGACGGTCAAAGTAATAATGGCCGCTCTCGTGGCGGAAATGCCCGAGCAGCGTGCGGTAGCGTTCGTGCATCTGCTCGCGCGTGCGTTCGCGTTCGGCCGGATCGGCTTCGGCGATGTTCAGCGTGATCAGGCCGTTGGCGTGGCCGGTCATCACGCACTGGTCGGTGACGCCGTCTTCCAGGAACTGGAAGGCCAGGCCGGTTTCCGGTTCCTCTTCCTTCGAGGCGGGCGTCAGGTTCAGCGTGGCCAGCGAAAACAGCAGGCGGCGCTTGGCCGTTTCGAGGCGGGCCCACAACACGTGGTTTTTTTCCGACGACAGCGCCGGAATCACGACGGTCAGCTGGCAAGATGCGCACAGCTCGTGGGGATCGTCCGCCGGCAGCATCCAGTTGCAGACGTTGTGCTCGACATAGTTGCCGCATTTTTTATACAGCTTGCCTTCGTCGACACGGTTCAGGCTGCGCCAGTGGCCGTCTTCGGTTTCCTCGAAGCTGTTGATGCTGCGGGTCGCGGGCTGGTAGCCGAGCGTGCTGTCGCAGTTGAAGCACAAGGTGTTTTCGAAAAAGACCTGCTGCGAGCATTTGTCGCAATGAAACGTTTTCATGGAAAGGCACCGGTAGAGGAGGGGTTGAACGACGGATATGTACAATCTATCAGTAATTTTAGTGTCGATATGGTCGTGTCGGACTACGCCTCATATCGTGCGCGGGGCAGGGGATGCCCCCTCACTCGAACAGCGTCGACTGCCTGACAACATACCCCGCCGGCTTCTTGCGGTTTTCGATCACGCCCTCGTCGACGAGACGTTGCAGCCATGCCTTGGCCTGCGTGGGCGAAACGTCGAGCGCCTCGGCGAGTTCGGCATCCTTCATCGGCAAATGCAATTCCTTCCGGACCGCCTTGCGCACGGCCGCGAATATCGCATTGGCAGGTCGCGGTGCGAATGGCAATTGAAAGTTAATACAGGTTTCCGCTTGCCAGCGATCTAAAACTGATTCAACTCTTCGTTGAGCAGCGCCCATCTGTTCATTGCCTGTGCAGTCATTCAAGGACGCTCTGATTTAACCAGTTGATATATACCAACGGCCACAATCGATCTCCATGTGAAACTGTGACACTTCTCACAACAGGAGCACTGACATGGCGATCGATGTTTACCTGCAAATTGATGGTATCAAAGGCGAGTCGCAAGACTCGGGACATCAAGGCTGGATTGAAGTTAGTTCAGCTTCAATGGGCGTCAAACAACCCAAGAGCGCAACGGCTTCGACAGGTGGAGGACATACTGCCGAACGATGCGAGCACAAGACCATTGCTCTAACCAAGCTTGCTGACCTGGCTTCTCCTATCCTCATGCAGCACTGCTCAATGGGTAAGACGATCCCAAGAGCGAAGCTCGAATTCATGCGTGCCGATGGAGACGGAAAACCCATCAAATACTACGAAGTCGAGCTGGAAAATGTCCTTATTGCGAATATTGACCAAGTCATACATGAAGGCAGTATCCTGCTTGAGTCCATCGGGCTTCGATTTTCCAAAGTGAAGTGGAAATACACCCAGCAAAAAATTGCTGGAGCCGCTTCAGGCAATACGTCTGGCGGTTGGGATTTAGCTTGTAACAAGTGTGCATGAGGTGCCGTCATGACTAAAGGAGTGCCTGTACAGCCAAAAGACCCGCGGGACTACTTCATGCTGCCCCAAGCTCCCGAGGAGGCAGGCTACTATATTTATGGTACGCCTGCCCAAGGAGCCTATCAGTATGCCCACCCTTCCATGATGACTGTTCTTTATTGGGTTGAACGGGAATGGGCCGCTGCGGAAAGGCGAAAGTTCGGGATCGGAAACATTAGTCTTTATAACGGCGAGAAAAGAGCGGAGGAGCATCGTTCTCATGTGAACGGGCTACAGGTCGATATCAGGCCGGTGAGGAAAGATGGTCTTCACCTTCCTGTTACATGGAAGCTCTCCGAGTACGATGCAGAGGCAACCGCGAGGCTCATCGGGATATTTTTCTCCCACCCATTCGTCAAGAAAATTCTCTTCAACGATACCAGAATTCCTGGCGTGAAATCCTGGGTCAAACATGACGATCATTTCCACGTCGCCATCACATCAGGAGCTTGAATGAAGACATTGCTTGTCATGGCTTTATTTTTGTCGGCTTCTGTAAATGCGGAAGAAACGAGCAAGTGGACTGGTGCCAACCGGCCTTTGACGTCTGCAAGCTATCTTATTTACTCGGGCGAGGTGGGAGACAGAAGGCCGCCGACAAATTCTGATAAAAAGCTGGCGATTGCCATCCGCGGACAAGCTGCCAGGCAAATCTTTGAAACGATTGGTCCAGATGTGAAAGGCGTAAGTTGCAGTGCCGAGAATGGCGAGCGGATGAGAAGCAAGGGCGAGATATGGTGCTCCTACATGCCAAGTGACGGGTACATGTGCTTCCTCGGGTTTGATTTAAGGACGGGTCAACCACATCCAGGTGGGAGCTGTTGAATGAAGCCCGCCAGGGGCTTTTAAGATCGGCATGATGACGGCGCAATCTGAAAGGTGATGCAGATTGCGCCGTCCGGCTACTGGTAATACGCGGCGCAGCAGCAACGTAAAAAGCCCAGCGCCGTGCATCGCAACCAAACACGGCAGGGGCCACAATGACGGCGTCATCAAGCCTTCGCCAATCAATCCGTACCGGTTTTCATACCCATTGCTCACTCGAACAGCGTCGACTGCCTGACGACATACCCCGCTGGCTTCTTCCGTTTTTCGATCACGCCCTCGTCGACAAGGCGTTGCAGCCATGCCTTGGCCTGCGTGGGCGAAACGTCGAGCGCCTCGGCGACTTCAGCATCTTTCATCGGCGTATGCAGTTGCTGGCGGACCGCCTTGCGCACGGCCGCGAAAATCACCTCGGCCGGTGTCAGGCCTGGCTGCAGGGAATCCTCGGCCTCGCTTGCCGCCACCGTGGCGTTTCGTGTGCCCGCGGGCAGGTCTTCCAGGTCCGCCGGGGATGCGTCATCCACGCGGGCAGTGGCCGCGGGCGCCAGCGGACTGCTTTCGGGGCGAGGTGGAACGCTCTCCCCTGGTGCCGATGCAGCCGGATCGGCTTCGGGAGGCAGCAGCGAATCATCCGGCGGCTGCGCGTTCGGCGACAGGGGGAGGCCAGGCTGGGCCACAGCTACCGGCGTCCACGCCAGGTTCAGGATTTCCTCGAACGATGCCGTGTCCTGCGGGTTCGGCCAGGGGAGGGCGCCTTTGGCCTGCAGCGCATCCAGGCCGGTGGAGGGTTCGCCCGTGGAGCGAACGTACACTGGAACGAACTGGAGTTTGTCGATCTGCTCGACAGCGCCCGCCCAGGTTCCGCCTTTATCGAGATCGGTATTCACGACCAGCGCGGCATCGCCCAATGCGTAGATCAGCTTGTTGCGCTGCATCGCATGGCCAACATGGAAGCCGGCATTCGGGTCGTAGGGCGAGAGCAGGACCAGGTGGCCATCGAGCAGCAGATTGCGGTGCTCGCGGTTCATGGCCGTCTTCTCCAGGCTATCCGCCAGCACGCCGCAGACCTGGCCGCCGCCCGCCAGCGCGCCATGCATGGCGGCCTGGTCGATACCCTTCGCGCCGCCGGAGATCAGCATTCTCCCAGCCAGGGCGGTGAGCTGGCCGACCGCCGTGGTGTAGTCGATGAGGCTGTCATCGACATTGCGCGAGCCCACGACGGCAAGCCCGCCGTTGTCCAGCAGGCTCATGTCGCCGCAGCCATACAGGACCGGGGGCGCATCCTCGCGCAGGCGCGCCTTCAGACGGCGGGGATACTCGGCGTCGGCCCGGCTGACCACCCAGATGGCGCGCGCCTGCCATCGCTCGATGACCTGGCTCAGCAGGAAGCCCCGCCCCAGAAGTTGTTGCAAGCGGTTTTCTTCGATGACCGAACGGCACGCCTGCAGCACTTCGGCCGGGTTTTCAGAAATCAGATCGGCAGGTTGGCACTGGATCTCGCGTAGATGGCGCGCCAGCCGTTTGTATTCGCCGGGTGTCAGCAGTCCGGACGGCGCGGCACCACGCCCGGCAAGCAACGGCGCCGTCAGCAGCAGGATTGCCTGGGTATTCGGGGAAAGCACTGGGGTCATTCTTCGTGGCCTGTTTGAGAGAGGGCCAGTGGCCAGACAGGACCGCTGCCGCCTTGGCGAAGCAGCCATGCGGACACCGCCAGCGTCCAGCGTGAATCGACCATGTCGTCGACTAACAGCACAGGGCCGTCAGGAATAGGCTGGCCGTTCAATTCGAGCGAACCATCGATATTGCGCGCTTGCTGGGCGTTGTTGGCCATGGTCTTTTGTTCGGGTCGTGAGTCGGTTTTTTCAATCGTCATGTGGAATGGCAGGCCTGCCGCGGCAGCCAGGCGGCGCGCGAAGTCAGGTACCAGGTCCGGATGCCGCAGCGAAGGAACGCAGGTCACCCAGGCCGGAGCCGGATGCGGCTTCCATTCTTGTAGCATTGTGACGCAAGCGGCGACAAGTTCGTCCGAAAAATGACTGTCGCGGTATTTTCCCTGCCGTACCATGCCACCCCAGCCGGCATCGCCCCAGATACAGAGGGCTTTTCCGGGCTCGGCCTGATGGGCGGCGGCGATCACGCCCTTCGTGCCGTACTGCGGCATTCCGCCATCGGGCCATTTCCTGCGGGGCGCAATCGGCAAGCTGGTGCGGCGAAGGAACGCGATGGCGGCATTGACCAGCCCTGCATCAACCGTCACCGGCAGGGGCGGCAGGGCAGGGGCCGTGGCGGCGCGCGGATCGCCGTCGAGCGCTTCGATCAGGAAGCCCATGTGCTCGCCGAACGGAAGGCTGGCGTAGTGCTGCATCTGCCGGTGTTCGTCCTGCCGCAGCGCCGTGAGCCGTTCCGCCCGTTCCCAGAAACCCTCGCCCAGATTTGCCGCGGTGAGTTGCCACTTGGTGCCCAGTTTCGCGATGGGAGCCGGGGCTTCCAGGGAAAGCAGGGCAATCGTCTTGTCGACGCGCCCTTTGCTCAGGTTCACACGGGTCAGCAGTTCCGGGACGGACAAGCCATTGGCTTCCGCTTCGAGTGCGCCCAGCACTTCCGCGACTTCCTGCCGGGTGGGGAACGCGCTGCGGATGAACCAGTCGGTGATGTCGGCTTCTTCCAGGCCGCTGAGCAGCACGCCATAGGCGGAATCCAGCGCGCGGCCGGCGCGGCCCACCTGCTGGTAATACGCGACCACTGAACCGGGCATCTGGTAGTGGATGACAAATGCCATGTCGGGCTTGTCATAGCCCATGCCCAGGGCCGTCGTGGCCACCAGGGCCTTCACCTGGTTATCGAGCAGCGCCTGTTCCAGCCGTTCCCGCTGGTCGCCCGTTTCGCCGGTATAGGCTTGCACGTTGAAGCGCCGGGACTTCAACCAGTCGGCCACGCGATTGGCATCGCGCACCGTCAAGGTGTAGATGATGCCGTGGCCCTGCAGCGCGGCCAGTCGTTCCGCCAGCCAGGCAAGCCGTTCCGCCTGGGTGGGAAGCCGGATGGCCTGCAAGGAAAGCGAGGTGCGATTGAGATCGCCGCGCGACACCTCCAGCCCTGGCCCCAGTACCGCAACCAGGTCATCCATCACCCGGTTGTTCGCCGTCGCCGTGGTGGCAAGGAGCCTCAGGTTGCGTGGCAGCGTCTTGACGATGCGTTCGAGCAGCCGGTAGTGCGGGCGGAAGTCATGGCCCCAATCGGAAATGCAATGTGCTTCGTCGATGACCAGCAGGGAGATCTGTTCGGCCATGCCGGCCAGCACCTGTGTGCGGAAGCGCTCGTTTGCCAGCCGCTCGGGCGAGATCAGCAGGATGTCGGTTTCGCCCTTGGCGAGCCTGTCCTCGACGTTGGTCCACTCTTCGGTGTTGTCGGAGTTGATCGTGGCGGCGCGCACGCCCATCCTCTCCGCCGCGGCGATCTGGTTGCGCATCAGTGCCAGCAGCGGCGAGATCAGGAGCGCAGGGCCGAGGCCCGCTTCGCGCAGCAATTTAGTGGCGATGAAGTAGACGAAGCTCTTGCCCCAGCCGGTCTTCTGCACGACCAGCAAGCGGCCCTTGCCCTCGACGATGTATCGGATGGCATCTTCCTGGCCATCGCGGAAAACCGCATCGGCGTTACCGGAGCCGGTTCGGAGAAGCTTCAGCGCGCGTTCTGGATCATAAGCCATGGTCTCATCTCCCTTCTTTTCGTTGGGACAGCGGTAGCCAGGCGGCGTTCGTCGCGCCGCGCGGCACCAGGATGGTCTTCCAGCCAGGGCCTGGACTTGCGGCCGCGCGGGCCGGAGGCAGGCGAATAGTTGTGGTCGAGACAGGCTTGCCAGATGTTCGCGTGGCAGCCGGAGGGCGCGTTCGCGCTGGAACGGCTTGGCTGCGATGGCAAGGGGGAAAGTGTACGGCGTGCGGTGCGATCTGTCTATTTCGCGCCTTCCTTGCCCCCAGCCTGCAAGTTACGCTACCATTGAGAATGGTTCTCATTAACTCGCATTCGCGCTCATTTACTTTCATCTAGCATGCTGGCTGTCCATCCTTTCTCCCAACAGCTTGCCGCCATCTACCACGATCACCACGGCTGGCTGGAATCCTGGCTGCGCAAGAAGCTGGGCAACGCGGCGGATGCCAGCGACATCGCGCACGATGCCTTCGTGCGCGTGCTGGCGCGCGAACTCGTGATGCGCGAGCCGCGCGCCATGCTGACCACCATCGCCCAGGGCATGGTGGCCAACCTGTACCGCCGGCGCGATGTCGAGCGGGCGTATGAACAGGCATTGGCGGCGTGGCCGGAACAGCATGCGATATCGCCCGAATCGCGCGCCATCATGCTGGAAACGCTGGTGGAGATCGATACCCTGCTTGACAGCCTGCCGGCGCCGGTGCGCGCGGCGTTCCTGCTGTCGCAGCTCGATGGCATGGCGCAGGGCGATATCGCGGAGCGGCTCGGCGTGTCGCTGGCCACGGTCAAGCGCTACATCGCCAAGGCTATGCTGCACTGCTGTTTTGCCGACTGAGATGGCGGCGCCGCCCCCGTCCGGGCCGATTCCGCCCGAGGTGCGCGCACAGGCGGTGGAGTGGCTCGTGGCGCTGCAGGCCGACGACGCGGACGACGGCACGCGCACCCGCTGGCGGCACTGGCACGACGCGCACCCCGACCATGCGCAGGCCTGGGCCCGCATCGAAGCGTTCGCCGGCAAGCTGCAAGGGCTGCCTTCGGCCATCGCCCATGCAACGCTGAACGGCGAGCGGAGGCAAACCCCGGTGCCGGCCCGCCGCAAGGCGCTCAAGGCGCTGGGCGCGCTGGCCGGGGTGGGCGGTGCCGCATGGCTGGCGCGCGAACAGACCCCATGGCGCGAGTGGTCGGCCGATCACCGCACCGGCGTGGGCGAGCGCAAGGTGCTGGCGCTGGCCGACGGCAGCACCGTGCAGATGAATGCCGACAGTGCCGTCGATATCCGCTACGGCCCCGGCGAGCGCCGGATACGGCTGGTGCGCGGCGAGATCCTGGTGCGCACCGCCCCCGATCCGCTCGCCGCCGGTGGCGCCGGCAGCCGGCCGTTCTCGGTCGATACCGCCGAGGGCAACGCACGCGCGCTCGGCACGTGGTACCAGGTGACGCAGCGCGATGGCCGCAGCGAGGTGGCGGTGTTCGGCGGGGCGGTGGAACTGCGCCCCGCGCAAGGCGGCGCCGTGCTGCGGCTCGATGCCGGCAAACAGGCCGGCTTTACCCGGCAGGCGATCGGCGCGGCGCGGCCGGTCGGCGACGATGCTACCGCGTGGATCGACGGCATGCTCGTGGCGCACGACATGCCATTGGCGGATTTCCTGGCGGCGCTGGCGCCGTATCGCCCCGGGCGGCTGCGCTGTGCGCCGTCCGCCGCCCGCATCACCGTCAGCGGCACCTACCCGCTGGCCGATACCGACAAGGTGCTCGACATGCTGGAGGCCACGCTGCCGGTCGCGATCCGCCGCACGACGCGCTACTGGGTGACGGTCGAGCTGAAAAAAAATCCGGGCAGTTGAGCTGTTCCGGGGCACTCACGGGGCAATGGAGACAAGAGCCACTTTCTCCATCAGGAACCCCATCACCATGCATCACCCACCACAGCCATCGTTCCAGCGCGCCCGGTACGGCGTGCTCGCCTGCGCCATCGGCCGGGCCTTTCTCGGGCTCGCGGCAGCCGCGCCTCTTGTCACGCTGGCTGCGCCGGCCGCGGCGCAGGAAGCCAGGAATGTCGCCGGCAATGCCACCGATACCGTGCGCAATTTTTCGATCCCGGCCGGCCCCATGGCCGCCACGCTGAACCGCTTCGGCCGCGAGGCGGGCGTCATGCTGTCGTTCGCGAGCCAGGCCACCGGCAATCTGCACAGTCCCGGCGTCAGCGGCGTGCACACGCCGGCATCGGGTCTGGCGGTCCTGCTCAAGGGCAGCGGCCTGGTGGCGTCGCGCCAGGGCAATGGCGGCTATGTGATCGCGGCGGGCGGGCCGTCTGCCACATCGTCCGCCTCGCCGTCCGTGGAAGAAGATAGCGCCGCCGCCATGCCGATGGTCCACGTGGTGGCGCAGGGCCAGGAAGCAAGCACCGAAGGCACCGGTTCCTATGGCGGCCGCAGGACCACCATCGGCAAGATGGAACAAAGCCTGCGCGAGACGCCCCAATCGGTTTCCGTGATCACGCGCCAGTTCATGGACGACAAGAATCTGGTCTCGCTCGACGACGTGATCGCCCAGGCCACCGGCACCACCAGGTCGCAGCGCAACTTCGGCTCGCATACCTTCGTGGTGAGGGGGTTTGCCATGAGTACTTACCTGGTCGACGGTGTGGCCGGCACCGTGGTGGACGCCACGGGGGCCATGCCGATGGACATGGCGATCTACGACCGGGTCGAAGTGCTGCGCGGCGCGGCGGGGCTGATCGTCGGCGCCGGCGATCCCAGCGGCGCGGTGAACCTGGTGCGCAAGCGGCCCCGCAGGGAATCGCATGCCGACATCAACCTGAGCGCCGGCTCATGGGACAACTATCGCGCGGAGGTCGATGCCGGCGGTGCGCTCAACGAGCAGGGCACGCTGCGCGGCAGGGTGGTGGCCGCCTACCAGGACCGGCATGCGTTCCAGGACGTTACCCATGTGCGCATGCCGCTGCTGTATGCCGTGCTGGAAGCGGACCTGGGGCGCGATACCACCCTGATGGTGGGCGCGCGCCGGCAGGAGAACACCATCGACGGCTATACCGTGTTCGGCCTGCCGCGCTACAGCGATGGCCGCGCGCTCGACGTGCCGCGCTCCACGTCGATGGCGCAGGACTGGAACCGGCATGAAGCCATGGCCAACAACGTGTTCGCCGAACTCGAACACCGCTTCGGCGGCGACTGGAAGGCCAGGATCGCGGCCAACTACAACAACGGTGGCTACGAGCAGAAAATCGGCATCACCCGCGGGGCCGTCGATCCCGTCACGCTGCGCGGCGCCAGTCTCTACACCCGGTTCTTCAAGCAGCTCGATGTGGAGACCAGCGGCATCGATGCCAGCCTGGCGGGCAGCTTCCAGGCATGGGGCGGCACGCACCAGGCGATGGTGGGCGCGAACTGGAGCAATCTGCGGCAATACGGCTACGAAGCCAATGTCGCCGGCAGCGCGGCGGTCGATATCTTCAACGTCAACCACCAGGCCCTGCCCGAGCCTGCACGGCCGGCATGGAGCACCAATTCCAAGACCACCGACGATCGCTACGGCGCCTATGCCAGCGCGCGGCTGGAGCTGGCCGAGCCCCTGCACGTACTGCTGGGCGGCCGCGTGAGCTGGCAGGACTATCGGCAGGACAACCGGCTGACCGGGGCAAGGCTTGCCGATTACAGCCAGGATCATGAATTCACGCCGTACGCGGGCCTGGTGTACGACCTGAGCGGGCAATGGTCGGCGTACGCCAGCTACGCCGACACATTCCAGGTGCAAAGCGCCTACCTGAGCGCCAATGGCGCACCATTGAAACCCGCGGTCGGCGCCAACTACGAGGCCGGCGTGAAGGGCGAACTGTACGGCGGCCGGCTCAACCTGTCGGCAGCCGTGTTCAGGATCCGCAAGGACAACCTCGCCGTGCTCGATACGGCCAACCTGGGCATGTGCCCGGGCGCCATCGGCACCATCGACTGCTACCGCAACGGCAGCACCTTGCGCAGCAAGGGCGTGGAGTTCGAAGCCAGCGGCGAGGTAGCGCCGGGCTGGCAGCTGATGGCCGGCTACACTTATGTGAGCAGCCGCGACGACGCGGGCAAGAGCATCAGTTCCGAGACGCCGCACCACCTGTTCAAGGCGTCGACGTCTTATCGCCTGCCCGGCCGGCTCGCAGCATGGCAGGTCGGCGCCGGCGTGTCGGCACAGAGCGGCTACGCCTTCCCGGCCGAGGACAATCCGGCCGTGACGATGGGCGAAGGCGGGCGCGCGATCTGCGACCTCAATGCCTCGTACCGCATCAACGGCAAATGGAGCGCCCAGCTTAACGTCAACAACGTGTTCGACCGCAGCTACTATTCGATGCTCGGCACCCTCTCGCGCGGCAATTATTACGGCGAACCACGCAGCGTCAGCCTGATGTTGCGCACGTCGCTGTGAGCGCGCCGCCGGTGCGGCACGGGCGGTGCGCATGAGGCAGGGATGGCGCCCGGCAATGGGGTGGCTGCATACCTGGTGCGGCCTGGTCACCGGTTGGCTGCTGTGCGCGATCTTCCTGACCGGTACGCTGAGCGTGTTCCGCGAACCGATCACGCGCTGGATGCAGGCGCCGCAGCCATTGCCGGCGGCCTCGCATCCCGTGGCCGACGGCGCGTCCGCGCAGGCGGCGCTCGACTACCTGGCCGGCGCCGCGCCGGGCGCGCGTTTCTGGCGCATCGAGCTGCCGGCGCGTCCCGGCGAAGCATTGCGGCTGGCGTGGCGCGGCAAGGATGGCGCGCAGCAGCGCGCGTTCGATCCGGCCAGCGGCGCAGTACTGCCGCCAGAATGGGTGCGCGACACGGAAGGCGGGCGGCATTTCATGTCCTTCCATTATTCGCTGCAGGCCGGCATCACCGGCTTCTGGATCGTCGGCGTCGCCGCGATGGGCATGCTCGTGGCGCTGATTTCCGGCGTCATCGTCCACAAGCGCATCTTCAGCGACTTCTTCACGTTCCGGCCCAACAAGGGCCAGCGTTCCTGGCTCGATGCGCACAACGCCGCCGGCGTGCTGGCGCTGCCGTTCCTGTTCATGATCACGCTGACCGGCTTGTGGATCTTCTATACCAGCTACATGCCGGTGCCGATGCAGGCGGCGTTCGGCACCGGCGACGCGGCCTACGAGCGCCTGGCCGCCGCACTGGCGAGCGAACCGGAGGCACCGCGCCGCAAGCTTGCCGGCGAGCCGGCGCCATTGCCGCGCATGGCGCCACTCCTGGAACGGGCCAGCCGCCTGATCGGCGGCGACGCGGCCATGCTGCTGATCGAGCGCCCCGGCGACAGCAGCATGGCGGTGCGGGTGGTGGGCCGGGCGCCGGATGACGGCGACAGCCCGCGGATACTCAACCAGCCGGGCTTCGTCGTGCTCGATGGCGTGAACGGAACCGTCCTCGCGCTGCGCAAGGCCGATCCGGTCGAGGAGTCGGCCGGTAGCGCCACGCATCGCGTGGTGGAACACCTGCACTACGCGCGCTTTGGCGGCTGGACCATGCGCTGGCTGTACTTCGTCAGCGGCCTGATGGGCACCGCGCTGATGGCGACCGGCACCGTGCTCTACCTGGTCAAGCGGCGCCAGAAAAGCCTTGCCGAATTCGGCCGCGCGACGCCGCTGGTCTATCGCTGCATCGAGGCCATCAACATCGCCGCCATCAGCGGCTGCGCGGTGGCCTGCATCGCGTATTTCTACGGCAATCGCCTGCTGCCGGCGGAGCTGGCCGCGCGTCCAGCCTGGGAGATCCGCGTCTTCCTGCTGGTGTGGCTGGCCACCCTGGTGCACGCGTCACTGCGGCCGCGCACGGCGGCATGGGTGGAGCAGTGGGCACTCGGCGCGCTGCTGTGCGCCGCACTGCCGGTGCTGAACTATTTCACCACCGGCCAGCACCTGCTGGCCTACCTGGCCCGCGCCGACTGGCAAAGCGCCAGCGTGGAGCTGACATCGCTTGGCTTTGGCGCGCTGCTGGCGTTTGCCGCCCGTAAGGCGGCGGGCAGGAAAGGGCGCAAGGCATGAGCGGCAGATCGAAGCTGGTGGTGGATGCGCGGTATCGCAGGATGGTGGTGTCACGGCTGGTGGCGGGCACGCTGGGCGGCTATGCCGTGGCATCGCTGCTGGGCGCCTGGCTCGCCTTCGCGCTGCCGCGCTGGTTCGCTCTCACGCTGGCCGACGGCGTGGTGATCGGCACCATGCTGGGTTTCGCCGTGCATGCGGTGTTGTTCGTGCTGGCTTTCTCGCCGATGCGGGCAGGCAGGGTATGGACGCTGCTGGCGGCGATGGCATGCGTGCTGGGCGTGCTGCTCCGGGGCGCGGGTGGTTCGATCGCCTGGTGATGCAGGGAACGCAGTTCGTCGCCAGGCAAGACAAGGCAGCCAATGCCGCCTCAAGCCGCCGGCCGCTGCCGATCCGCCAGCTTGCGGTCCAGGAAATCGCGGATCAGCGGCACCATCACGGCAAACTTGTCTTCCAGCGCATAGTGCCCGGTGTCGAGGATGTGCATTTCGGCCCTGGGAAGGTCGCGCAGGTAAGGGCGGGCGCCCGCTTCCGGGAACACGATATCGTGCTTGCCCCATAGGATCAAGGTGGGCGGCTTGCGGCGCCGGAAGAACGCCTGGAAATCAGGGTATAGCGCCACGTTGCTGCGGTAGTCGAAGAACAGGTCGAGCTGGATCTCGCGATTGCCGGGCCGGTCGAGCAATGCCTGGTCGATCAGCCAGGTGTCGGGGCTGACGCGTGCCATGTCACTCATGCCGTTGGTGTACTGGAATTCCGTCATTTCGCGGGAAACGAGTCCCGCCAGCGCCTCCCGGTTCGCCGGCGAGCCGTCCGCCCAGTAGGCCTTGAGCGGGTCCCAGAGCGGGGTCTCCAGTCCCTCGTCGTAGGCATTGCCGTTCTGGACGATCAGCGCCTGGATACGTTCGGGATGCCTGAGTGCGAGCCGGTAACCGATCGGGGCGCCGTAATCCATGACGTACATGCTGTATTTCGCGACTCCCAGCGACACGGTGAGCCTGTCGATGATATCGGCAAGGTGTTCGAACGTGTAGTCGAACCGGGACCGGTCGGGTGCGCCGCTATGGCCGAAGCCGGGATAATCCGGCGCGATGACGTGGTAACTGTCGGCCAGCAGGGGAATGAGATTGCGGAACATGTGCGACGACGTCGGAAACCCGTGCAGCAGCAGCAGTGCGGGCGCGCCGGCGGGGCCGGCTTCGCGAAAGAACACCTCGACGCCGTCGATGATCAGCGTCCTGTGGCGCGTGACCGGCACCGGCTGGACGACGGGGCCCTCGTCCAGTTCCGCGCAATCGTCATGGGAGAAGTGGTAAAGCGGTTTCATTACGGCCTCCAGGCGAATAGTTGGCGCCAGCGTGAAAACCGCGGCTGACGCTTCTTTACCAATGTATCGCGGGATAACTTCAGCCTTCAGTCAATCCGCGTTAAATGCGGTTAAGCGCCATTCACGCCAGATGCCCGATATTGTTTCATTATGAAATTAATAAGATATGGCGGCCGGTTTTTCCTTGGATATACTGTTTTTTTGACCGTATGTATCAGGGAAAAATGAACCTTTCGATGGAGCGCGCATGACGGACGAAGCGGGGGCGCGGTCCTTTGCTTTCGGATCGTTCGTGCTGATTCCCCGGCGCCAGCTGCTGTTGCGTGGCGATGTTCCCGTGCGCATCGGCGGCCGGGCGCTGGACATCCTCACCGCGCTGGCCGAACGTCCGGGCGAACTCATGAGCAAACGCGAGCTGATGGCGCGCGTCTGGCCCTCCACGGTCGTCGACGAGGGCAACCTGAAGGTCAACATCGCCGCCCTGCGGCGCGCGTTGGGCGACGGCGGCCCGGATGACGCCCGGTATATCGCCACGGTGACCGGTCGCGGCTACAAGCTGATCGCGCCCGTGACCTCTGGCGTTTTGTCTGTTTCGTCCGATATCGCCTGGGCACCCGCGGCGGCGACCACGCGCCGGCATAACCTGCCCACCGGGACCACGCGCGTGATCGGGCGGGCCGATGCCATCGATGCGATCCGCCGCGATTTCGAGATAGCGCGCCTGGTCACCGTCGTCGGTTCCGGCGGCATCGGCAAGACGACCGTCGCGCTGGCGGTGGCCGAACACGCCATCGGCGCCTTCCGCGACGGCGTCTGGCTGGTCGACCTGGCGCTGACAAAGGATCCGAACCTGATCCCCGGCGCCATCGCGGCCGCGCTAGGCATTGCCGGAAATGCGGCCGGCATGCTGGACATGCTGTGCAAGTCCCTGCGCGAGCGCGAGATGCTGCTCGTGCTCGACAGCTGCGAGCACGTCATCGAGGTGGCCGCTGCCTGCGCGGGCCGGATACTGGCGGAGGCCGCCAAGGTCAAGATCCTCGTCACCAGTCGCGAACCGCTCCAGCTGAGCGGGGAGCGGGTGCGGCGGCTGCCGGGGCTGGGCACGCCGCCTTCGTCGGAGCACCTGAGCGCCGACGAAGCCCTGATGTTCCCCGCGATCCAGCTCTTCGTCGACCGCGCCACGGACCGCCTGGACTCGTTCACCCTGCGCGACGCCGAAGCGCCGGCCGTGGCGGAAATCTGCCGCCGGCTCGACGGCATCGCGCTCGCCATCGAGCTGGCCGCGACGCGCATCGATGCATTCGGTACCGGCGGGCTCCTGAAACAGCTCGACGACCGGTTCCGCCTGCTGGTCGGCCGTCGCTCCGGTCCGGAACGCCATCGCACGCTGGCGGCCACGCTTGCCTGGAGCTACAGCCTGCTCACCGAAGACGAGGCAGCCCTGCTGTGCGCCGTTTCCGTGTTCGCCGGTGTTTTCGATATCGATGGCGCTGCCGTCGTTGCCGGCATCGGGCCCGCCGAGGCGGCCGACAGGCTGGCGCAGCTCGCCGCGAAGTCGCTGCTCGTGGCCGATCTCGATTCCGACGGCATCGCCTATCGGCTGCAGGAAACCACCCATACCTACTGCCAGGACAAGCTGCGCGCCGGCGGCAACGAGCACGCCGTCCGGCAGCGCCACGCCGGGCATGTGTATGCGACGCTCGAACGGGCCGCCCGCGAGTGGGCGCAGCGTCCCGCTGACGAATGGGAAACCGCCTACCGGCGCGTGCTTGGCGACCTGCGCGCAGCGCTGGCCTGGACCGGCAGGGACGCCCCGGATGCGCCGCTCGCCGTCCGCCTGACGGTGGCGGGGCTTCTGCTGTGGAACCATTTCTCGCTGACGGAAGAATGCCACCTGCATGTATCGCATGCGGTCGACCAGCTCGATGCCGCGGAGCTGTCGGGAACCGCGTTCGAGATGAAGCTCGCGCTGTGGCTCGGCTGCTCCACCATGTTCACGCGGGGGCTCCGGCAGCAGGCCATGGCGGCGCTGCAACGGGCACTGGAAATCGCCATCCGCACCGGCGACACCGACCATCGCCTGCGCTGCCTGATGATGATCGGGATCTACGAGCTTTTCACCGGCGAGCACGATGCCGGCGTGCGCACGCTGGAAAATTTCGCCACTGTCGCCGCCGCGGAAGATCCCTCCGCCCTGCCGGAGGGCGACGTACACATGGGCATCGCGGAACTGTTCCTCGGCCGCCTGCACGGTTCACGGCGGCGCCTGGAGCGCCTGGAGCAGCGCGACCTGCGCTATTTCGGCTCGTATGCGGTGCGGTACCTGTCCGATCCCATCGTGCTCGTGCGAAGCGTGCTGACACAGGTGCAATGGCTGACCGGCTCCCCCGACACGGCAATGCGCACGGCAGCCATCGCGGTCGACAACGCGCGGCAGACGAGGCATCACCTCTCGCTGAACAATATTCTCTCGTACGCCTGCCCGATCTTCTACTGGAGCGGGGACTACGACGAGTGCGAGCGTTATGTCGCCATGCTCGAGGAGAGCGTCGCGCGGCACGGCCTCATGGCCCGTCGGCCGGTCGCCACCTTCTACGGCGCGGCACTGGCCTATGCACGCGGCGGCTCCTCGCCCGAAGCCGTCAGCGCGCTGCAACGCGCCATCGGCGAGTTCCGCAACATCAACCACCTGGCCCGCATGCCCTGGTACCTGAGCGTGCTGGCCGAGGCGCTGGCCCATGGCGGGCGCGCGGACGAAGCCGGCGCGACGATCCGCACGGCGCTGGACATCGCCCATGCGCGGAACGAGCACTGGTGCATTCCGGAGGTGTTGCGCGTCCAGGCCGGCATCGCGGTGATCCAGGGCAGGGGGGAGGAGGCGGAAGACCTGCTCGCCAGGGCGATGGCGCACGCCGAAGGAACCGGCGCGCTGTCATGGCGGCTGCGTGCGGCGATCGATCTTGCCACGCTGTGGCGGGCCAGGGCAAAGGCCGACGAAGCGCGCGAGATGCTGTCGGCCGTGTTTCATGCCTTCACCGAAGGGTTTGCAACGCGCGACCTGATCGTTGCCGCGGCACTCATCGGCGAGCGAGTGCCGCCGCTATCGCCGGTTCGTACTGGCCATCGATCTGGATGAACAGCATGCGGCAGGTCTTCCCGGAGCGGTTTGCCCATGCGTGATTGGTGCCGCGCTGTATCACCACGCTGCCAGGTTTGAGCGGCACCTCCGAATCGTCGAGCACCAGCGTCAGTTCGCCTTCGATGACGATGCCGTAGTCCACCGCCTCGGTGCGGTGCATCATCGGATGCGGCGAGTCGGCCCTTGTGGTCAGGCCCACGACGTTGTTGACCTCCTCGAACAGCGCTTTCATCTGCCGGTCCGTTTCGCCGAGGAAGTCGGCATCGGGCGGCAGGTCGACGAAGCGGATGCGCGTGCCGTTCTTCGGCGGCCCGTGCATCGTCGGGCCGGTGGACGGATCGGCGCCATTGTCGACAGGAGCCGGCATGCCATGGGTTTCCCAGACCTCGTGGAAGATCAGCCCGGGGATGGCCTGCAATTCGACGATTGCCGGCAGCGGCCCATCGATCGAGACGATGGCCTTGCCGTCGGCATCGTGGCCGGTGACGACGCGGTGAATGGCGGGTAGGGACACGGCTGGGCTCCTTGAGGCAGCGTTGAACGATTGACCTTGGCGGCCTACGCGGCCTGACCGGCGAAGCCTTCAGCCTGATGCCGCCTTGATTGCCTGCTTGGGTGTGGCATTCCTGTCAGGCTATCCAATATGCCCTGGCACCGCCAGCTACCTCTGCGGGATTGACGGGCTTGCGGATACGGGAAACTGCGGACCGTCGATCTCCGTGTTGCGAGATGCGCGACTCCCGACCGTCACCGGTTCACCATTTGATCGTCGTCAAAAAGCACAATTTCCTGTGTGCAATCATCGGCTCTCTTCTCCAAAGAGTGCCGCATGGAAAAACTTCTGCCTTACTACGAACGCGAACTTGCCCTGCTGCGCGGCAGGATGCGCGAATTCGCCGAACGCTTTCCGAAGCTGGGCGAGCTGTTCGGCCTTCAGGGCGAGCGCAGCCCGGACGCCGGCGTCGAGCGCCTGCTGCAGGTTGCCGCCCTGCTGTACGCGCGGATTGTCCGCAAGATGGAGCGCTCGCACGAACGCTTCACGAACGACCTGCTCGGCGTCCAGGCACCGTTCTACCTGCGCCCCATCCCTTCCTGTTCGGTGGTGCAGGTGGACGGCGCTGGCGGCCGTGCCATCGCCACCGTACCGCGCGGCACCGAGCTGAACGCAAAGGCAGTGCCGGGCTGCGGTTTCCGCACCGTCTACGATGCCGCGGTCGCCCCCATCACGGTCACCGTACGGTTCATGGCGCGCTCCGAAGCGCCAGCGACGCTTGGTCTTCCGGCGGGCATCGGCTGCGCGATCGCGATCGCCATCGAAACAGCGGATCCCGCGATCGCACTCGACGAGGCGGCGGGTTCGCGTGTCCGCTTGTTCATCGATGCCGATGGCCCCGCACGCGCGGCGCTGCAGGATGCGATGTTCATGCACACGGTATGCACGTGCGTGGAGTCGGAACAGCAATGGCGCAAGCTGCCGGCGCTGCCGTTTGCGCCGGTCGGCTTTGCCAAGGAAGAAGCGTTCCTGCCCACGCCGTGGCGACAGGAAGAGAGCTTGCGCCTGCTGACGGAATACTTTGCATTCCCTGAAAAATTCGACTTCATCGATATGGACCTGAAGGCGGTGCTCGCAGCATGCCCCGTCGGCGCACGGCGGCTGGCGCTGCACCTGCTCCTGCCGGACATGCACGCCACGACCACGCCGCAACTGCTGCGCACCTTGCCGCCAGCGGCGCTGCGGCTGGGCTGTGCGCCCGTGGTCAACATGTTCTCGCGCGCGACGATGCCGATCCGGCTTCGCAAGGGGCGCAGTGCCTATCCGGTGGCGATGCAACGGACCAGCGGCGCGAAAGCCACTGTGTACAGCATCGACGCGATGAAGCTGATGCAGGGCGCGGACGACGGCAGCACGGCCGTCGACATGAACTGGTTCTACAACAAGCAGTACGAAACGCAGCATTGCTGGACGTTCGAACTGGCCGATCCCACCATGGGGACCGGCGACACCGTTTCGTTCGTCAACCGGCTGTACGAGCCGCTGAGTCTGGGCGAAGGCACCGTGACCGCGCAGGTCACCTGCACCAATGGCGACGCGCCATGCTCGATGCCGATCGGCCAGGCGGACGGCGACCTGGCTGGCGAACCTGGTTGCGGCGGCATGCCGATCCGCATGCTGCGCAGACCGTCGGCGCCGCTCCTCATCGCGGACGAAGCAGAAGGGCACTGGAAGCTGATCGCCATCGCCCACGCGAGCAACCGCGACGATGCGCAACAGGATGCGCGGCCCCTGCTGGACCTGCTGCGCATGCACGCCCGGTCTGGCTGCGTGGTCACGGCACGGCAGTTATCCGGCATCGTCAAGGTGGAGCGCCGCATCGTGCAGGCTTGGATCAAGTTCCGGCGCGGCGCCAAGCTGGAAAAGGGCTACGAAGTCACCCTGACTATCGACGTGGCGGCGTTCGCCGGCCGCAGCATCCATGTATTTGCCCAGGTGATGGAACGCGTGCTGGGCTACTACCTGGTGTATCCGGCTTTCCTTTGCCTCAACATCAAGGACACGGATGGTCGGGAGTTAGTTCGCGGCGCACTGCGGCATGGCCCGCAATCCCCGGCGTAGGAGGCCAGCATGGAACTCTTGAATGCATTCGTCAATTTCCTGGTCGCCCATCGCGACCTCGTCACCGCAAATCGCCCGGTGCGGCTGCGCCTCGATCACCCGAAGGTGATGATGGAAGATGTGCTGCTGCCGCAGCGCGTGGACGGCCATGAGTCGCTATGCGGCGGCTTCGAATACCGCGTGCTGTGCGTGGCGCTGGACGCCCGCCTGCCGCTGAAGGAATTCATCGCGCTGCCGGCCGCGCTCGACATCGTCAACGATCGCGGCAAGCTGCGTACCGTATGCGGCGTGGTCACCGAAGCGCGCGCCGGCGATAGCGACGGCGGCCTGGCCAGCTACCAGCTGGTGATTCGCGACATGCTGGCGGTGATGGAAAAGCGAACCAACACGCGCGTGTTCCGCAACCTGGACGAAGTGGAGATCCTGTATCGGCTGCGTGATGAATGGCATCACAGTAATCCTGTCGTGGGGCCGTGCTTCGATGTCATCACGGACAACATCTTCGACGACATGAAGTACCCCAAGCGCGAGTTCACGATGCAGCACAACGAATCGGATGCCGCGTTCATCCGCCGGATACTGCGGCGGCGCGGCATCTCGTGGATATTCGAACCGGACTTGGAAAAGCACTACCCATCCCACCGCATGCGCCTGCTGAACCGCTTCGAAAGCGTGCGTGCAAACGCCGCCGGCACTGTGCGCTATCACCGCGACGCACCCACCGAGGAACGCGACAGCATCACTGCCTGGACCGCCGTGCGCACGCTGCAGCCGATGTCCGCCACGCGCCACAGCTGGAACTACAAGACGCCGTTGTCGCTGGACGCCATGCGGGTCGGGATGCTGGGCCAACTGGAGCAGGGACCCGTCGAACGTACTCCTGCTGCCACGCTGGACGATTATCAGATCTGGCCGCCCCATGCGGGTGACGACCGCAAGGATCTGACGGCGCTCGGCGAGCTGGCGATGGACCGGCATGACTTTGAGACGAAGTGCTTCATGGGAGAAGGTGCCGTGCGCGATTTCCGCGCCGGAGAGCATTTCACGCTGACAGGCCATCCCGAGATCGACCGCCATGAGGCAATCGACCGGGAATTCGTCATCACCGAACTGCATCTCGCGGTGCAGAACAACCTGCCGCGTGATCTTGCCGACCGTGTCGCCAGGCTGTTCGCCCGCAGCGGCTGGGGTGGTGACGACCTGGGCACGCGGCCGGTCAGGATGCGCTTCACGGCCGTGCGCCGCGGCGTACCCATCGTGCCCGCCTATGATCCGCGGACCGACCTGCCGCCCGTGCACATGCAAAGCGCGCTGGTGGTCGGTCCGGAAAAGGAGGAAGTGCATTGCGACGAAATGGGCCGCGTGAAGATCCGCTTTCCCGCCACGCGCGAACAGGACCATGCGCATGCCTCGGGCAACGGCGCCACCAATACCGACCGCGATTCCTCGTGGGTGAGGGTGGCGAGCAGCTGGGCCGGCAATGGCCCTGGCTATGACCAGTGTGGCGCACTGTTCCTTCCTCGTGTCGGCAGCGAAGTGCTGGTGGCCTTCATGGGCGGCGATCCGGACAAGCCGGTGATCGTTGGGCAGATGTTCAACCAGGTGGCGACGCCGCCAGAACTGAGCAAAGGGAATGGCTTGCCGGGGAACCGGAATCTGTCGGGGATTCGCAGCAAGGAATTGAAGGGCGGCAGGCGGGCGAACCAGCTGCAGTTCGACGATACGGCTGGACAGATCAGTGCGCAGCTGGGTAGCGATCATGGCGAGTCCCAGCTGAACCTTGGATTCCTGGCGCAGCCAAGGAAGGATGGGTGGGCGAAGCCGCGCGGCGAAGGTATCGAACTCCGCACAGAGGATCAGATTGCACTGCGTGCCGCGAAAGGACTGCTGCTTACCGCCTGGCGCGCCCTCAACGGCGATGACAGGCAACTTGCGCGCACGGAGCTGCTCAACCTGATGAAGGATTGCCAGGAACTGACCGCCACACTGGGCGATGCCGCTGCCGCACAGAACGGCCTTGCCACGGACACGAAACCGCTTCAGGACCTGTGCAGATCGGTGATCCATTGGGAAGGCGGCACGAATACCCAACCGAAGCTACAGGGCGGCGAGCCCGTGATTGCAGTGACGTCGCCGGGCGGCATCAGCTTGGCCACGCCGCAGAATGCATGCCTGTACACGGGTACCAATGCCGACATCGCTGCACAGCTGAACGTGCAGTTGAGTGCCGGCCAGCGCCTGGTTGCAAACACGGGAAAGGGCGTTTCGCTGTATGCGCATTCCGGCGGCATCGCCGCGATTGCGCAGCAGGGCAATCTGCTGCTGCAAAGCCAGCATGGCAAGGCCGACATCAATACGGCCAGGGATCTCACGCTGACATCCAGCGAGGGCAGGGTGTCGTGCATGGCAAAAGAGATCCTGCTGGTCGCGGAAGATGGTTCGTTCATCAAGATCGGCAATGGCATCACGCTGGGAACGAACGGCAAAATCACGCATCACGGCAGCGACTTTCCCTTCCTCGATCCAAAGACCGCCAACGCCGCATTGCCGAAGTTCGAGGACCGCGGGACCCAACTGCGCGTGGCCTTGAAGTATGAAGCCGGAACATCGCGCGAGACGCCAGCCGGCAACCGCGACGTTCGCATCGAACGGGACGACGGCCAGGTTGTCCAGGCCAAGGCGGATGACCAGGGGCTGACGGAAAGTTTCATAAGCGATGCGATGCACCGGGTATCGATCACCCATTTCGACAGGTCGGATGAAGGAGGCAAGTCATGAGCGAGAACAAGGAACGTGAAGCCAGGCAGGGCATCTACGGCCTCGGTGAGGGCCATCAGGTGAACCTCAACGTCAAGCATGAACTGGCCGGGAACATCATCCTGGTCCATGGCGTGAACGACGTCGGCACCGCCTATGAAGCAGTGGAGCAGGGCTTGTGCGAAGGGCTCACCGAACGGCTGGAACGGGGCTGCACACCGGCCAACTACCGCATGCCGACCGATGCCGACAAGGACAAGGTGGAAGACGATCCCGATGCGATCTACTTCAAGCGGCGCATCGAGGAAGATACCTACAGCCCAGTGATTCCATTTTACTGGGGATTCCGGGAGCAGCCGGGGCTGGCCGGCAAGCGAAATGGCCAACATGTCGACCGTCATGGGAACCGCCTGGACAAGGATCTGTCGAAGGGCGGTGGACCGTTTGCCAATGCCACCAATTCCATCCCCGACATGTGGAACCTTGGGATCGGCTTGCCCTTGTGGTTCAAGGAAATTGGCGGCGATCCTCTCCGGCCCGTCAGGTACACCCCTGGCCGCATGTACATGATCCTTGCCGCCATGCGCCTGGCCGCGCTGATCGGCATTATCCGGGACCGTGAACCGAATGACGTGGTCACGATAGTCGCACACAGCCAGGGCTGCCTGCTTACCTTGCTGGCCCAGGCGTTCCTGCTCGATAAGGGCCTGAGACCTGCGGACACGCTGGTCCTCACGCATCCGCCCTACAGCCTGGAAGACGGTTCCGACATGGTCTGGGACATTGCGCGGGGGCTCGAGGGTAAACAGAACAAGGATGCTGTAATGGAACCGCATTACAAGTTCATCCGCGAGCATCAGACCTTGCGCGCCCGTCTCGATACGCTCATCAATATAGTCAGGGGCGTGGGTGAGGCTGGCATCGCGCAGTCCGGCAAGCTGGCATTCACCAGCTTGAGCGATCCCGACAAGAACGGGATGGTCGGCCCGAAGTGGAGCGCGGCTGCCGATCGGGACAACCGCGGCAAGGTGTACCTGTACTTCTGTCCCGAAGACATGACGGTTGCCCTTGGCGGCGTGAAGGGAATCGGTTGGCAGGGAGTGCCCGACTTCATGCGCGGCAGGCGCGTGAAGCCGCGCAAAACCAGCTGGGACCTGGAAGGCGAGCTTGAAACCGTGGAGCGCCGGCCCCTGAGCGAGCTTGGCGAGCGGTTCTACCAGCGCGTGTTCACGAAAAAATGCAGGCCCGATCCTGTGAAAGGCAAGCCTGTAATGGTCGGCTTGCCGTGTCACGACTTCGCGCTTCATCTTGACGGCGAAGACGACCATGCGCATGTGTCGACGAGCGGCAGGTCGAGCCGTGCCCATCTCCCTACCGCCGTATGGCCGCCCCAGCAGAATGCAAAGCCGGACGACAGCACAAGCCGGCAAGGCCTCCGGACCATCAATGCGGAGCCTTTACGCAAGCCGGTATCGGCTGACCTGGGGACGTCGACGGAAATCTATGCGAACAGCCCGCAAGCCAAAGGCGTCCAAATCGATGAGAAGAATGCCGACGGTCCGCTCGAACAGGTGGATCCAATCGATGCGGATATTGCCGTCGCCAGCGATGGCGGCCTGGGATGGACGTGGCTTTATCTCAAGGACGACAAGGCTGGTCGATGGGATCCCAATCTGGACAGCGGCCCCGCGCCGGAAGGATTCAACGGTTTGATGCAGGAGGCTTGCAGCCAAATAATGCCAATCCAGGCACGACTCAATCAAGGGAAACGGGGCGACGAAGAACACTACAAAGTGCGGGCCGTGTACCGATGTTTTGAACCAAATTTACTCGTCGCCAAAGGCTACCTGGTAGAGCACGTCGAGTTCTTTGATCAGGCGAGAAAGCGGTGGCGGAAATCGTTTGCGCCGAAGTCGTTTCATGGGGCGATTATCGGGGTGGCAGCGAATCATCGAGATGTAACTACATTTGATGTCGGTATTGGTGGCGGAAAGTGTGTGAGCAGCGATGATTTCAGTCGTTACCTGTGCGCTGTAGCAGACTGGCGCCTGAAAGGAGAGAGCGATATAAATGATGAGCGAGTCGGCATTCTCGGCTGGGAAAAATTCCTGGCAAATTTTAATAAATTTTGGCTGAAGGAGATGGATTGGTGCTAGGAAATTATTAAAGGAAATATGGAGTACTACACAGGCGGTGTCCTGCCGACATTCCTTCCATCAATAGTAAAGCGGCCACCACAGATAATCTGCGAGGCCGTAAGTGGCCTGACGCCGAGGTAATATGGAAAACAGGATAAATCGTTTATTTCAATTTCTGATATTTGTGATACTTACCATGACAATGTGGAAAATTTTTGCGAAAGAGGTTGACTCCAATCCGAAGTCTGGAGAGGTGATTCAGGTTTCAAAGAGATTCGAAAAACTTGAACTTGCCAGCTTGGGTGTGACCTACGAAAAATTTCGACAAGGGAAATTTATTGATGCCCTTACTCAAGGTAATCCTTTCTCATCTATTAGGGAAACAGATGTAAGCAAGTTCCCTTGGAGTGAAGAGGATAAAAGTGGTCAATCAGGAGGGCGCGCCCTGGATGCACTTGAAAACGGAGGCATGAATACGCCTGAGTATTGGGGAGTTCCTTCACTCTACGCAGGACCTGCGAATAACAACGATCGATTCAAAAACCGTCCCATAGCTGGGCTTGTTGCTGGCGCAGAGACAAACGGCATGGCGTGGCACCTCTTTGTCTCAGGAGAATGGGTGCTCTCAGAGCAGCCGGATCAAGTGCTGGAGACCGCCTTCCGTTTCTTTGATGAGCATCCAGACGCACCACTTTTGTTTGTCGCTGCAGTTGATAATCCGGCCTTGCGGGATCGCGTGCGCTCGCCCGACACTCCACCGTTGCTAAGGAATGGCAGGTACCTTCCAGAGCGGCCTGACTCTGCAGTCGTCTTCGTTTTTGTCTGTCGCGAACGTGTCGAACGACTCCGCGCCTTCGCCTGGAGCGACAAGGACAACGACTTCGGCCAACATAAAATCCGGATGGCCTACTACGCCATCAAGGAAGCGCTGCCAAAACGCCGGCTCCCCACCACCGACGAATGGCTTGCAGAATCAGCCCGCCTCGCCCAGCGCAGCGACATCCGCTACGGTTGGAACCAGCGCCTGGCGGATAAATGGAAGCCCAGTCCCTGGTTCCCCGTCCCATGGAGCCATGCGCAGCTTGCCGCTTTTGACCGGCTGCCAACGCTGGGTTTCATTCATCGCCCGGTTTTCGTAAAAACTACCGACGACAAAGGCCAGCCCCTGCCGCCTGGCAAGCAACGCAACGAAGCTTTGCAGCTAGGCTGGAAATCCGCCCTGGCGGCGGCTGGCGATCAAACCAACACGCCAGCGCCGCAACGCATTATCACGGCGACCGGCGGCGACACCAACCAGGCACTATCGCTGCACGCGATGCTGCATGCTTATGAAGAAGCGGGCGGCCCCACCTACGAGATCACCGACGGCAAGCGCTTCATCGACACCGACCGCCGCCTCGGCAATACCGGTGCGGCCACCTTCTTCATGCAGGCGGCGATCGGTGTGATGGCCAGCTACAAGGATGGCGGCGTCAGCGCGGCGATCAACCTGCGGGATTCGTCGGAAGCCAACATCGTGCTGATCACGCCGCCGTCCGACGAGCTGCGCAGGACGCAGCAGCATCCGAAAGGCGGGGACGTCTTCCGCCACAAGGTCACGCCGGCCTACGATCCGGCGAATTACGAGTGAGACCGGCATGCGCAAGATAATCCGCCTGGGAGACCGCACCACGCACGGCGGCAACGTCGTGTCGTGCAAGGCCGAACACTTCACTGTGAACGGCCGGCCCGCGGCCTGCGTGGGCGACAAGTGCCTGTGCCCGATACCCGGGCACGGCGTGTGCACGATCATCGAGGGCGATGCGCGGCATACGATCGACGGCCGCCCGGTCGCCTACGAAGGGCACAAGACCAGCTGTGGCGCCATGCTGCTCGCGTCGGACGCCAGGCTGGCAATGGGTTAGGGTGGCGTAGCCAGGGCAGCCGTGGGGCCCACAATGCTGGCTCAGAACTTCGCCGCCAGGCTCACCCCCACGCTGCGGGGCGCCACTCGATAGCCCTGCACGATCGACGCCACCTGCGGATGCTGGATCACGGTATCGTCATCGAACGCATTTTTTACGAACACGCTCAGCTTGTAGCGCGCGAACGCCAGGCCTCCGCTCACATCGGCGGTGTGATACGACGGCCGCTGGTAATCGAGCAGTTCCGGATTCAGTGAGCCGTTGCTGGAACCCACCCACTGCATTCCGCCTGCCACGAAGCCGCTCATGTTGCCGCCGACCGCGAAGTTGTACTGGGCGCTGACCGCGGCATTAAATTTCGGCACGCCCTGCACCTTGGCTCCGCGCACCGCGCCGATCACGCCATTGCGCACCCCTTCGTCATTCGACAGTTCGGCATTCACATAGCCGCCGGCCGCGCTCAGGGTCAGGCCGGGCAGGGGCTTGGCCTTGATGTCGATCTCGATGCCCTTGCTGACCGCATTGCCGGCGTTGGCGTTATACGTGTACGCGCAGGTCGGCAGATAGACGCCCTGCTGGATGTTCTTCCACTTGGCATAGAACAGGGCGGCATTGAACGACAGGCGGTTGTTCAGGAAGCGCGACTTGCTGCCCACCTCGTAGTTCCACAGGCTGTCCGGGACATAGGTGGCCGGACCCTCGTCGAGACCGTTCGCTTCGAGGTCGGGGCCGCAGGTGGTGGGCGGTACGAACACGTTCGAGCCGCCCAGCCGGAAGCCCTTGGCCACGGTGCCGTAGACGGTATGGGCGGGATCGACCTCCCAGGTCAGCGCATATTTCGGCATGAAGGCGTGGGACGACAGCCGCGCGCTGCCGGTGTTGCCGGCGCCCGCCAGGTACAGGCCGTTCTGCTGGTCCAGCGTGGACGTGCCCTTCAGGTAGCGGGCGCCCACCGTGAGGTGCAAGGCGGGTGTGAAATAGTAGTTTGCCTCGCCGAACACCGAGCTTTGCTTCTCGTGGTAGTGGAAGATGCCCATGAAGGCGTTATCGTTCGGGAAGGCGTTCGGCCGCGCGTCCGGCAGCAGATCCGGGTCGGCGCTGCTGAAGCCGAACCGGGCAAAGGTGTCGTTGACGCCGAAGATCGGGTCGTTCTCATCGATGTTGGTGTGCTGGTTGGAGAAGTACAGGCCCGCCAGCCAGGTCCATGGCGACACGGAACGGTCATAAGGGCGCGATGCCAGGCGCAGCTCCTGCGATACCTGGCGCACCCGGTTGTTCAGGTAGACGGCCGAGGGCAGGGCGGCGATGGCCTCGATCAGTTCCGGCGGTGCCGTGCCGCCGTCTTCCGTCGACGTGAGGAACGTCGACAGCGAGTAGCTGTTGTAGGCCGAACCGTTCTGGGTGCGGTCGAACTTGCGCTTGAAATAACTCGTGCTCGAGGTGAGATCGGCCCAGCCCAGATCCCAATTGACCAGCACCGTGGCCGTCTGCAGCGTGTCCTTGGACGGCTCGCGCACCTGTTTCTGCGCCTGGTAGCCGGGCAGTTCGAGATTGAACGCCGAGATATCCTTGGCGTCCACCTGCTGGTAGTACAGCGATGGCGACACCGTCAACGCGGCGGATGGCTTCCATTTCAGCGCCACGCGCACCTCCTGGTCGTCGACCCGGTTGATGTCCTTCGCCATGACGGCGCCGTCGCCGTCGACCTGGTCGATGAAGCCGCCGGCGCGCTGGGACTGCACGCCGATGCGCAGCGCCAGCTCGTCGGTCACCAGCGGCAGGTTGGCCACGGCCGATGCCGAGTAGTTGATGCCGCCGCCGCGCAGCGAGGAAGTTTCGGCATAGGTGTCGAACGTGCGCTCCTGCAGGTCCGGCTCGTTCGGCACGAACTTGATGGTGCCCCCCATCGAGCTCGCGCCGTACAACGTCGCCTGCGGGCCGCGCAGCACTTCCACCCGGTCGATATCGAAGAACTTCGGTTCCACCGCGCCCATCGTGTACACGTTGCCGACCGTGAGCGACACGTCGCCCAGGTAGATGCCGACCGTCGCCGCGCCCGCGCCGGAACTGATGCCGCGCACCTCGATGTTCGACGTGCCCGGGCCGGCCCCGCCATTGCCGGTGGCGGCGGTGAACGAAATATTGGGCACGATGCGCGTCAGGTCGGTGATGTCGTTGACGTGCTGCGACTGCAGCTGGGTGCCGCTGACCGCGGAAATGCTCATGGCCACCTTGGCCGGATCTTCCTTGCGCTTCTGCGCCGTCACCGTGACGACTTCGATCTGGCTGTCCTGGGTCGCGTTCTGCGCTGTCTGCTGCGCCGCCTCTTGTGCCAATGCAGCCTGGGGGTATAACGCCGCCTGGATACAGACGGCAACGAGAGAGCGGCGCAACACTACAGGCGGGCGAATTTTCATGGGCATCTGGACCGGCAGGAGAGGAGGGAGAGGGTCACATCGACGATCGGCTCATTGTAGCAATGAGGTTTGCAATAAGTTAATTATTGAAACATTGTCGGATCGGCGCGACAGTCGGCGCCACCCGTTCGGTGCGTCGCCACCTATACCTTTGGTGACTACCCCGCCAGCGCCTTCGCGCCGACAATAGCCGCATTGGCCATCGCCGTACACGCCAATCCAACCAGCGTCATTCGCGGTCCGGAACGTACAGCTCCGGGCCGCGAACAAAAACAGGAGCACAACAACATGACCAACCAGAACGAAGGCATCAACCGGAAACGGCGGCAAGTCCTCCTCGCCAGCGGCGGCGTGGCGGCATTGCCGCTGGGCTGGATGAGCACCCTCGCACCCGCCCAGGCGGCGGGCGCGCCACACACCACGAAAGGGAAACCGCGTATGGCAACGAGCACTGTCACCACCAAGGATGGCGTCGAGATCTTCTTCAAGGACTGGGGCAGCGGCACGCCCATCGTGTTCTCGCACGGCTGGCCGCTCAGTTCCGACGACTGGGATGCGCAGATGATGTTCTTCCTGCAGCAGGGCTTCCGCGTCATCGCCCACGACCGCCGCGGCCACGGCCGCTCGTCGCAGGTGGCCACCGGCCACGACATGGACCACTATGCCGACGACCTGGCGGCCGTGGTGAATCATCTTGACCTGAAGGGTGCCATCCACGTCGGCCACTCCACCGGCGGCGGCGAGGTGGTGCGCTACCTGGCGCGCCACGGCGAGAAGCGTGCCGCGAAGGCCGTGCTGATCGCCGCGGTGCCGCCGCTGATGGTCAAGTCGGCCTCGAACCCCGGCGGCCTGCCGAAGGACGTGTTCGACGGCATCCAGCAGCAGGTGGCCACCAACCGCGCGCAGTTCTACCGCGACCTGCCGTCCGGCCCGTTCTACGGCTTCAACCGCCCGGGCGCCAAGCCGCAGGAAGGCATTATCCAGAACTGGTGGCGCCAGGGCATGATGGGCGGCGCCAAGGCGCATTACGATGGCGTGGTGGCGTTCTCGCAGACCGACTTCACCGAAGACCTCAAGAAGATCGCGCTGCCGGTGCTGGTGCAGCACGGCGACGACGACCAGATCGTGCCCTATGCCGATTCGGGCCCGCTGTCCGCCAAGCTGCTGAAGAACGGCACCCTGAAGACCTACAAGGGCTTCCCGCACGGTATGCCCACCACGCATGCTGACGTGATCAACGCCGACATTCTCGCCTTCATCAAGGGCTGAAGCGGCGCGCAGGCAAAAACCAGGCATGTGACACACTATCGGCGTCCGCCACGAGCGGGCGCCGGTACGTGAACGGCGATCCTTCATTCACGGCGTTGATAAGCACTATCCCCACAATCAATTGGCATGCCATGCGTGCGAATGAGATGATGCTTGTGTCTCCTCCAACTCTCTACTGGGAATTGGATTCAAGCCGGCCGGTATGCCGGCTTTTTTTTTGTCCGCATCTACCTCATCATCTACCCAGCATCTCCCTGATCCGTCCCGCCAGCACCTCGAGTGGAAACGGCTTCGACAGCACCGCCATCCCCGCCTCCAGCTGCCCGTTATTGAGCAGCGCCGCCTCCGCATAGCCGGTAATGAACAGCACTTTCAATGCCGGCCGGCTGGTGCGCCCGGCATCGGCCATCTGCCGACCGTTCATCGGCCCCGGCAGCCCCACGTCCGAGATCAGCAGGTCGATGCGGGCGTTCGATTGCAGCACCTGCAGCCCGGCCGGCCCGTCCGCCGCTTCGATCGCGATGTGCCCCAGTTCGCGCAGCACGTCCATGACCAGCTGGCGCACGTCCGGCTCGTCGTCCACCACCAGTACCGTCCGGCCGCTGCGGCCGGCCTGTTCCAGGCTGGCTTCGCGGGCGCCGGCGGCCGGTACGGCGTCGCCATGGTGGCGGGGCAGCAGCATGCACACCTCGCTCCCCTTGCCCACTTCGGAGGCGATGCTGGCATGCCCGCCGGACTGGCGCGCGAAGCCGTAGATCATCGACAGCCCCAGCCCGGTGCCCTGGCCGAGCGGCTTGGTGGTGAAGAACGGCTCGAAGGCCTTGGCCATCACGTCCGGCGCCATGCCGGTGCCGGTGTCGGCAACGCACAGCGCGAGGTAGTCGCCGGCCTCGATGCCATGCGCCGCCGCCCCGGCGCGATCGATATGGCGGTTGCTGGTCCTGATGACGATGCGGCCGCCGTCCGGCATGGCATCGCGCGCGTTCAGGCACAGGTTCAGCAGCGAGTTCTCGAGCTGGGATGGATCGACCAGCACGGTCCACAACGGCTTCGTGCAGTCGACATCGACCTGCACCGCGGGCCCGACGGTGCGGCGGACGATGTCCAGCATGCCGTTCACCAGCACGTTCACGTCGGTGGCGACCGGCTCGAGCGTTTGCCTGCGCGAGAAGGCGAGCAGCCGGTGCGTGAGCGCGGCGGCGCGCCGGGTGGCGCCCATGGCCATGCCCATGTAGCGCTCCACGTCGTCCGGCCGGTTCTGGCGGATGCGGATCGCGGAGAGTTCCAGTCCGCCCATGATGCTGGCCAGCAGGTTGTTGAAGTCGTGCGCCAGGCCACCCGTCAGCTGGCCCACCGCCTCCATTTTCTGCGACTGGCGCAACTGGTCCTGGGCCTGTTCCAGCGCGGCCGTGCGGGCAATCAGTTCGGCCTGCGCTTCCTTTTCCTGCGTCACGTCGCGCGCCGAGCAATACAGCTTGCCTTCGTCGGGCACGGCCACCCACGACAGCCAGCGCCAGCCGCCGGCCTTGCACCGGTAGCGGTGCTCGAAGCGCAGCGCCGGCGCGTTGCCGGATGCGACCTTGCCCCAGTCCTCGTGCGCGGATGCCCGGTCGTCCGGGTGGACGAAATCCAGCAGCGGCGTGCTTGCCAGCTTTTCGGCCGTCCAGCCGAGCGTCGCCATCCAGGCCGGATTCGAGGCCTCGATATACCCGTCCGCATTCAGCACGGCGAGGATGTCGGGGCTGACCTGCCAGGTGCGGCCGCGCGCCAGCAGCTGTTCCGTCACCTTGCGTTCCAGGTCGGCGTTCAGCACGCGCAGCGTCTGCAGCGCGCGGTCGCGCTCCGCTTCCACCGCGCGGCGGCCTTCCACGTCGATCAGCACGCCGGGGAAATTCATGGCCCTGCCGGCGGCATCGCGTTCGACACGGCCGTTGGCCTCCAGCCAGTAATAGTGG
This sequence comes from Pseudoduganella sp. jia 9, assembly GCF_055502615.1. NCBI lineage: Bacteria > Pseudomonadati > Pseudomonadota > Betaproteobacteria > Burkholderiales > Oxalobacteraceae > Pseudoduganella > Pseudoduganella sp. jia 9. The sequence continues at coordinate 9,768 of NZ_JBUPWE010000017.1, read as the reverse complement.
CCGTCGGCGCGCCGCACCCGGTACTGGTGCGCGAACTGGCCGCCCTGTTCGATGGCGTGGCGGATCGCGGCGGCCAGCCCGGCCAGGTCGTCGGGATGCACGGTTGCGATCACTTGCGCCAGGCGCAGGCCGGCGCGGCCCAGTGCCGGCTCCAGGCCGAATGCCTGCGCGAACGCTTCGTCCACCGTGAACCGGTCGTTCGGCACATCCCAGAACCAGGTGCCGATGATGGCGCCGGCCGCCAGTGCCAGCTGCACGCGGCTGGCGTTCTCGCGCGCGGCCAGTTGCGCCCGCGCGCTGTCCACGGCGGCCCAGGTGCGGTCGACCATGTCGCGCGCCATGTCGACATCGTTGCCGGTCCAGGCGTGGGCCGCGGTGTCGTGCACGCTCAGGATGGCTTGCAGCTCGCCGCGCTTCGTCAGCGGGATGCCCATGTACGCGCCGATGCCGTTGGCGGCGTACTGTTCGCGGAAGGGGGCGAGGCGCGGGTCGGTGGCCACGTCGTCCACGACCACGATCTCGCCGGCGCGCAGCGCGGCGCCGACCGAGGGGCCGAAATCGTCGATGGTCAGGCGCAGGCCGGCAAGGGAGGGCACGGAACCGTCCGTCCAGTTGCCGTTCATCGCGATGACCGCGCCGGCGTTTTCGAGCTCGCCGTAAGTGACCCGCCGGGCGCCGAGCAGCCGGCCCAGCAGCTCGCATGCGGAGGTCATCACTTCCACCGGGTCGAGCAGCGGCCGGATGCGGTCCGCCAGCGCCAGCTGGAAGCTCTGCCGCGCCGCGAACTGCCGGCGGCTTACCTCTTCCTGCTTGCGGTCGTGGATGTCCGTCGACACGCCGAGCCAGCGGACGATGGTGCCGGTGGCAGGGTCCCGGTAGGGCGTCGCCTTCACCAGGAACCAGCGATACGCGCCGTTGCGGCCGCGGATGCGGTGTTCGACAAGGAAGGTGCCGCCGCTCCGCAGCGCTTCCTCGAAGCGTTCCATGGTGATTGCCCGGTCCTCCGGGTGGATGACGGCCGCAGCGACAGCCGCCGCGTTCTCATGGTCGACCGCAAGCCCGGTGTAGTCGCGCCATAGCTGGTTGAAGAACTCCACGCGGCCCGCGCCGTCGGTTACCCATACCACCATCGGCATCGCATCGACGAGCCGCCGCAGCTCCTCGTTGACCGTGGGAGCTATCGCCACCGGGGCGGCGTGATTCTGCTGGTTGGCAGTGGCGTGAACTTCGGGGTGCATGACGGACATGTCCGGGACAACGTTGGCGACGGAACATGGTAAGGGATATTGAAAATGCGGGGAAAACCGCTGCCTGGACGGGTGCGCGCCCCGGCGGCAGGCGAGCGGCTTTCATCATTCACCGCAGTGATGATCAGTATCCCGACAATCAATTGGCGCCCGGCGCGCGGACATGGGATGATGCTTCCGTCTCCTCCAACTCTCTACTACGAATTGGATTCAAGCCGGCCGATACGCCGGCTTTTTTTTGCCGCGCGCGCGCCGGCGGTGGCCGGGATGTCTGACAGGTGTTCCAGACTGCGCGAAGAATGACCAGGCGCGGCCGGCAGCGCGGATGAGCCGCATTCATGTATTCACGATAGTGATGATCGCTATCCAAACAAAGAATTGGCCTGGGGCGGCGGGAAATGGGAAGATGCTCCTGTCTCCTCCAACTCTTCACAGAATTGGATTTTGGCCGGTGCGATGCACCGGCCATTTTTTTTTCCTGGTTTTTTTCCTGCCTACAGTCCCAGCTCGCTCAGGCCCGGATGATCGTCCGGCCGCCGCCCCTGCGGCCAGCGGAACAGCCGCTGGTCTTCCCTGATCGGCAAATCGTTGATGCAGGCGAAGCGCCGCGCCATCAGGCCGCGCTCGTCGAACTCCCAGTTTTCATTGCCATACGAGCGGAACCAGTTGCCCGAATCGTCGCGCCACTCGTAGGCATAGCGCACGGCGATGCGGTTTCCTTCGAAGGCCCAGAGCTCCTTGATCAGCCGGTATTCCAGTTCCCTGGCCCATTTACGGGACAGCATCTGCACGATCTCTTCGCGGCCATTGACGAATTCCGCGCGGTTGCGCCATCGGCTGTCCGGCGTATACGCCAGGCTGACTTTCGCGGCATCGCGCGAATTCCAGCCATCCTCGGCGAGCCGCACTTTCTGGATCGCGCTTTCGCGGGTAAACGGCGGGACGGGCAAACGGGTGTCGATTTCGGCATTCATCCAGGATCTCCAGGGTTGAAGTGTCACAGCTGTCAAAGTTCCAGCACCAGCCGGCCCGGCGCGGCAGCCCACGATACGCAGGTGCATATGCCCGTGGCGCGCATGGCTGGCGTCAGGCAGATATCGCGGTGCTGCGGCGTTCCTTCCAGCACCGGTGCATAGCAGTTTCCGCATTCGCCGCGCCTGCAATCGTACGAGACGAAGACGTCGGCGGCAATCAGCGCATCGAGGATCGGCGTGCCCGGCGCGACGTCGACCGTCATGCCCGACAGCGCCAGCTCCACGGTGAGCGGGCCATCGGCCGCATTTGCGCGCGCACCGAAGCTCTCGGCATGCAGCGTGCCGGATGGCCAGCCAGCGCGGCGGGCCGCGTCGGCAAGCGCCTGGAGCAGCGCAACGGGTCCGCAGGCGTAGGCACTGTCGCCGGGGGCGAAGGCGCCGAGCAGGGCTTGCAGGTCGGCCCGGCCGGATTCCCGCGACAGGTGCGGGATCACGCGCGCTCCCGGAATGGCGTTCAACTCGCCGAGGAAGGCGAGATCCTCGCGGCTGCGCGCCAGGTAGTGCAGCGTGAAGGCATTGCCCGCCGCACCCAGCGCATGCGCCATCGATACCAGCGGCGTGATGCCGATGCCGCCCGCGACAAGCACCACACGCGAATCCGGGGCGGCAACCAGCGGGAAGTCGTTGAATGGCCCGCTCATGCCGATCGCGCTGCCGGCGCCGAATTCGTCGTGCAGGCACACCGATCCGCCGCGGCCATGTTCGTCGCGCTGCACGGCGATCCGGTAGACATCCGTGTCGCCCGGCGCGCCGACCAGCGAATAATGCCTCTCGAACCGGCGGCCTGCGGCCGAGGCGAAACACAGCATTACGTGGTCGCCGGCCTGCCAGGCCGGCAGCGGCTGGCCGTCGGCGCGGCGTAGCTGGAATTCCCTGATGCGCGCAGCGCGCCGCACCACGCCGGTGATCACGTGGCTCATGGCGGCGTCCTCACGCAACGGGATTGAACGGCGAAGCATCGAGGTATTCCCATTCCAGCGCATGGGGCAGGTCGCGCAGGATCCAGTGCCGCACCCTGAATTCCCAGTAGCGCCGCGTGCCGCCCGTTTCGCCGGCCGGGTCGTCCTGGTTCCACAGCACGGCGGCAGTGCCGGTCAGTTGCAGCACCTGGCCGTGCGCGAAGTCCAGGATGCAGATGCCGGCGCGGCCATCCGCCTCGAAATTGCCGAGCGTGTTGAACAGGCTGTTGCCGTGGTAATCCGGAATGCGCAGCGTGGTGTCGTCCACCAGCTTGACGAAGCCGGGCTGGCCGCCGCGGTGCGAGGCGTCGGCGCCGCTGCCGTCATGGCGGCTGGCCACGAAGATCGTATCGGCCGCCGCCACGATGTTCGCCACGGCGCCGCGCAGCACGGTTCCATGCGCCGCCTGGACCGGCAGGCGCGGTTCGCCCAGCTGGCGCAGGTGCCGGCGCTGGATGTATTTCGGGCAGTTCGGATACGCCTCGCGGATCGCCACCTCGGCGCCGCGCCCGTCCAGCCGCTGCACGGTGCCGTTCACGCGGTAGCGCCGCCGCGAGCCCAGCTCGATGAACAGCATGCCGACATCGGCAACGGCCGCCAGATTGTTCCATAGCGGGTCGGCCAGGTCGCGATCCTTGTACGGCACGTCGATCGCGATCGCATGGCCGTCGTCCGTATGCAGGAAGCCGGGCCTGCCGAAGATCACCGACGCCCACACGGCGCCCATGGCATCGGTGCTGGCCAGCACCGCCATGGACTGCCTGGCGATGAAGGGGCGGGCGCCGGCGATCACGGTGTCCGACAGCACCGCGATATTGCGGTCGGCGATGGCGGTTTCGCCGGCCAGCGCCTGCATCGTGCGTTCGCCGTCGTGGAAGGCGTTGGTCTCGATCATGGTGTTCTCCCTGGTCGCGCCGGAGCTCTCTCATTATGAAGAGCTGTGTCTGGAATCCGGCGATTGAATTGCTGATGACGTTATTCTGCGAAATAATGGGAGTTGCCGGAATGGCCATCCGGCGCAAGACATTATTTCGCGAGGAGAAACGCGTGGACCAGATCCATTTGATGAACGTGTTCGTGGCGGTCGGCGAGGAAGAAGGGTTCGCCGCCGCGGCGCGCCGGCTCGACCTGTCGCCGGCGGCGGTGACGCGCGCCATCGCCGGGCTGGAGGAGCAGCTGGGCGTGCGCCTGCTGATGCGCACCACCCGCAACGTGCGCCTCACCGAAGCCGGCCAGCGCTACCTGGACGACACGCGCAGCATCCTGGCGAGCATCGAGGAGGCCAACGAGGCGGCGGCCGGCGTGAACTCGGCGCCGAAGGGCAACCTGTCGGTGACGGCGTCCGTCCTGTTCGGGAAGAAGTTCGTGATGCCCTGCATCCTGCGCTACCTGAACGAATACCCCGAGGTGGAAGTGTCGGCGCTGTTCCTGGACCGCGTCGTGAACCTGGTGGACGAAGGCATCGACGTGGCGATCCGCATCGGCCACCTGCCCGATTCCAGCCTGAAGGCGCTGCGCGTGGGGCAGGTGCGCCGCGTGCTGTGCGCCGCGCCGGACTACCTGGCGCGCCACGGCATGCCGCAACACCCGGCCGATCTGCTGCGCCACACGATCATCGCCGCCACCGGCATTTCGCCGCGCGTGGAATGGAAGTTCGGCGCCGTCGACGACCCCACCCTGGTGCGCCTGCGTCCCCGCCTCACGGTGTCGAGCAACGATGCGGCGATCGAGGCCGCCACGTCCGGCCTGGGCATTTGCCGGCTGCTGTCCTACCAGGTGGCCGAGGAAGTGAATGCGGGACGGCTGCGCATCATCCTCGACGACTACGAGGAGGCGCCATGGCCCGTGCACGTGGTACACCGGGAAAGCAAGTTCGGCTCGTCGAAGGTGCGCAATTTCATCGACCTGCTGGCCGAGTACCTGCGCGCCCACCAGCACTTGCAGTAGGCGGTATTTCGCTGGGCGCAATAATGTATTGATCCTCACGGCGTTTTCTTGCGGTTTTCCACTGCCTAGAATGGCCTCATCCGCTGCACGCCGCGGCGGGCCAAACTGCAAAGGGAAACCACATGAAAGCCGCCATCATCATCCTGTCCGATCCGAAAGCGGGCGAAGAAGCGCTAGGCCGCATGTTCAACGGCCTGGCCGCCGCCTATGACTTCAAGCACAGGGACACCGAAGTCGGCATCTACTTCCAGGGGACGGGCACGCGCTGGCCGGGCGTGCTGGCCAATCCGGCGCACCCGATCCATGCGCTGTACAAGGAAGTGGAAGACCGGGTGGTGGGTATTTCATGCGGCTGCGCCGACGTGTTCGGCGCCCGCGAGGAGGCGGAGAAGGCCGGGTTCGACCTGATCACCGATAACAGCGTGCCGGGCACCTCGGGGCTGCCGAGCATTGCGCAGATCACGGCGGATGGGTACACGGTGTTCATGTTCTGAAGCATGGCGGCGGGCTGTCCGGTCCAACGCGCCGCCGGCGCATGCATCGCCGCCGGCAGCGTTCCAGGCCGTTACGCCTTCTTCACGCTGCACACCGTATCGAACCAGGCCTGCATCCCCACCAGCGGCGCCGGGTTCACCGGCAGGATGGCGTTGATGTTGACGCCGTTGCCCCGCCCGCCGCGGCTCTCGTCCCACCACACGCCGTTGCGCAGGTCGTCCGTCGCCGGCGCGGCGCCGAGGGCGGGGCGCACGCCGCCCTGGCCCGATCGCCCCAGTACCTCGTCGCGTTCGCCGCCGCGCCCTTGCGTCGCGCGCCCGCCGAACTTCCAGCCCAGCGAATTCGATACCGCCAGCACCTTCGGGTGAATGCCTTCGGTCACGAACACGCGGATGCGCGCGCGGCCGACGATTTCCTCCTTGCCCGCGGCCGCAGCCTTGAATGCCTGGTCGCCGGCATTGCCGGAACGCGGCCGGTAGGTCGTCAGCTCCACCAGGTCGCCGGACTTCACGCCGATGCGCGCGGCGGCGGAAGGGTGGATCCACATCGGGTTGTCATGCACGATCTCGGCCAGGTACTTCTGCGATGCGGTACGGCCCTGCGTGTGCACGTTCCACTTGAACGACGTGAGCACGAAGCGGTCGCGCGCCAGCTGTTCGAGGCCCGGCACGGGGCGGAAGCTGGGCATGCCGTCGTCCTTCATGCCGGCGGCGGCGGCCACCTGCGCCACTTCCGGCGCGTGGATCTCGAAGCGCCGCGACGGCGTGGCGAAACCGCGCAGCGGCTGGCCGCGCACCATCAGTCCGATCGCTTTTTCCTTCGCGCCGGGCTTGTCGGCCTTCATGATGCAGCCGGTCGCATCGTCCACGCGCGTGCCGGCCAGTTGCGCGGTATCGAGCTGGCGGCGGTAGACGTGGTAGGTCTTCGGCTGGCTGGTGTCCACGTGCACGCCGTAGTGCTTCATGTACTCGAAGCCGCTGGCGAACTGCCTGCCGTCCGGACCCCTGGTCGGCAGTTTCGAACACTGCTCGCGCACGTAGTCCTCGTGCGTGCCGAAGGCGAAATACTTCGCCTGCGCCGGGCCGAGGCGCTTGCCGATGTTGAACAGCACGTCGGGGAACGACACCGTCTCACCCGGCGGCGGCACCATCGGCTGGCGCAGCATCACATAGTGCTGCAGTTCCAGGTTGTTGCGGATGTCCATGCCCCAGCGTTCCAGGTACGTCGCATCGGGCAGGATCAGGTCGGCGTAGTGCGCCATCTCGGAATAGATGATGTCCGAGCAGGCGTGGAAGGGAATCAGTTTTTCGTCGCACAGCACTTCGGTGGCGGTGGCGCGGCCTTCGGGCCACGTCATCGGCGAGACGATCGTGTAGCTGATGTAGACGTCGACGCGCGCGCGGCCCTGCTTGAGGAAGTCGTAGACCACCTGGCCCACTTTCATCTTCTGCCAGCGGTTCGCCAGCGGCCACTCGGGCGGGTCTTCCAGGTCGGTGCGGATGGTGACCTTGGGCGGCGCCGGTTGCGGCGCCGGATAGCGCGCCGGCGCCAGCTTTTCATCGAGGCCGTAGCAGTATCCGCCCGGTACGCCGATGGCGCCGACCAGCGCGTTCAGCATGACGACTGCGCGCTCGGCATTGAAGCCGTTGTAGTGGGCACCGGTGCCGCGGTTCGTGAACGCGGCCACCGCCGGTTTAGCGGACGCGAACTCGGTGGCCAGCCGTTCGATATCCCTGGCCGGCACGCCGGACAGCTTTTGCGCCCAGGCCGGAGTGTAGTCCGCCAGCCAGGCGCGCAGCTGCTGTTCGCCGGGCTGCACGAAATCGGCGACGAACTCGCGGTCGTGCAGCTTGTCGCGCAGGATCACGTGCGCCATCGCCAGCGCGATCGCGCCTTCGGTGCCGGGGAAGGGCTGGAACCACTCGTCGCTGCGGCCGGCCGTGTTGGACATGCGCACGTCGAACGTGACCAGCTTGGCGCCATGGTCGAAGCGCGCCTTGGTGACCCGCTTCACGAGATGCAGGCCGCCCTGGTGCGCCTCGAAGAAATTGGCGCCGAAGTTGAGGAAGTAGCGGCAGCGTTCCGCGTCGATCGATTCCCAGTCGGTCTCGCCCAGGCTGACGTAGTTCGCGGCGCGCTTGTTCGATGAACATAGCGCGCGGTGGTTCAGCAGCACGGGCGAGCCGACCGCGTTCAGGAAGTGCGAGGTTTCCGCCGCATAGCGCGAGCGGCCCTGGTGGATAGCCACCCGTTCCGGATGGCCGTCGTCGATGCAGCGCTGGATGCGCGATGCCATCTCCGCGTACGCCTCGTCCCAGGTGATGCGCTGCCACAGTCCCTCGCCGCGCTTGCCCACCCGTTTCATCGGATACAGCAGGCGTTCCGGATAGCTGTTGATCGTGGGGCCGCTCTGGCCCTTGGCACACGTCATGAAGCTGCCCAGGTTCGGGTCGAGCGGGTTGCCGCGGATCTTGACCACGCGGCCATCCTGCACGAAGCCTTCGATGCCGCATACCGTGGAGCAGTTCAGGCACACGCTCTTGACGGATTTTGCCTTGCTGTAGTCCGGACGCACCTTGTGCAGCGTGCCATCCGCGGCGGGAGCGTAGTTCAGCGGTTCGGAAACCGCGGCGGATGCCTCCGAGGCACTGAGCAGGATGGTCTCGCCGACAGCGAGCGTGGCGAGCGAGCCCAGGCCGGACTTGATGAACTGGCGGCGTTCCATCATTTGCCTCCCTTGCTGTAATCGGCGCGCAGCTCCGCCCAGGTGTCGATCTCGTAGGTGAACGGATCGTGGTTGCGGCCCTTCGGCAGCTTGCGTTCCATCGCGCGCGGCACCACGCTGCCGATGCCGCGGTAGTGCACCGCCGGGCGGGTCTTTTCCTCGGCCTTGAGCACCGTGAGCCCGGCCTGGTGGCGCGAACGGAAGCGACTGATGGCGCTGGCCGGATCGTTTTCGTCGCCGAAGACCAGCACTTCGGTGGGGCAGGCCTCCACGCAAGCCGGCTGCATGCCTTCTTCCAGTCGGTGGCTGCAGAAATCGCATTTGTCCGCCACTTGTGAAACCGGGTCGATGTGGATCGCGCCATAAGGGCAGGCGCTGATGCAGTCGCGCGAGCGGTCGCAGGTCGACGTATCGATGCGCACCACGCCATCGGCATCGCGGCGGATCGATTCGGTCGGGCAGGCTGTCAGGCAGGGCGCGTCTTCGCATTGCATGCACAGCGTGGGAAGAAATGCCCGTTTCATCGTGCTCTTGCCTGCCGCGTCCTTGCCGCGGAAGTCGTGGTAATACACCTTGGTGCGAAATGCGCCGAGATAAACGGAGTTCTCGACCTTGCAGGCAACTGAGCAGGCATGGCAGCCAATACAGCGTTCGGTATCGATCGCCAGGCCCCAGCGGGTATTGGCGGGTGGTGTAGGGGATTGGCTGCTCATGCGGGGAAACACTCCTGTATATCAGTTGGAAAAACAAGGCGGGAGGATACACCGCCGGCTTGCACTGGAATCCATCTGGCCTTGCTTATCAGGCATGCATTTATTGCAAGGAGGCGGAATTGAAACGGGGGTATTGCAGAGTCGATCCGCCTTTGCTATAGTTCTGTCCCTCGCAGCGAACAACGACGCAGCGAGCTGTTGAAAGCCCGGAGTAATGCAAGCCGACGCTGGAAACTGAGGGGTTGACGAGATGCACGAAACACCTGATAATCTCGCTTCTCTGCTGCTGACAAACACAACGATTTGTCGCCGGGTCTGAAAGATCCGCAGCAAGCCTTCAAGGGCAGAATTCTTTAACAATCAACAGTCGATAAGTGTGGGCGTTTGATGTGATGTGCCCCGGACTTCGGTCCGGAAGCTCAAAATATATAGCATCAAACGCTTACACAAGTAATAAACGTAATCATCTTCGGATGATTCGTCAGTTATTTGAGTGAGTGACCTCCGATAGCAGTATCGGAACAACAGAGATTGAACTGAAGAGTTTGATCCTGGCTCAGATTGAACGCTGGCGGCATGCTTTACACATGCAAGTCGAACGGTAACAGGGAGCTTGCTCCGCTGACGAGTGGCGAACGGGTGAGTAAT